>NZ_BAAIAK010000004.1:0-529032 GCF_054600775.1 Pseudomonas sp. MHK4 | reverse complement strand
GCCGGCTTGGCGGCGAAGGCGTCCTCAAGATCGCCTTCGCCGGCAAGCCGGCTCCTACAGGTCCCGGGTCACCCATCGATCTTTGCGCTTGACCTTGCCAGCATGGCAAGGTTGATCCTGTAGGCATCTTCTACAGGGAGCGTGACCGATGTCCGAATCCACTACTTTCGATCTGCCGATTGCCGGCATGACCTGCGCCAGCTGCGCCGGGCGTGTCGAGCGCGCCTTGAGCAAAGTCATGGGCGCCAGTGCCGTCAGCGTCAACCTGGCCACCGAGCAGGCGCGGGTTCAAGCGCCGCTCGACAGCCTGCCGGCCTTGATGGACGCGGTGGAAAAGGCCGGCTACAGCGTGCCCCGGCAGCGCCTGGAATTGAGCATCGACGGCATGACTTGCGCCTCCTGCGTCGGCCGGGTGGAGCGGGCGTTGAACAAAGTGCCGGGGGTCAAGAGCGTCAGCGTCAACCTGGCCAATGAACGCGCCCATCTGGAACTACTCGGAGCGGTTGATCCGCAAACCTTGATCGCTGCCGTGAGCAAGGCGGGTTACACCGCTAGCGTCTGGCATGACGATCAGCCGCACATCGACACCCAACAAACCCGACTGCACCGCGAGCGCTGGGCCTTGATCGCAGCCATTGCCCTCGCCTTGCCTCTGGTATTGCCGATGTTGCTGCAACCGTTCGGCGTGCACTGGATGCTCCCGGCCTGGGCGCAATTCGCCTTGGCCACGCCGGTGCAGTTCATCTTCGGCGCGCGCTTTTATGTGGCCGCCTGGAAAGCCGTGCGTGCCGGGGCCGGCAACATGGACCTGCTGGTTGCGCTGGGCACCAGCGCCGGTTATGGCTTGAGCGTCTACGAATGGGCCACCGCCGCCGGGCGCATGCCGCACCTGTATTTCGAAGCCTCGGCCGTGGTGATTGCCCTGGTGCTATTGGGCAAATACCTGGAAAGCCGCGCCAAACGCCAGACCGCCAGCGCCATTCGCGCCCTGGAGGCACTGCGCCCGGAGCGGGCGATCCAGGTGATCGATGGTCGTGAGCAGGAGGTGGCGATCAGCGCCCTGCGTCTCGATGACCTGGTCATGATCAAGCCAGGGGAACGCTTCCCGGTGGACGGCGAAGTGGTCGACGGCCAGAGCCATGCCGACGAAGCATTGATCAGCGGCGAAAGCCTGCCGGTGCCCAAGCAACCCGGCGACAAGGTCACGGGCGGTGCGATCAATGGCGAGGGCCGGTTGCTGGTTCGCACCCAGGCCCTTGGCGCGGAAACCGTGCTGGCGCGAATCATTCGCCTGGTGGAGGACGCCCAGGCGGCGAAAGCGCCGATTCAGAAACTGGTGGACCGAGTCAGCCAGGTGTTCGTCCCGGTGGTCTTGCTGCTGGCGTTGGCGACCTTGGTCGGCTGGTGGCTGTATGGCGCCCCGCTGGAGAGCGCTTTGATCAATGCCGTGGCGGTGCTGGTGATCGCCTGCCCTTGTGCCCTGGGCCTGGCCACGCCAACGGCGATCATGGCCGGCACCGGGGTCGCGGCGCGCTACGGCATTCTGATCAAGGATGCCCAGGCGCTGGAGCGTGCCCATGAAGTCAGCGCCGTGGTGTTCGACAAGACTGGCACGCTGACCTCAGGCACCCCACGTATTGCCCATTTGAGCGCCCTCGATGGCGACGAAGCCCGCCTGCTGCAAAGGGCCGGCGCCCTGCAACGCGGCAGCGAGCATCCGCTGGCCAAGGCGGTGCTGGATGCCTGCGCCGAGCGCGGCCTGACCGTGACCGACGTCACCGACAGTCAATCCCTGACTGGTCGAGGCATTGCCGGCACCCTTGAGGATCGGCGCCTGGCACTGGGAAATCGGCGCCTGCTGGAAGAAAGTGGCCTGGACGCTGGCGTTCTGGCGAGTTCGGCAAGCGCGTGGGAAACCGAAGGCCGGACCTTGTCCTGGCTGATCGAGCAAAACCCCGAGCCAAGAGTGCTGGGCCTGTTCGCCTTCGGTGACACGCTCAAGCCTGGGGCGCTGCAAGCGGTGCAGCAACTGCGCGCGCGCAACATCAGCAGTCACCTGCTGACCGGTGACAACAGAGGCAGCGCCAACGTGGTCGCCAAGGCGCTGGGCATCCAGGATGTGTACGCTGAGGTGCTGCCTGCGGACAAAGCCGCCACAGTCGCGGCATTGAAGAAAACCGGCGTGGTGGCGATGGTCGGCGATGGCATCAATGACGCGCCAGCGCTGGCCGCGGCCGATATCGGCATCGCCATGGGCGGCGGCACCGATGTGGCCATGCATGCGGCCGGCATTACCTTGATGCATGGCGATCCGCGGCGGGTGCCGGCGGCGCTGGAGATCAGCCGTAAAACCTACGCGAAGATCCGGCAGAACCTGTTCTGGGCCTTCGTCTATAACTTGATCGGCATTCCATTGGCCGCCTTTGGCTTCCTCAACCCGGTGCTGGCCGGCGCGGCCATGGCGTTGTCGAGCGTCAGCGTGGTGAGCAATGCGCTACTGTTGAAAACCTGGAAACCCGAGGACCTGGAGGACAATCGATGAATATCGGCCAAGCGGCCCGCCACAGCGGCCTGAGCGCAAAGATGATCCGCTACTACGAGTCCATCGGCCTGCTCAAGGCGGCGCATCGCACCGACAGCGGCTACCGGGTGTACGGCGCTGACGACTTGCACACGCTGGCGTTCATCAAACGCTCGCGGGACCTGGGGTTTTCCCTGGAAGAAGTCGGCAAGTTGCTGACCCTCTGGCAGGACCGCCAGCGTGCCAGTGCCGATGTGAAGGCATTGGCGCGCCAGCATATCGATGAACTGAACCAGAAGATCCGTGAGCTGGGGCAGTTGCGCGATACGTTGCAGGATCTGGTCGAGCATTGCCAGGGGGATCATCGACCTGATTGTCCGATTCTCAAGAGTCTTGAGTCGGGGTGTTGTGCTAACGCAGATCCCGTCTGGCAATGATTTTGACTGTGCTAACGCCTTCGCGAGCAAGCCCGCTCCCACATTGGACCGTCGCCGAACACAAATTCTGTGTCCAGTGCAGATCGAATGTGTGTGCGGGCTTGCTCGCCAAGGCGGTGCGTCGGGCGCCATAAACATTGAATCCCTTCACCCACAAAAAACCCGGCCGAAGCCGGGTTTTTCTTCAGCCGATCACTGCATCCAGGGCGGAGGCGGTTCTTCGGCTGGCTTGGCGGGCGCATCGTCAGCCGCACGGGCGGCTTGCTTGCGCTCTTCATCCAGGCGCGCGGCCTCGATCTCGCGCATGATGCCGCCCACATCGGCCAGTTCTTCCGGTTCGTCGAACTCGCCGGTCAGGACGCTGGCGGGATGCAAAGTGCCCGCCTCGTACAAGGCCCACATTTCCTTGGCATACCGGGTCTTTTTCAACTCTGGCGCAAACCGTCCGAAATAGGACGCCATGTTGCCGACGTCCCGCTCCAGCATGCTGAACGCGTGGTTGTTGCCCGCCGCGTCAACGGCTTGCGGCAAGTCGATGATCACGGGACCGGTCGGGGTCAACAGCACGTTGAACTCGGACAGGTCACCGTGCACCAGGCCGGTACACAGCATCAGCACGATCTGCGAGATCAGGAACGCGTGGTACTCACGCGCCTGGTCCGGTTCCAGTACCACGTCGTTCAGACGCGGTGCCGCATCACCGTACTCGTCGGCCACCAACTCCATGAGCAGCACGCCTTCGAGGAAGTCGAACGGCTTGGGCACTCGCACACCGGCGTTGGCCAGGCGGAACAGCGCCGCCACTTCAGCGTTCTGCCAAGCGTCTTCGGTTTCCTTGCGGCCAAACTTGGAGCCCTTGGCCATGGCCCGGGCCTGTCGGCTGTTGCGCACCTTGCGGCCTTCCTGATACTCGGCCGCCTGCCGGAAACTGCGTTTATTCGCCTCCTTGTAGACCTTCGCGCAACGTAACTGGTTGCCGCAGCGCACCACATAAACAGCTGCTTCTTTACCACTCATGAGTGGGCGCAGCACTTCGTCGACCAGACCGTCCTCGATCAGGGGTTCAATGCGTTTTGGAGTCTTCATCAGCTTTTATTGTGGGTCCTTTATTACCAAACACGCGAAAGTCATTCGTTATACGGCAATCCATCCATTCGGGGGAGGGGGTGCCGACCTATGAACCTTGCAGATGCACACAATGTACCGATTTCCTCGCAAAAACCTGCGGTCCATCTCCAGCCTTCTGGATCATAGTCGAGCCTGAAGCGCTTGTAGTCCGGGGGCCACAAGGTCATTTGTGACAGAAACCGACACCTCGACACTACCGTTCGCGGGATTTTTCCGAACAGCCCTCAATTTCCGGAGGCAGCAGCCGAAGTCCTTAGTGACAAAGTGATTTGTCCGACAATCGTTTCCCTGACAATAACGATACCGCACTCACGGACCCGGGTTGATCGACAACGTTTACGGCTGCCAATAAACCGCGAGTCATCTGCACTGCGTGGGCCTACAAGAAAATCTGGAGCGCGGATGAACATCAAACAGAAACTGACCTGGGCGTTTGCAATCATCGCCTGCTTGCCGGTGGTACTGGTCGCCACCCTCGTCGTGCTGAACTTGCGCAGTGATGCCAGGGACGGTTTCGTCGACAGCAGTGGTCGCGAAATCCGTCAGGTCAGCAACGCCATGCAACTGTTCTTCGACGGTATCAGCCAGAACGTCGAGTATCTGGCCAAACAACCGCTGATCACCAACTCCGACGACAACCTCAAGACCTACATGAACGCCAACGCCGCCAGCATTCCCCAGGGCGAGATGGACAAAAAAGTCTTTGGCTTCCTGCAGGACCTGGGCAACGCCCACCCGTCCTACGCCTACGCCATCCTCGGCACCGCCGCCGGTGGTTATGTGTCGTGGCCGGACGACGCCAAGCTGGCCAACTACGACCCGCGCCAGCGCCCGTGGTACAAGGCGGCGCAGGCGAAACCGGGCAAGCCGTTCCGTACCGAGGCCTATTACTGGGCCGAAAACGATACGTCCTACGTCAGCACCGTTCGCACCATCGACAACAAGCTGGGCACCAACGGCGGTGTGGTCAGCATCGACGTGTCGCTCAAGCAGCTCACCGAACTGGTCAAACAGATCAAGCTGGGCGAAAGCGGCTATCTGATGCTGCTGGAAAACACCGGCACCGTGCTGGTCGATCCGAAGCAACCGGAACACAACTTCAAGGCCTTGAATAGCCTCGGCGAGGGTTACGCGCAATTGGCCAAGGCCGGCAAAGGCCTGGTCGAAGTCGAACTCAACGGGGAACGCTACATGGCCAACGTCTGGCCATCCGAGCAACTGGGCTGGACCTTCATCGGCCTGATCAAGCAGAGCGACGTGATGAGCACCGCGACCCAACTGACCTGGTTGATCGCCATCATCGCTGCGGTACTGGCCTTGATCTTTGCCATCGTCGGCGCCAGTTTCGCCAGCGTTATCGTGCGGCCGATCCGCAGTGTGGCCGACGGTCTGGAAGGCATTGCCCAGGGCGAAGGCGACCTGACCAAGAATCTGCAAATCCGTGGCAGTGATGAAACCGCGCAACTGGCCAACTGGTTCAACCAGTTCCTGACCGCGATTCGCAATCTGATCCAGAGCATTGGTGGTGCCGCGACCAAGATCCTGGCCACCTCCAAAAGCTCGACCCAGGTCTCCGGCGACATGGCTGAAGCCGCCGGACGCCAGCGCGAAGCGGTGGACATGGTGTCCACGGCATTCCACGAAATGGTCGCCACCGCCAACGAAGTGGCGCGCTCCTGCAGTCAGGCGGCCGAGTCCGCCGACAGCGGCCAGCGCCAGGCTCGCGAAGGTCAGCAACAGATTGACGCGGCCGTCAACAGCGTCGATCGCCTGAGCCAGGAAATCGAACAGTCGGCCCAGTCGATGCAACAGCTGGAACGCGACAGCAATGATATCCAGTCGATCCTGGGGACCATTCGTTCGATCGCCGAGCAGACCAACCTGCTGGCGCTGAACGCCGCCATCGAAGCGGCGCGGGCCGGTGAGCAGGGCCGCGGTTTTGCGGTGGTGGCCGATGAAGTGCGGGCGCTGGCCAAGCGCACGGCCGACTCCACGGCAGAAATCGACGGGCTGCTGGGCAACCTGGCCAAGCGCACCAGCCAGGTCACCCAGCAGATGCATGCGAGCCTGGAGGTGTCCCAGCAATCGGTGACGCGCATCGGCGAAGCGCGCAGCAGTTTCGGGCAAATCCGCGAGTCGGTGGACGTGATCCGCGACATGAACACCCAGATTGCCACGGCGGCGGAACAACAGCACCAAGTGGCCGAAGACATCAACCGGCACATCAGCCAGATCCATGGCGATGCGCAGTTGGTGGCAGAGCTGGCAAACTCGGCGCGCCTGGATTCCCAGAGCCTGGCCGGGTTGTCGAATGAGCTGGATGGGTTGGTGCGAAGGTTCCGTACCTGACCGGTGACCGCTGCGCGGTCATTCGCTGGCAAGCCAGCTCCTACAAAGAGCTGGCTTGCCAGCGAGGGGCCATCACTGGCGAAACAACTCGCCGGGGGTAAACCCGAACAGGCCCTTGAACGCCGCAATAAACGCCGACGTCGAGTCATACCCACAGGCCAGCGCGGCATTGGTCACGCTGCCCCCCTCCTCCAGCAGACTCAACGACGACAGCAAGCGCATACGCTGGCGCCAGCCGCGAAAACTCAACCCGGTTTCACGCTGGAACAAACGCATCAGGGTTTTCTCCGACGTGCCCAGGCGTTCGGCCCATTGGTTCAGGGTCACGTTACACTCGGGATTTTCGATCAGCTCGTTGCACAATCCCAGCAACCGTTCATGGCGCGGCAACGGCAGGGAAAACCCGACTTCCGGCAACGTCGCCAACTGATCCAGCAACACATTCACCAGCCGTGCTTGCGGGCTGTCGCCCTGGGGATATTCCACGGGGAGTTGGCAAAAACTCTTGATCAGTTCCCGGGCCAGCGGTGTCACTTCCAGCACCCGGCAGCGCCCGTCCGCCCACTGGCAATCCTCGCGACGCACATACAGGCTGCGCATCTCGGCGCGCATCGAGGTGACGACCTGGTGATCAAGGTCCGCCGGAATCCAGATTGCCCACTGCGGCGGCGCGAAGAAACTGCCCTCGGCGGTATGCACACCGAGCACGCCACTGATGGCATAGGAAAACTGCACCCAGTCGTGACGATGGGACGGCGTCCACGACCCGGCATTGAGGCTTTCCACTCGGGCATACAGCGGGCGCGGCAGCGTGATGAGGGGCGGGATGCTGCGTTCAAGGGAAACCTGTCCGTTAGTCGGCATAACCTGGCCTTGTGTTGCGAGACGGCTGATGGGGCGACGTTAGGCCATGCCTCGGATCTATTCAACACCGAACATCTCTGTAGGAGCTGGCTTGCCAGCGAAGAGGCCGGCACATTCAACATCTTTTTGGCTGACACACCGCCTTCGCTGGCAAGCCAGCTCCTACAGGTATCGTTAACGTTCGATGATGGCGGTTACGCCCTGACCGCCTGCGGCGCAAATTGAGATAAGGCCACGCCCCTTCCCCGCCGCATCAAGCAACTTGGCCATATTGGCGAGGATTCGCCCACCGGTGGCCGCAAACGGGTGCCCGGCCGCCAGAGAGCTGCCTTTGACATTGAGCTTGCTGCGGTCGATGGAACCCAGCGGTGCTTCGAGGCCCAGGCGGCTTTTGCAATACTCAGGGTCTTCCCAGGCCTTCAAGGTGCAGAGCACCTGGGCGGCGAAGGCTTCGTGGATCTCGTAGTAATCGAAGTCCTGCAGGGTCAGGCCATTGCGCGCCAGCAGGCGCGGCACGGCATACACCGGCGCCATCAGCAGGCCTTCGGCGCCATGGACAAAATCCACTGCGGCGGTTTCGCCATCACGCAAGTAGGCGAGAATCGGCAGACCCCGTTCCTTCGCCCAGGCCTCACTACCCAGCAGCACCAACGATGCGCCATCGGTCAGCGGCGTGGAGTTGCCGGCGGTCAGGGTACCTTTGGCGCTTTTTTCGAAAACGGTCTTGAGCGAGGCGAGCTTTTCCAGGGTCAGGTCCGGGCGCAAATTGTTGTCGCGCGTAAGGCCAAGAAACGGCGTCATCAAATCGTTTTGCCAACCTTCGGCGTAGGACGCATCCAGATTCTGATGGCTCAGCAGCGTCAGCTGATCCTGCTCTTCACGGGGAATGTTCCAGGCCTGCGCCATCAACTCGCAATGCTCGCCCATGGACATACCGGTGCGCGGCTCGCCATTGCGCGGGAACTCGGGAATCAGGTGCCTTGGGCGTAGCTGCAGGAAGGGTTTGAGTTTTTCCGCGGTGGTGCTGGCGCGATAGGCCTGCAGCAAAATCTTGCGCAACCCTTCGTTGACACTGATCGGCGCGTCCGAGGTGGTATCGACGCCACCGGCAATGCCGCAATCGATCTGGCCCAAGGCAATTTTATTGGCCACCAGCAGCGCCGCTTCCAGCCCTGTACCGCAAGCCTGCTGGATGTCGTAGGCCGGGGTAGCGGGCGACAGCCGCGAACCGAGCACGCACTCGCGTGTCAGGGCCATGTCCCGTGGCAACTTGAGCACAGCCCCGGTCACCACTTCGCCAAGGCGCAGCCCATGCAGGTTGTAGCGTTCGATCAGGCCTTCGAGCGCAGCCGTGAGCATGGCCTGGTTACTGGCGGTGGAATACGGTCCGTTGGAGCGAGCGAAGGGTATCCGGTTACCACCAATGATCGCGACGCGACGCAGCTGAGTCATGAAAAGCTTCCTATTCTGTGAAGGCCATTACTCGCAAGCGTAGGCCGTATCTGGCAAATCGAACGACTGATTGCCATTCATGGTCCACACTTTGAACCTCATCTGCTGGAGCGCGTTCCATGTCCGACCGCTATATCGACTTCGCCAATTCGTCCATCGGCCATCGTCTGGTCGGGGCCTTGGGCCTGCCTTCGCCGGTACGCCTGGAACGCTGGCAAGCGGGCCGGTTGCGCCCTGTCGAAGGCGCCTTGCTGATTGGCGGTGGACCACTGGCGACCAAGGTCAACGCCTTCGCCAACCGCCTGACGGACGCGATCTACACCTACGGCACCGAGCCCTCGATGGCGACCGCGTGGATTCCCGGCCACGGTCCGAAACTCAAGGCCGTGGTATTCGATGCCAGTGATCTGGTGCAGGTCGATCAGCTCAAGCAACTGCGCGAGTTCTTTCAGCCGCTGATGAAAAATCTCGACCACAGTGCACACCTGGTGATTCTGGGACGCGACCCGCAGACCTTGAGCGACCCGTTCGCCGCCAGTACCCAGCGCGCCCTGGAAGGCTTCAGTCGCTCGCTGGCCAAGGAACTGCGCAGCGGTGGTACCCTGCAACTGATCCACGTCGGCGAAGGTGCCGAGGATCAACTGGAAGGACCGCTGCGGTTTTTCCTCTCGCCGAAAAGCGCCTTTGTGTCCGGGCAAGTCATCAACCTGAATGCCTGCGACACCCAGGTGATGGACTGGACACGCCCGCTGGCCGGCCGCAAGGCACTGGTCACCGGCGCGGCGCGCGGCATCGGCGCCGCCATCGCCGAAACCCTGGCCCGTGACGGCGCCGAGGTCATCCTGCTCGACGTTCCCCCGGCCAGGACCGACCTCGACGCCCTCGCCGCCCGCCTCGGTGGACGTGGCATCACCCTCGATATCTGCGCCGAGAACGCCGCCACGGAACTGGTCGAACAGTTGCCCGACGGCATCGACATCGTGGTACACAACGCAGGCATCACCCGGGATAAAACCCTGGCCAACATGACCCCGGAATTCTGGGACGCGGTACTCGCCGTCAATCTCAACGCCCCGCAAGTGCTGACCAGGGCCCTGCTCGACAGCGGCACTCTGCGCGACAATGGCCGGGTGATCCTGCTGGCGTCGATCAGCGGCATCGCCGGCAATCGCGGGCAAACCAACTATGCGGCGAGCAAGGCCGGGCTGATTGGCCTGGCACAGGCCTGGGCGCCGCTGTTGCATGAGCGCGGCATCAGCATCAATGCCGTGGCGCCGGGTTTTATCGAAACCCAGATGACCGCACACATTCCATTCGGCCTGCGCGAAGCAGGACGACGCATGAGCTCGTTGGGCCAGGGCGGCCTGCCGCAAGACGTCGCCGAAGCAGTGGCCTGGCTGGCGCAGCCGGGCACAGGCGCGTTCACCGGCCAGGCGTTGCGGGTGTGCGGGCAAAGTGTTCTGGGGGCCTAGGCATGATCATCGACTGGCACACACTCCATCGCGAACCCAGCCTGACGAAGCTGTACGTGCATGCGGCGACGCGGCGCAAAATCACTGGCACCACCCTGCCCGATTCGGGTTTGCGCTGCTGGCTCGATGTCGATCCGCAGCGCCTGGCGGCCTATCGCAAGGTTTGCGCCTTCGCCGACAACGGACTGCTGCCCCCCACCTATCCACACATCCTCGCGTTCGCCCTGCAGATGCAATTGCTCACCGCCCGGGATTTTCCGTTCCCACTGCTGGGGCTTATTCACCTGAGCAATCGCATTCGTGTGCTGCGGCCCATGGGCGGGGTCCATCGGGTGCGGGCCAGCGTGTGCGTGGAGAACCTGCAGCCCCATGCGAAGGGGGCGACGTTCGATCTGGTAACGACGCTGGATGATCAATTGGGACCGCTCTGGGAGGCGCAAAGCCAGATGCTTTGTCGAGGGGTGAAGCTTGAGGGCGAGCCCGTCGAAGAGGCCCTGGCCTCGACGCTGCCCCTGACGCAAGTCGCCCAATGGAAAGCGCCCGCGGACATTGGCCGGCGATACGCCAAAGTTTCTGGCGACTACAACCCGATTCACCTGAGTGCGCTCAGCGCCAGAATGTTCGGCTTTCCTTCGGCGATTGCCCATGGTCTATGGATCAAGGCCCGCACTTTGGCCGCCCTTGCCGAGCATCTGCCGGCGGCGAATATCGAGATCGCGATGCAATTCAAGAAGCCGGTGCGCCTGCCCAGCGAGGTGACATTGCTGGCCAGCGCCGCCGGCTCCAGTGGGGATCTGCAATTGCTCGGGAACGCCGCCGACCTGGAGCACATGGTGGGCCATTGGCGGCCCATAGCCTGACGCGAATCGGATGACATACACCTTGTAGGAGCCGGCTTGCCGGCGAAGGCATCCTTGATCATTGCATCGGTCTTTGGGACGCCTTCGCCGGCAAGCCGGGCTCCTACAAGGCCCGCCGCAGAATAGGCTTCAGCGATTGGCCAACGCCACCAACGGCTGCGGGAACAGGTTGTTCAACGTCTCCAGTAAGCGCACGTGATAGATCGGCTTGCGAAACAGGTCCAGCACCTGCAACCGCAACATGTCACTGACATCCTCCATCTCTGCATGCCCGGACATCACGATCACCGGCAAATGCTGGCGCGCCGTATGCTCGCGCAAGCGCTTGATCAACGATATGCCACTCTCCTCCGGCATGCGCAGGTCGGTGATGACCAGCGCGATATCCGGATGGCGTGTCAGATGCTGCAGCGCAAGCTTGACCGAGGTCGCGGTGAAACAATTGAAACCCTCACCCTCCAGCAACTCCGCCAACTCAAGCAACGCATCCTCCTCGTCATCGACCAGGAGCAGTTGTTGGCGCGGCAGTGCGGGAACGTTCATAAGCAAGACCTGGAAAGGATTAAGCGCTGACATTAGAACCCGCCTTGTGCATTAGCAAGTTACCGACGCCTTGACCACCACTACTACCTGTGGGACACCGAGTGTTGCACGGGCGCAACATGATTTCCCTAAGCCAGCATCAGCATTGTCGGCATTCTCCCGCTAAACAACTGTAAGAACGCATTAATACGAAGGTGTTTATCGAGTTCTTTGACCGGGACACGGGAGGAAATTTTGGGTCTTGCAGGAGCCGCAGCCTGCGGCAGCTCCAGGAGTTAGTGCTACTGCTGCGGGTCGAGGTTTTCCAGTCCCTTATTCACCGCCAGTTCACCCAGCATGATCACCTGTGCAATCCCCTGTAGCGTGTTGCGTTGCGACCCGTCCAGAAACGCCGCGAAATCGCTGGCCATGACACTCGCCGACACAAGCGATTCGCAGGGGTGAACCAGCAGGGTTTCGATATCGATATCGGGAGAGATGACGAACATCGTGCTGGGTTTGCGCACGGCGGGTGTCTTGGGCAGGTTGAGGTAGTGATCGAGGGTGCGGTGGGCGGCTTCGTGGAGTGTTTTTGAGGTGGGGGATTATGCACCAAGTAGTCTGAACAGGGCTGTCAGGCCGTCTTCGCGAGCAAGCCCGCTCCCACAGGGGAGCCAGTACATCCGTCAGATTAAGGTCGGCGGTCAGTGGCACAGACGCAGAGCGGTGATCACTGCGCCGTCACCCGATGGCGCAGCCCCGAGTTGTTCGGCGTCAACGCCAACGCCAGCTGCGTGCGGTTATGCATATGGGTCAACCGCAGCACCTGCGATACGTACAACTTCACCGTGTTCTCGGTAATGCCCAACTCGCAGGCAATCTGATAATTGGTCTGCCCCTTGCCTACCAACCGTGCCACGTCGAGCTGGCGCGGCGACAGCTGATTGAAAATGGCCGGAATCTCGGCCCGTTCTGTACCGCTAGCAGAGCCATCATCGGCTCCCGGCGACAACGGTGTGCGCCGGACCCTGTCTAGGTCCTGGTACAAATCATCAAGCGACTCGGACAGGTATTGCAGTTTCTGATTCAGATGCCCCAACTGCAACGCCTTGTGCCGTTCCTGCAGTGCCACTTCCTGGCGCTGCACGCCTTCGAGCAATTCACCCAGATCAATCGGCTTTTGGTAGTAATCTGCAACGCCGGCGCGCAACGCCTTGATCACATCCTGCTTGTCCGCCTGCCCGGTGAGCATGATCACCTCGAAGGCCCGGTGTTTGCCGGACAGGCGTTGCAGCTCCTGAACCATTTGGATGCCGTCCAGGCCCGGCATGTGCAAATCGCAGAGCACCAGGCCGATGTCCGTGTCTTGTGTGAAACGTTCGATCGCCTGATGGCTGGATTTACAGGGAACGCAACGGTAGCCGCTGTTCTCAAGAAATTCGCAGAGCTCTTCAACGATCAAGGGCTGATCGTCGACCACAAGGACTTTTACTGCCGAAGTACGCTTGTTCACGTGCAACTCCCTGCAAGGCCAAGGACTGACCGTCCCATTACTGACAGCCTGAGGCTGTACAACCTCTGTATGAAAGTAGTCGCTCTTTCGCCGCTGTACAAAAACGGATGACTAGCCGAGCCAGGAAAATAACAGCAACCGTCCCACCAACGAGATGGGGGCAAAGAGTTGTTTCTTTGACAGACCGGACTCCAAATGACGCAGGCGATTTCTAAGCCCTTGACTGATATGAAGCCAGACTCTTGGCGCCAGCAGCAACCCACTCACACTGGCCAGGCCGGCGCCGAAAAATACACCCAGCACGTGCCGACCACCGGTCACGAGCCCCACGGCCGGTGCCTCGACATCCTGGGTCAGACGATTGGCGATAGATGTCGGCGCACCCTTTGTAGGAGCTGGCTTGCCAGGGAAGGGGCCCAAAAGTCCAACGCAATATTCAAGGCCGTCTTCGCTGGCAAGCCAGCTCCTACAGTGGGTGATTCAGCGCCTGCAGGGTTGCGCTTATCGGTGGGGTGGATAGTTGGCCAGGATCCGCGTAACCGTTTCGTGTATCGCAGTGCTGCGGTCCGTCGGGTTGGGGGTGCGGCTGAGGATTTGCTCGTCACTGCCGCGCCACACCAGCTTGCCGTCCTTGCCGTCGAGCAGGTCGATCTGGATCGTCGCAACCTTGTAGGACACCAGGCGGGTTTCGTTGTACATCGGCGCGCCATAGTAGCCGTACCAGGGATTACCCCAACCGCCGCCGTAGTTGGTCGTTACCTGCTGCTGGCGATCCTCGACAATCAGGTAGGTCTGCACGTTCAAATCCCCTTTTGCGCCGGCGCCTGCCTGGCGCAGGCCACGCTGGTCGAGCTGGTCCACTACCGATTCGCGCACGCGCTGTTCGGTCAGGTCGCTCTTGATCCTGGGGTCATCGGGACGGTATTGCAGCGCGGGTTCTTTCCAGCTCCAGCTGTGATACGCGGCAAAATCACGGCTCGCATCGAAGTCATGATTGACCTGGTTGGCGGCGCAGGCACTGAGCAGCAAGGCCACTGCCAGTATAAAAAGACGGCGGAACATGATGATTCTCCGGTAGAAGACATGAACCTGCGAAATGCTTCTTGACTACAGGAAGCTAACTGGGAGGATACGCCGACATTGCCTTTTCCACAGCCTCCCGTATGGCATCGACCCGCTCGCCCTCGCTCCCCCGGTTGCTGGTTTCGGCGCTGGCACTCCACACCGGTTCACCGTTTTGCGCGTCGAACAGGTCGACGTGAACCACCACCACCTGTTCCTGATAAGTCCGCACAATCGGCGTGCTGCCATACATGCCGTAGCCCGGGCCATAACCATAGCGGTTGTAGCCGCCGTAACCGCCGAAGTAACCGTAATCGTCCTGGACCTGACGCAAGCGGGTTTCCAGGCGCAGGTCTGCGCTGACGAACAGGTCCGCCGGCCGATTGTCATGCAGGGGCCGCAGGCCGCGCTGGTCCAGCGCGTTGCTGACGGCTTCGGCGACCTGCGCCGAATCCGCCCAGGTGGTGCCCGGCGGCAGTTGCCCATTGAGCCATGCCCAGCTGCGATAACGCCCGTAGTCCCGCGGTGGCGCCGGGTAGGCGCTGCGATCAAAGGTAGTGGCCGCCTGAGGCGGTGCCGGCGGCAGGGGTCTGGAACTTGCCACGTACGGATTGCTGCCCTCGCAGGCAGCGAGGCCCAGGCAGATCAACAGCAACCCTGAACAACTTTTCATTTCGAGCTCCGATCAGACCGGCCGACAGATCCAGTGCAAATAACGTCCAAGCCCGGCAAAGGCTGGATGGCGACGGTGGGCCAACTCCATTTCGAGCAGGTCCACCAGTTCGGCGCGGGCCTGGAATTCCACCGGCATGTAATCGTGAAAAACCCGCACGCCACTCTGGCTTTCGACCTGCCACAGGCCCTCAAGTTGCGCCGCCAACTCCCGTGGGTCCAATGGCTGTTGCGGGGTCAGGCTCTGCTTTTCGCCGGCCATGTCGTTCTTGCGCATCTTGCGGAAATGGCCCTTGAGCAAGTTGCGGTAAATCAGCGCGTCACGGTTGTAGAAGGCCAGGGATAGCCAGCCGTCGGCCTTGGTCAGCTGATGCAGCACGGGCAGGATGGCGTGCGGCTCGGCCAGCCATTCCAGCACGGCATGACACAGCACCAGGTCGTAGGGTTCGGTGAGCTGGCCGAGCAGTTCCTGCCAGGGCGCCTGGATGAATGTGGCAGTCTGACCCGCGTCGGCAAAGCGTTTGCGGGCGCCTTCGAGCATGGGTTCGGCGGGTTCGGCCAAAGTCACCTGGTGGCCACGCTGGGCCAGCCACAACGACATGTGGCCAAGGCCAGCGCCGATATCCAGAACCCGCAGCGGCCGATCCGGCAGGGCCTCGGCCAGATCGGCCTGCAGTACCGCCAGACGAATCGCGCCTTTGGCGCCGCCGTAGATTTTTTCGGCGAAGCGTGTCGCCAGTTGATCGAAATGACGGTCACTCATCAGCCGAACCTCCGCTCGCTGTCCGCCAGCTTGCTGCGCACAACGTCATTCATGTCCAGGCCCAGTTCGCCGCAGAGCAATAACAGATAGAGCACGATATCGCCGATTTCCTGCCCGGCATGGGCCAGCGTGTCCGCTGGCAGCTGCCGTGACTGGTCTTCGCTCAGCCACTGGAAAATCTCCACCAGCTCGGACATTTCGACACTCGCGGCCATGGCCAGGTTTTTCGGGCTGTGAAATTGCCGCCAGTCATTGCGATCACGGATGGCGTGCAGGCGTTCGGTCAGTTCAACAAGGTTCATCGGGCTCTCCTGAAGGCGTATAGCTTCGGGGGGATGACGGGGGAAGGCAAGTGCCTGGCAGCGTTGTCGGTCTTTGCTCCATAATCATTCGATGGCGAGCTTCGTGGCGCCTGTGAAAATTCGCTGGCAAGCCAGCTCCTACAGAAGACAGGACGTTCATTCCATGCAGGTAGAAGGTTTTTTCGAATGGCTTGGCCAGATCCTGGGGACAGCCATCCGTTTCATCGTTGACGCCCTCAGCGGTCTGTTCCAACTGGTGAGTCGCGCCAGCAGCCATTTTGTCGAAGGCTTGTCCGAGGCGCTGGGCATGGACACCTCGATCATCAGCATCGTTACCCTGATCCTCGGGTTGGTGCTGTTATGGTCGGCGATCCGCGCGTTCATGAACGCCTCGATCATCATGGGGATCATCTGGTTGATGCTGGGGTTGTGGCTGCTCAGCTGGATCATGCACTGACCCCGGCAATGGATCGCTGCAGATTCTGCAGGGGTCGCTACAATGCCCGCTCCCCAAGGAGCCTGCATGTCCAACCTGATCGCCGACTGGCGCGACCGTCCAACCCATCGTCGGGTCTGGGCGCTGGCTGCGCCGATGATTCTCTCGAACATTTCCGTACCGCTGGTGGCGCTGGTCGACAGCACCGTCATTGGCCACTTGCCCCATGCCCATCAGCTCGGGGCCGTGGCGGTCGGGGCCAGCCTCTATACCTTCCTCGCCTGGGCCATGGGTTTTCTGCGCATGGGCTCCACCGGTTTTGCCGCCCAGGCTGCGGGGCGCGGGGATGGCGCGGCGCTGCGGCAGATTCTGTTGCAGGGCCTGCTGCTGGCCCTGGGGCTGGCGGTGGTCCTGGGTGCCTTGGGTGTTCCATTGAGCGGGGTGGCGCTGCACTTCATGCAACCGTCGGCGGAACTCGACCAGATGACCCGCGAGTTTTTCCACACGCGGTTGTTCGGCCTGCCAGCGGCACTGGCCAGTTATGCGCTGGTCGGCTGGTTCCTGGGCACGCAGAACGCCCGTGCGCCGCTGGTGATCCTGCTGACGACCAACCTGGTCAACATTGCCCTGAACCTGTGGTTTGTCCTTGGCCTGGAATGGGGAGTGGTGGGTGCGGCCAGGGCTTCGGTTATCGCCGAGTGGATCGGCGCGCTGATCGGCCTGTTGCTGACCCGCCAGGCCCTGCGCGCCTATCCCGGGCATATCGTCTGGGCCGGACTGGCGCTCTGGCGGAGTTGGCGACCGCTGCTGGCAGTCAACCGCGACATTTTCATCCGCAGCCTGGCGCTGCAATCTGTGTTTTTCCTGATCACCGTGCAAGGCGCCCGGCTGGGCGATGCGACCGTTGCCGCCAATGCCCTGCTGCTCAACGGCTTGCTGCTGACCGCACACGCGCTCGACGGCCTGGCCCATGCTGTGGAAGCCCTGTGCGGACACGCCATCGGCGCGCGCGACCGCGATGCCCTGCGCCGCTCCCTGGTGGTGGCCTGCGGCTGGTCATTGTTGGCGAGCCTGGGTTTTGCCGGCTTGTTCTTGTTTGCCGGACACCTGTTCATCCAGATGCAGACCGACATCACCAGCGTGCGCGACACCGCGTTCCTGTACCTGCCGTACCTGGCTGTGCTGCCGCTAATCGCGGTCTGGAGCTACCTGCTCGACGGGCTGTTCATCGGCGCCACCCGCGCCAGGGAAATGCGCAACGGCATGCTGTTGACGGTGGCGTTGCTGGTACCGCTCGCCTGTGCGCTGCAGGGATATGGCAACCATGGTTTGTGGATAACCTTTGTGCTGTTCATGCTGCTGCGCAGCCTGACGCTGGGTTTGATTGCCTGGCGCCTGCGCCGCAACGATGGCTGGTTCGCCCGTGCGCACTGAACCGGCGTCGTTTACAGCGCCAGCTCAGGGTGAGTCGTTCTGCCATAGATTGCGCAGGCTTTCGAGGCGCTCTTGCTGGCTAGCGCCCGATAATGGCCACACCGGCAAGGCGTCGGGATATTGCAAGCGCAGCCACATCCAGCCATCGAGCACCGGGCGTTCGCTGAATCCCAATGCCAGCCCCTCTTCCAGATGGCTCCACAGACGCGTGAAATCAGCCCCCGTTGATCGATTCCAGCGCAAGGCATGGTGTTCGAGCAGGCAGGTCTGCAGTTTTTCCCTCTGCCATGGGCTGAGATCTTCCTCGACCGCCAGAGGGCGTACGGCCAGCCCCGGGTTGAGCAACTGCTGCCAGCCCTGACAGCCAAGCGCGCGATCCGCCCAGGTGCCGCCGAACCAGCGCAACTGGCTGATCGGCCCCAACCAGCGACTGAGCTCCTCGGCATCGCAGGCATCAAAAAAATAACTGGCGGTGTTCGGGTTGTAGTAACTCAGCAAGGCCCGGTGATTCACGTTGAACGAGACAGTGAGCATGCGCCGCAAATGCGCCAGCAATGTCGACGCCGGGGCTTCACAGAACATCAGCAATCCGCGCCAGCGCTGCCCGTCGACGCAATACAGATCGGCCAGGGCCGGACAGGTCCGCAGATCGATGAGTACCGGACCCAGCTCCTGCAAAGCCTGCCACTCCGTGTCTTCGAACAACCGAAACCGACGGGCATGGGCAAAGGTGTCTTTCAGGGGCACACCCGCCTGCGGCGCGCCTGGCATGTCCAGTAACAACCATTGCGGGCTCGCATCCGGCGCCTGTACCGCAGTCATGCCGCACCGCTCTGGCCAAGGCGCGTCGTCGTGCGGCAGATGCAGAGCGCCTGAGCGCAATGATTGAAACTGCCGCCACCGGGCAGCAGGCACAGCAACATCAGCGGCTCGCCCGAACTAAGCCACTGCGGCACACCGTCGAGCGAGCAATCGTCGACACCCGTGGCGACGGCCACCTCATCCTGCGCCTCGACTGCTTCGACAGCGGCGGGGCCGCCGTGCAGAAACCCTGTAATCAACGGTTGGTCCGGGTCCCCTTCGGTGAAGCTCACCACCACCTCCGTGCCTTGCGCCAACCGCGCGCTGCTCGCAACCTTCAATGGCGCAGCCAATGGCAACCAGCAGTGGCTCGGCGCTGCGCCTTCGCCTTGATAAAGCCAGTCAAATTGCACTGCAACTGGCCTGGATGGATCAGGTTGCGGCTCATCAACATCGACCACCCATGCCCGTTGCAGGCCGTGCATCCTTGGCTTCATCGCCACATGAGGCGTTTCAAAAGGCAATACCCAGTGCTCCGCCCGCACCTTGTTGCTGTAGGTCTGGGTCGCACCCTGGGCGCCTTGATGCTCGATATGGGTCAACAGCCACGGCCGGTTCCATTCCCCAACCGGATGGCCGGACAGCGGCATGAACTGGCCGCTGCGCAGCGTTGTCAGGTCAGTGTCACCCTCAACGCGCTGCACCGCGCCATCGCTGCAGCGCTTGAACTCGAAACGCCGCACTGCCGGTTGCCCGCCCGCCGCACGGAAAACCGCACCCTCAGCGACCTGGAAATGCCCCAGCCCCTCGCCGAACACCACGCAATGCCTGTCAGCCCGGTGTTCAAAGTGATAGTGCAGGTGCTCCTGGGCGCACAAGCGCTGAAGAAACTGCAGGTCCGATTCCCGGTACTGCGTGCAGAAATCCCGGGGCGGGAATTCGCCAGCCAGTTCGAAGCGCCGCGCCTGATCGACAATACCGTGCTCCCTGAGCACCTGATCAAGAATTTGCGGCACCGTTCGGCCACTGAAAATGCGCTGGCTGAAGCGCTGGGCAAGACAGGCGAGTTTTGGTCCCAGCCGAACCTGACAGAGCCTGATCCCCAGGCCGTGATCGCGCTGGACCAGTTCATGCAATTGTCCATGAATGGCGTTTCCCGCCGGCCCGAAAAACAAGGATGCCGAACGGTACAGCAAGCTGGCGAGGTCGAGCGTCGGGTCTTCGATCAGCAGGTCCACGTCGAACACGAAAGGCTCGCTGATGGATTCTCTACCGGCAAAGGACAGAACCTCGAAGGCATTGGACAGACCTGCTACGTCCAGACGAAATGACGGCTCGTTGACTGGATCGACCATGGGTTTTTCTCTACAGGAGGGACAGCCGGGGATTCTCGCCGAGAGACATGGCCGAGTAGAGAGGGGAAATACAACTTAGGAAAAGGCCTACGCGAAAAGAGGACGAAATAGATTGGATAGCCGAGACGTGGTCCATTTCGCTGGAAAAAAGAGAAATGTCGCACCAGGTCATCTGAAATTTCCGCAGCAAACGGTACATTTTCAGACAACCTGATGAGAACGGTACTTACCCTCAGGAAGACAGGTAAGACGAACGGGTCAGGCCCAGGCGCAGGGCATCGAGGAACTGGGTGCGCTCGCTGGCACTGATGCGGGCACTGGCGCACTTGTCGCGGTAGTGGGTCATCAGTTCTTCCGGCGACAAGTGCACGTAACGCAGCATGTCTTCGATGGTGTCGTGGGTCTCGATACCGGCGTGATAGATGCTGCCATCCGCATTCTGGTAGATGTTCACCGAGTCGGTGTCACCGAACAGGTTGTGCATGTCACCGAGAATTTCCTGGTAGGCACCGACCAGGAACACGCCCAGCAGGTAGTCCTCGCCCTCGTTCAAGGCGTGCACCGGCAGGCTGGTCTCGATGCTCTGCTCGTCGACGTACTGGTTGATCTTGCCGTCGGAGTCGCAGGTCAGGTCTTGCAGTACCGCGCGACGCAGTGGCTCTTCGTCGAGGCGGTGCAGCGGGATGATCGGCAAAACCTGGTCGATGGCCCAGGTGTCCGGCAGGCTCTGGAACACCGAGAAGTTGCAGATGTACTTGTCGGCCAGCTTGTCGTTGAGCTCGTCCAGCACCTGGCGGTGGGAACGCTGACGTGCCTTCAACGAGTTATGCAGGCGACGGCACACGGCGAAGTAGCATTGCTCGGCCAGCGCTTTTTCCGCCAGGGTCAGTTTGCCGTCGGCGTACTGGGCGGCCACGTCGCTCATGTAGTGCGTGGCGCGCCAGTAGGTTTCGGTGACCATCTCGATGTCGGTCGGGCCCAGCAGGTCCACCAGCCACTGCACGGTTTCCGGCAGCGCTTCCTTGTTCTCGATCTGTGGCACGTCGTCGTTGTGCTTCTCGACGTCGGTCACCTGGATCACCAGCATGGCGTGGTGGGCGGTCAGGGAGCGGCCGCTTTCGGAGAAGATGTTCGGGTGTGGCAGGCTCTGCGCGTCGCAGAACTCCTTGAGCATCCCGACCACGACACCGGCGTAATCGTCCATGTCGTAGTTGATCGAGCTGGCGTTACGCGAGTGCGTACCGTCGTAGTCCACGCCCAGTCCACCGCCGACGTCGATGTGATCCACCGGCAGGCCGAGGTTGCGCAGTTCGCCGTAGTAACGGATCGCTTCCTTGAAGCCATGCTGGTAGTCGGCCAGGTTGGCGATCTGCGAACCCATGTGGAAGTGCAGCAGGCGAATGCCCTGGTCCAGGCCGGCCGCGCGGAAACGCTCGACCACTGACAGCAATTGCGCCGCCGACAGGCCGAACTTGGATTTCTCGCCACCTGTGTCAGCCCACTTGCTCGACGCCAGGGACGACAGGCGCACCCGCAGGCCAACCTGTGGCTTGACCTTGAGCGAGGCGGCTTCTTCGATCACCAGGCCGACTTCGGATTCTTTCTCGATCACGATGAACACGTTGTGGCCAAGCTTCTGGCCCATCAACGCCAGGCGGATGAACTCGCGGTCCTTGTAACCATTGCAGACGATGGTGCCGCCCTTCGGCGCCAGCGCCAGCACCGCCAGCAGCTCAGGCTTGGAGCCAGCTTCAAGGCCGATGGAGACGTTCTGGGTGGCGATGATGTTCTCGATCACCGCTTCTTGCTGGTTAACCTTGATCGGATACAGCGCGGTGTACTTGCTCTGGTATTCCAGGCGCTCGATGTTGGCGTCGAACGCACCGGTCAACTGACGCACGCGGTCTTGCAGGATGTCCGGGAAACGTACCAGCAATGGCAGGGACAGGCCGCTCTTGCGCAACTGGTCGACCTGCTCGAACAGATCGATCGGTGAACTGCTCGGACCGTTGGGACGAACTTCGACGCGACCGGCGTCATTGATCGCGAAATACCCGGCCCCCCAATGGCGAATCCCGTAAACACTGCGGCTGTCCGCAACTGTCCATTGGCTGCCATCGTCTTTGCGTGTGCGTCGTACGGACATTGAAGTCCCCTATAAAGAAGTCATAGTGCGTCGCCTGGATTCAGGCCGGCGCAGTCTAAAGAATGAAAATGACGGTTCGTCAACGAAGGGATAGACCTCGCCGACCGCAGTGAGTTTAGAAACCGGTCATGAACAGGCTCTGTGAAAACCATGGTGACGACGCCAGGCCTGCAGGTGGGCAGGTCTGGATCAAGCCGCGGGTGGTTTTCACAGAGGCTGCTAGCCGCCGGACTTCTTCGCCTTGAAACCGTGCTTGATCAGTTCAGCCAAGAGTAGCTCGACATGATCACCCTGGATTTCAATGATCCCGTCTTTCAACGCTCCCCCGGTACCACAGCGCTTTTTCAACGTCGTGGCCAGCTCCTTGAGCGCGTCTTCCGCCAACGGCACGCCGGTGATGGTGGTCACCGTCTTGCCGCCACGACCCTTGCTTTCGCGACGCACGCGAGCGATGCCGTCTCCGGCCGGGATAACGGTCTGTTTGCAGATGCAGGCGTCCACCGGTTTACTGCATTCCGGGCAATGACGACCTGCGTCGGTGGAAAATACCAGGCCACCAAGGGCGGCGAAGGATGCGGCTTTTTTGGCCACCGGCAATCCTCTTGGGAGGACAAAGACTGGTCGCGGCAACCTGGGCAGGTGCCATCGACCGCGAAGCCCCACTCAGGCAGGGGCAGCGCTACTGAAACGGTACAACATTGCTGAAACGCAATTGCTCACGAACGATGACGCCTTCTGTAGGAGCGAGCTTGCTCGCGATGGACGTCAACGATAATGCGCGGCATCAGGCAGCACGCGTTACCCTTGCGTTTTTCGCGAGCAAGCTCGCTCCTACAACAACCAGCAATACCGGTTCAGTTTGAAAAGGTCGCGCAGTGTAACGGCAAAAACGCCGATTGCTAAGAGCCAATCGGCGCCAATTTATGCCTCTTTTGCGACGTCTTCGCCGCGGGCCCGGAGATAGCGCTTCAAGGCGGCCAAAGAGTCCGGGCAGTAAGGCTTTTGCTCGATATCGCGCAGCACTTGCTCGATGGGTATGAAGCGCGCTTCCAGCACTTCTTCCGGCTGCAGGACCAGCGGGCCGTCCCACACCGCCGAAAACGCCGAACACCAGAGGCGATTGCCGGTGTCCTCGAAGAAAAAGTGGTCATGCACGGTCAACTCCACCCCGCTCACGCCCAGTTCCTCTTCAAGCTCCCGAGCGGCCGACTCGGCATAGGTTTCGCTGGCGAGCACCATGCCGCCCGCCGCTACGTCCCAATAACCCGGATAGATCGCCTTGCTCAGGGTGCGCCGGTGCACGCAGAGCTCACCGGCGGAGTTGAACAGCATGATGTAGGTACCGCGCCCGATCAGCCCGCGCTCGCGCAGGTCGGAACGGACCAGGGCGCCGAGCAGATTGTCCTGCTCGTCGACCCAGGCGATCTGTTCGGCATCCGAGGCCGCCCGATGGGCGGCTTCGCGCTGGCTATCGATGGAGCTATCGGCCATGGCTCAGCCCTGATTCAGCAATTGACGCAAGTCGATCACGGCGGCGTTGGCCCGGGAAATGTAGTTGGCCATCACCAGCGAGTGGTTGGCCAGCACGCCGAAGCCGCTGCCATTGAGGATCATCGGGCTCCACACCGCTTCCTGTGAGGCTTCCAGCTCACGAATGATCTGGCGCACGCTGACCGTGGCGTTCTTCTTGGCCAGTACATCGGCGAAGTCCACTTCGATGGCGCGCAGCAGGTGGGACAAGGCCCAGGCCTGGCCGCGAGCTTCGTAGAACACATTGTCGATCTGCAGCCATGGGGTTTCGACGATTTCTTCGTCGACCTGCGGCACCTGCCCCGGCGCCACGACTTCGGTTTTCAGCGCGGTATTGAGCTTGACCCGGCCAACGCTGGCCGACAGTCGTTGCGACAGCGAACCCAGGCGGGTACCGACATCACCCAGCCAGTTGTTCAGGTTGTCGGCACGGGCAAAGAACAGCGCGCTCTTCTGGTTCGGATCGGACAGGCGAGTCTGATAGCGGGTCAGGGAGTTGATACCTTCCTGGAACTCGGACTCACTGGAAGGCAGCACCCAGCTTTTATTGTCGAAGTTGAAACGCGGCTCGGCCTTGGCCAGGTCGGCGTCTTCGGTGGACTGCGACTGCGAACGGGCGAAGTCTTTACGAAGCGCACGGCTCAGGTCGCGCACCTGCACCAGCACGCCGTATTCCCAGCTCGGCATGTTGTCCATCCACAGGCCCGGCGGCAGGCGGTCGTTGGAAATGTAGCCGCCTGGCTTGTTCAGCAGGGTACCGGCGACGCTCTTGAGGGTTTCCACCGTGGTGTAGCCAACCACCATCTGCTTGCCGTCCCGTTCGGCGGCCAGTTGCGCATTCTGCTGTACCGGAAACAGGTCAGGTTCCGCGCTCCAGTACCAACCCAGAGCAATCGTCACCAGCAGGTAGATGCCAATCAGTGTGGCCAGCGCCCGGCTGAAAAACAGGCCGCCCAGATAACTGCGGGTAGCCGACTTCGGTTCAGCGGCACGTTCAGGCGCGCTACCGGCGCGGTTCTTCCAGTCCAGCATGGCGATATCCTTTCAATTACTTGAGTTCATCGATTCGACCACAACCATACAACAACGTGCCTTTGCCCGGCACCCGCCGATGGCTTTACAGCGAAATTTATCCAATGACTTCTAAGGGATTCCCTTAGCCCACAAAAGGCGGGCGACCAAACGGTCAGAAACTGAATGGGTTGCTGCCCAAGATTATTAACGGGCAGCACTCATGTAATGGAAAAGAGATGCTAGCATAGAGCCACCAGTCGACCTCAGCTTGCCCCCTAACCAGTAGTCAGGATATGACCGAGCCCGAAGAGCCCAGCCGCGAGCGCCTCAAGCAGCACTTTGCCCAGCGGGTAACTCATCAAGCACGCCAGGTACTTGAGATATGGCAGCGCCTGCAGCGCTCTGAATGGTCGACCCAGGAACTGGCAGAACTGAGCGAGGCCAACCTGCGCCTGCTGCGCTTCGCCGAACGCTTCGAACAACCGGATCACACCCAACTGGCGCGCCACATCGGCCAGTCCCTGGAGGCTGTCGACGCCAATCGCGGACGCCTCAGCAGCGGCCTGATCAGCGACCTCAACCGGTTGATGCAACGCCTGTCGCGCACCGGCCTGCGCCATGGCGATCAGCTCGACCAGACGTTCCTGCCGCCGTTACGCAAACCGATCTACGTGATGCTGCAGGATCATGACCGCGCCGAGCGACTGGCCAAGCAGCTGGAGTTTTTCGGGCTCAGCGCCCAGTCCCTGGAGAGCGTGCCGGCCTTCCGCTCCTCGATGGTCGAACGCCTGCCGGCAGCCATCGTCATGGACGTCGACTTCAGCGGCCCTGGCGTCGGCCTGAAACTGGCGGCCGAAGCCCAGGAAGGTCTCGACCAGCGTTTGCCGCTGCTGTTTTTCAGCCTGCATGAAACCGACACTCCGACCCGCCTCGCCGCCGTGCGCGCCGGCGGCCAGGAGTTCCTCACCGGCACCCTTGAAGCGTCGAGCCTGCTGGAAAAAATCGAAGTCCTGACCTGCGTCGCCCAGTACGAGCCCTATAAAGTGCTGATCATCGACGACTCGCGCGCCCAGGCCTTGCACACCGAGCGCCTGCTCAACAGCGCGGGGATCATCACCCGGACCCTGATCGAGCCAATCCAGGCCATGGCCGAGCTGGCGGATTTTCAACCGGACCTGATCATCCTCGACATGTACATGCCGGCCTGCACCGGTACGGAACTGGCCAAGGTGATCCGCCATAACGACCGCTACGTCAGCGTGCCGATCATTTATCTGTCGGCCGAGGACGACCTCGACAAGCAACTCGACGCCATGAGCGAGGGCGGCGACGACTTCCTGACCAAACCCATCAAGCCCCGGCACCTGATCACCACCGTGCGCAACAGGGCCGCACGGGCACGCAACCTCAAGGCGCGGATGGTGCGCGACAGCCTCACCGGCCTGTACAACCACACGCACATCCTGCAATTGCTTGAAGACTGCAGCTTTCGCGCCCGCCGCGAGGGCAAGCCGCTGAGCTTTGCGATGCTCGACATCGACCACTTCAAGCGCGTCAACGACAGCCACGGCCACCCCATGGGTGACCGGGTGATCAAGAGCCTGGCGCTGTTCCTCAAGCAACGCTTGCGCAAGACCGACTTCATCGGCCGCTACGGTGGTGAAGAGTTTGCCATTGTGATGCCCGACACCGACCTCGAAGCGGCCTGCAAAGTGCTCGACGAAATCCGGCAGCGCTTTGCCGAAATTCATTACCCCGCTCAACCCCAGGATCTCTGGTGTACCTTCAGCGCCGGGGTGGTGGATCTGTGCGAAGACTCCGACAGCCTGTTGATGGCCACTCGGGCAGACGAGGCGCTGTACGGTGCCAAAGGCGCGGGACGCAACCGGGTGCAGGCCGCCCGCAGACCAAAGCAAAGTGCCATCTTTTCATCGGAAGAGACCGATACAGTCATAACCCTGTAACAGAAACGCAATAACTTCAGGCACTTACCATTCTGCCGTTGGTAGTCCTTGATGCGCCTGAAACTGTTGACCAATTTCAACACCCTTCTTTTGGTGGCCGTGTGCGTGGCCCTTGGCGCCACACTGTGGTGGTCGCAAAAAGCCCTCGAACGCCCCTATCTATTAATGGAGCGCTATCTGGGGTTGTCCCAGCAGTTCCAGAATGAAGTGGCGCGCAACATTGTCGATTACCTCGCCAGCGGCGATGCACTGCGCTTGAGCAGCGCCAGCCAGGCCATCGACACCCTGCACAAGGAACTCGGCGAATTGCCACCGGCCCTGGCTGACACCTTGCGCCCGAGCCTGGCCGACCTGGACGAATTCGGCAAAACCGATCTGCTGGCCGCCGGCAAGCTCGCGGGCGACCCACAGGCCCTGCTCCTGCAAGCCGAACGAGAGCTGGGCGCCAGCCTCGATCAACTCAGCCAGTACGCCAGTGGCAACGCGAGTTACCTGACCCCGCTACTCACGGCTTCCCAACACCTGGGCAAGTTGTCGCTGGCTCGGGACAAGCTGGTCAGCAGCGGTCGCAGCGAACTGGCCGCCGATGTCGAGCGCGAAGTTGCCAACATCCGCAGCCAGGCCGAACAACTGGACGCCCTGCCGTTGTTGGGCGTGGCGGCCAGCAGTGAATCGAACACCGATGACTTCGCCGCGATGATGGGCCTGGAGAACACCGAGAAAGCTGCGGCCGAAGATGCCGGTGTCGGCTTCAAGCGTGAGCTCAACAGCCTGCTCGGCCGCTACCCGGCGGAACTGGCGCGCACTCGCGAACAAATCCACAAACGCACCGAACTCAGCGCCGCGACTCATTTGAAAATCGCCGCCGTGCAACAGGCCATCGCCGGGCTGGAGCCAGTGGTTCGCGCCCAGCACGGGCAGATCCAGAGTGAAGTGCGGCTGATGCAAGGGCTGATGATCGGCTTGATCCTGTTGATCGCCCTGCTGATCGACACCCTGCAACGCAAACTGGCCCGCACCCTGACCAGACTCTCCCCGGCCCTGTCGACCTGGGCCGAAGGCGACTTCAGCCGCGACATTCAACTGGGCAATACCAACCGCGAACTGCATGACATCGAAGCCTCGCTCAATCGTCTGCGCGCCTATCTGGTGGACCTGGTGGGGACCATTCGCCTCAACGCCGAACAGGTCGCCGGCAGCAGCCGAACCCTGGCCGAGCTGAGCAATGACCTGCACAGTGGCGCCGAAGACCAGGCCGGTGATACGGCGATGATCCGCGACTCCCTGGGCGAACTGGAAGCGACCATCCAGCAAGTGGCTGGCGATGCCAGCCAAGCCGCCGACGCCAGTCGCCATGCCGGCCAGGCGGTCGAACATGGCCAGAGAGTCATTGGCCTGAGCCTCGCCGGCCTGCATGCGCTGGTGGGAGAAGTGCAAGGCAACGCGCAGATGATCGAGCACCTGGCCGAAGAGTCCGCGACCATCGGTGGCGTGCTGACGGTGATCCGTTCCATTGCCGACCAGACCAACCTGCTGGCCTTGAACGCCGCCATCGAAGCAGCCCGGGCCGGGGAAATGGGTCGCGGCTTTGCCGTAGTGGCCGAAGAAGTGCGCTCGCTGGCACAACGCACCGCCGGGGCCACGGCCGAGATCCAGACCCTGATCGCCGGCCTGCAGACCGCGGCGCGCCAATCGGTCGAAGGTATGCGCGCCCAGGTCGAACACGCCGAAGCCACCGCCAGCCAGGCCCAGGCAGCGGACGGTGCGCTGGATAAAATCGTCGGAGCGATCCAGACCATTTCCGACACCGCCGTACGCATCGCCGATGTCACCGCCCAACAGAGCGGCGCCGTCAGCGAGATCCGCGATCACAGCGAGCGTATTCACCAACTGGGCGGGGATAACTTGCTGCGTATCGGCCAGGGGCGTGAGCAAGGGGAGAATTTGTTGGTATTGGGTGGGCGACTGCATACAGCCGTCCAGGCTTTCCGCGTCTGACAGATA
Source organism: Pseudomonas sp. MHK4 (assembly GCF_054600775.1). Taxonomy (NCBI): domain Bacteria; kingdom Pseudomonadati; phylum Pseudomonadota; class Gammaproteobacteria; order Pseudomonadales; family Pseudomonadaceae; genus Pseudomonas; species Pseudomonas sp. MHK4. The sequence goes on along the minus strand of NZ_BAAIAK010000004.1, from coordinate 500,431 downwards.
GTCTTCGCGAGCAAGCCAGCTCCCACAGGAGTACGCATTTCAATGTGTGCGGGCTTGCTCGCGAAGGCGTCAGAACCATCAATACAGAAGTCTGCGCCCTGCACACCCCGCGACTGTCCGCTATCATCCCCCCAATTCCGATACGCGAGATCGTCATGCGCCGTTTGCTCTGCCTGCTGTTTCTGGTACTCGTCCTACCGGCCTCCGCCACCGGCTTGCTGGAAAGTCGCCCCAGTTCGACCCTGGGCTCGATCAACAACAGCGCCGACTTCCTGCCGGTGCGCGAAGCCTTTCAGTTGAGCCTGATAGACAGCACGCCGCAATCGATCAAACTGCGCTTCGTCGCCACCGAGGGTTATTACCTTTACCGGCATCGCTTCCAGTTCCGCGCCGACCCGACCGATATCACCTTCGGCCCGGCGCAATTACCCCAGGGCGAACAGAAGCACGATGAGTATTTCGGCGATGTCGAGGTCTACCACGGCGTACTCGATGTAGAACTGCCGCGCACCGATCAACGCGCCTTCACGCTGGTCGTGACCTACCAGGGCTGCGCCGACAAAGGCCTGTGCTATCCCCCCGAAACCGAGCGCCTGGCCATCGACGGCAACGGCCCGACCACAACCCAGGCCTGGAACTGGCGCGAACTTGCGCTGTTTTTCCTTGCTGGCCTGGGCCTGACCTTCACCCCGTGCGTGCTGCCAATGCTGCCGATCCTTTCCGGCGTGGTGTTGCGTGGCCAGGTGGGTGGCTGGCGCGGTTTCAATCTGTCGTTGGCCTATGTGTTGCCGATGGCCGCCTGTTTCGCCTTGCTGGGCGCGCTCATGGGCCTGTTCGGCGCCCAGCTCAACCTGCAGGCACGCTTGCAATCGGCCTGGGTGCTGGTGCCGTTCGCAATGTTTTTTGCGCTATTTGCCCTGGCCATGTTTGGCGTCTTCGAACTCAAATTGCCCCACGCCATCAGCAGTCGCCTGGACCGTATCGCCGGCCGCACCGAAGGCGGCTCGCTGTGGGGCGCTGCGGTATTGGGCGTGGTGTCCAGCCTGCTGGTTTCGCCCTGCGTCTCGGCGCCGCTGGCCGGCGCCCTGCTTTACATCAGCGCCAGTGGCGACGCACTGGGCGGCGGCCTGAAACTGTTCATGCTCGGCCTGGGCATGGGCGCCCCGCTGTTGCTGGTGGCCACCGGCGGTGCCGCCTGGCTGCCGAAAAGCGGACCCTGGCTGATCTACGTGAAAAATGCGATTGGCGTCCTGTTGCTCGGGCTGGCGATCGGCCTGCTCAGCCGGGTCCTGCCGGGGCAGATCACCTTGCTTCTGATCGGCCTGCTGGCCGCGGGTGTCGGGTTGTTCATGGGGGCTCTGGAGTTCGTCTACAAACCGCCGCGAAAGCGCCTGGGCCAATTGCTGGGGATGTTCCTGCTGTTTTATGCGCTGGCCTGTTGGTACGGCGCCTTCAGCGGCCAGACCGATCCGTTCAACCCGATCGGCCAACCGCGCATGGTGGTTGGCAACGAGCCCACGCAAAAGCCCAGCGCCTGGCAAACCGTCAGCACTGCGGCAGACCTCGACCGAGTACTCGCCGACGCCAGGGCGTCCGCCACCCCGCTGCTGCTCGACTGGTACGCCGACTGGTGCATCAGCTGCAAAGTCATCGAGCACCAGGTACTTGACGATGCCATCGTCGTCGAACGTCTCAAGGGCTATCGACTGGTCCGCTTCGACATCACCGCCAGCAACGCCGAACAACGCGCCCTGCTCGACCGCTACAAACTGTTCGGCCCACCCGCACTGATGTTTTTCGGCAAGGACGGCGTCGAACGTGCCGATGTGCGAGTGATCGGCGAAATCAATGCGGTGGACTTCGCCGAACGTGTCGCCAAGGCGAATGACCGGATTTAATCAAGCAGTCATATATTTCGCGCAAACATCGGTCATCGTGCTGGCTATTGCAGAGAACTGGACAGTCACAAAGGCTTTGCGGCATAGTCGCCGGGTTCTGACAAATGCACACGGATAACCAAGGAACAGCCGATGGCCACGCTACTCGTACTGCACGGACCCAACCTGAACTTGCTCGGCACCCGCGAACCGGGCACTTATGGCGCCACGACGCTGGCGCAGATCAACCAGGACCTGGAACGCCGCGCCCGCGAAGCCGGCCACCATTTGCTGCACCTGCAAAGCAATGCCGAGTACGAATTGATCGACCGCATCCATGCCGCCCGCAGCGAAGGCGTGGACTTCATTCTGATCAACCCAGCAGCTTTTACGCATACAAGTGTCGCATTACGTGACGCGCTGCTGGCGGTGAGCATCCCATTCATCGAAGTGCATTTGTCTAACGTGCACAAACGCGAACCTTTCCGCCATCACTCTTACTTCTCCGACGTAGCGGTGGGAGTGATCTGCGGCCTTGGCGCCAGCGGTTACCGACTGGCCCTGGAGGCCGCCCTAGAGCAGCTTGAAAGACCGGCAACAGCTTGAACAACAAGCGTTAAACGCCCCTGACCGACCCTTGGGAGTTGATGATTCATGGATATCCGTAAAGTTAAGAAACTGATCGAATTGCTGGAAGAGTCCGGCATCGACGAGCTCGAGATCAAGGAAGGCGAAGAGTCCGTACGCATCAGCCGCCATAGCAAGACCCCGGCTCAGCAGTACTACGCACCGGCTCCTATGCCTGCTCCGGCTGCCGCGCCTGTCGCTGCCGCCGCTCCGGCTGCCGCTGCCGCCCCGGCAGCTCCTGCTGCGCCAGTGTTGAACGGCACCGTTGCCCGTTCGCCAATGGTCGGTACGTTCTACCGCAAGTCTTCGCCAACCTCGCCGTCCTTCGTGGAAGTCGGCCAGACCGTGAAGAAAGGCGACACCCTGTGCATCGTTGAAGCCATGAAGATGATGAACCACATCGAAGCTGAAACCAGCGGTGTGATCGAATCCATCCTCGTCGAAGACGGCCAGCCGGTTGAGTACGACCAACCGCTGTTCACCATCGTTTGAACCGCGGAGAGCCTTTGATGACTGCGAAGTTGGAAAAAGTTCTGATCGCCAACCGCGGTGAGATCGCACTGCGGATTCTGCGCGCCTGCAAAGAGATGGGCATCAAGACCGTCGCCGTTTATTCCAAGGCTGACAAGGAACTGATGCACCTGGGCCTGGCAGACGAGTCCGTCTGCATCGGTCCGGCATCGGCCGCCCACTCCTACCTGCACATCCCGGCCATCATCGCCGCGGCCGAAGTGACTGGCGCCACCGCCATTCACCCAGGCTACGGTTTCCTCGCGGAAAACGCCGACTTCGCCGAACAGGTCGAGAACTCCGGCTTCGCCTTCATCGGCCCGAAAGCTGAAACCATCCGCCTGATGGGCGACAAGGTTTCGGCCAAGCACGCGATGATCGCCGCTGGCGTTCCAACCGTTCCGGGTTCCGACGGTCCGCTGCCCGAAGACGAAGAAACCGCTCTGCGCATCGGTCGCGAAGTGGGTTATCCGGTGATCATCAAGGCCGCTGGCGGCGGCGGTGGTCGTGGCATGCGCGTTGTGCACAAGGAAGAAGACCTGATTTCCTCGGCGAAACTGACCCGCTCCGAAGCGGGCGCAGCGTTCGGCAACCCGATGGTCTACCTGGAAAAATTCCTGACCAACCCGCGCCACGTGGAAGTCCAGGTCCTGTCCGATGGCCAGGGCCACGCCATCCATCTGGGCGACCGCGACTGCTCGTTGCAACGCCGTCACCAGAAAGTTCTCGAAGAAGCGCCGGCACCGGGCATCGACGAGAAGGCTCGCCAGGAAGTCTTCGCTCGCTGCGTCAAGGCGTGCATCGACATCGGTTACCGTGGCGCAGGCACTTTCGAGTTCCTGTACGAAAACGGTCGCTTCTACTTCATCGAGATGAACACTCGTGTCCAGGTAGAGCACCCGGTTTCGGAAATGGTTACCGGCATCGATATCGTCAAGGAGATGCTCAGCATCGCCGCCGGCAACAAGCTGTCGTTCACCCAGGATGACGTGGTCATCCGCGGTCACGCGCTGGAATGCCGGATCAACGCCGAAGACCCGAAAACCTTCATGCCGAGCCCGGGCACGGTCAAGCACTTCCACGCGCCAGGCGGCAACGGCGTTCGCGTCGATTCGCACCTGTACAGTGGTTATGCCGTTCCGCCGAACTACGATTCGTTGATCGGCAAGCTGATCACCTACGGCGCAACCCGTGACGAAGCCATGGCGCGCATGCGCAATGCGCTGGACGAGATCGTGGTCGACGGGATCAAGACCAACATCCCGCTGCACCGCGACCTGACCCGCGACGAAGGCTTCTGCAAAGGGGGCGTGAACATTCACTACCTCGAGCACAAGCTGGCTGGCGAGAAGCACTAAGCTTCGACCCTGCACCTGACAAAGCCGCCTTCGGGCGGCTTTGTTGTTTCTGGACATTTCATTTCACGAATCACCACCGACCCTGTGGGAGCGGGCATACGTTGATGCTCAAACCAAGCCACTCCCACAAAACCTTCGCGCTCGCGTAAACTTGCGCGCTTCTCGCAGCCCGCTAGGCTGCAATCAATATTTTTCAAAGGTGCCCGCCATGCCTTGGCTGCAAGTACGCCTCGCCATCAGCCCAGAACAAGCCGAAACCTACGAAGACGCTTTCCTTGAAGTGGGCGCCGTGTCGGTGACCTTCATGGACGCCGAAGACCAGCCGATCTTCGAGCCTGAACTCAACACCACGCCGCTGTGGTCCCACACCCACCTGCTGGCGCTGTTCGAAGGCGGCACCGAGCCCGGCCCGGTACTGGCCCATCTTGAGTTGCTGACCGGCAGCCCGCTGCCCGAGCATCACAGTGAAGTGATCGAGGACCAGGACTGGGAACGCAGCTGGATGGACGGTTTCCAGCCGATGCGCTTTGGCCAGCGCCTGTGGATCGTGCCGAGCTGGCACGCCGCGCCCGAACCAGACGCGGTGAACCTGCTGCTGGATCCGGGCCTGGCCTTCGGCACCGGCACTCACCCGACCACCGCGCTGTGCCTGGAATGGCTCGACGGCCAGGACCTCAAAGGCTGCAACGTGCTGGACTTCGGCTGCGGCTCGGGAATTCTCGCCATTGCCGCCCTGCTGCTGGGCGCCAAGGAAGCCGTGGGCACCGACATCGACGTGCAGGCGCTGGAAGCCTCTCGCGACAACGCCGGACGCAACGGCATCGCCGACGAACTGTTCCCGCTGTACTTGCCGGAAGATCTGCCGCAGGTTCAGGCCGATGTGCTGGTGGCCAACATTCTCGCCGGCCCGCTGGTTTCCCTGGCGCCGCAGCTGTCGGGCCTGGTCAAGTCGGGCGGTCGCCTGGCGCTGTCGGGCATCCTCGCCGAGCAAGGCGACGAAGTGGCCGCAGCCTACGCCAAGGACTTCGATCTGGACCCGATCGCCAATCGCGATGGCTGGGTGCGCATCACTGGCCGTCGGCGCTAGAATGGGCGCCTGCATCTACCGGATCGCCGCATGACCGACAGCTTCGTCACCCAGTGTCCGCATTGCCAAACCAGCTTCCGCGTCAACCATGCCCAATTGAGCGTGGCGCGCGGGGTTGTTCGCTGTGGCTCATGCCTGCAGGTGTTCAATGCCGCCAAGCAACTGCTGGAGCAGGCTGGCAAGGAAGCACCCGTGCCCACGCCGGCACCTCGGGAGACCGTCGAACCGCCGCAGCCGCGCGCCATCAGTCAAAAACAATGGAGCGCCACCGAGCTCGACCTGGACAGCCTCGACCTGGACGAAGAACTCGCCCGGCTTGAACAGCGGGAAATCCAGCCGACCACCGAGTTCGGCCGGCACCGCGAAGACACGCTCAGTGCTCGCCGCGATAGCGCCGAGCCCGACGAAGCCCACTGGCCCGACAGCCTGTTCAGCGAATCGGCTGCCGAGCGCGCCCAAGCAGCCGACACACTTGATACGCTCGATACGCTTGATGCACTCGATACCCCGGAGCTCCCGAGCGAGCCGAGCAAACCCGAGCGCACCGAACCGTCGCTGTCCCTGGAACCAGTTGACCTGGACGATGAACAGCAACCCCCTCAGCTGCGCCTGAACGATCCGCTCCACACTCCGGAGCATCACCCACGGCTGACGGCGACCGAAGAGATCGACGACGAACTGCCGTCGATCGAGCCTCCACGCAAGCGTCGCGAACGCAGCGATCCTGGTGTCCGCGCGGAAGTACTGCAGGACCTGACCGACGACCCACTGCAACTGGATTGGCAAAAACGCCGCTCGCCCTGGGGTCGCCGGCTGTTCTGGCTGTTGTTGATCCTGCTGGGGGCCGGCGCACTCGTCGGCCAGTACGTCGCCTATCATTTCGACGAGCTGGCGCGCCAGGACCAGTACCGCCCCTGGTTCCAGCAACTGTGCCCGCAAATCGGCTGCACGGTGCCCTCCAAGGTCGATATCGCGAAAATCAAGAGCAGCAACCTCGTGGTGCGCAGCCACCCGGAGTTCAGTGGCGCCCTTGTCGTCGATGCGATCATCTACAACCGCGCCACTTTCTCGCAGCCCTTCCCGTTGCTGGAGCTGCGCTTTGCCGACCTCAACGGCCACCTGATCGCCAGCCGCCGCTTCAAACCCGGCGAGTACCTCAATGGCGACCTCGAAGGCCGGGTGGAAATGCCTCCGCAAACGCCGATCCACATCGCCCTGGACATCCTCGACCCGGGCGCCAAGGCGGTGAATTACAGCCTGAGCTTCCACTCGCCCGAGTGAATCGATTCACTGCTCGGCAATTGACGACGGCTTTCTGACTTTGCCCGCTCGGACCAAACCGCTGGCAATAACAGAATAACTGTTCAGATTTTGTTCAATTCAGCCTTTATCCAGTCATCGAGAGCGGGTATCATGCCAACCCTTTTTCGAACTCTAATGATCCGGCCCCACAACAGGGAAGCCCTATGTCGGCGGTACGCATCGGTCCATACACATTACACAACGGCTTGATTCTCGCCCCGATGGCGGGCGTCACCGACCAACCCTTTCGTCAGCTGTGCAAGCGATTGGGCGCGGGGCTAGTAGTCTCGGAAATGGTCACCAGCGACATGAGTCTGTGGAACACCCGCAAGTCTCGCATGCGCATGATCCACGAAGGTGATCCCGAGCCACGCTCGGTACAGATCGCCGGTGGTGACGCGCGGATGCTGGCGGATGCGGCCCGGGCCAACGTCGAACTGGGTGCCCAGATCATTGATATCAATATGGGCTGTCCGGCAAAAAAGGTCTGCAACAAGGCCGCCGGTTCCGCACTGTTGAAGGATGAAGCATTGGTAACCGAGATCCTGCAGGCCGTCGTGGCTGCGGTCGATGTGCCGGTTACCCTGAAGATCCGTACCGGCTGGGACCGGGACAACAAGAACGGCCTGACAGTGGCGAAGATCGCCGAGCAGGCAGGCATTACGGCGCTGGCGGTGCATGGCCGCACCCGTGCCGACCTTTACACCGGCGAAGCCGAGTACGACACCATTGCTGCGATCAAGCAGGCGGTGTCGATGCCGGTCTTCGCCAACGGCGATATCGATTCGCCAGAGAAGGCCCGGTACGTGCTCGACGCGACCGGTGCCGACGGCCTGTTGGTGGGCCGGGCTGCCCAGGGGCGGCCATGGATTTTTCGCGAGATCGACCATTTCCTGCGTACCGGCGAGAAGCTCCCGGCGCTGGACCTGATCGAGGTGGAACGCATTCTGCTAGAGCATCTGGCTGCGCTGCACGCCTTCTATGGAGACGTGATGGGCGTACGCATTGCTCGAAAGCATGTGGGCTGGTATCTCGCAACCTTGCCGGGCGCCAGGGAGTTTCGCGCCCACTTCAATCGTTTGGATGGTACGCAAGCGCAATGCGCCAACGTCCGGGAGTTCTTCGCCGAGCGTTACAAGAGCCTGACAGGGGACGGAGAGTGGGTGGCCGCATGACGATGATGACCGAGACTTTAGTGAGTGGAACAACACCCGTGAGCGACAACGTGAATTTGAAACAGCACCTCAATACGCCAAGCGAAGAAGGCCAGACCCTTCGCGGGAGTGTCGAGAAGGCGCTGCACAATTATTTCGCCCACCTAGAGGGCGCTGCCGTCACGGACGTGTACAACCTGGTGCTCTCCGAAGTCGAGGCTCCCCTGCTCGAGTGCGTAATGAACTACGTCAAGGGCAACCAGACCAAGGCCAGCGAGATGCTCGGACTGAACCGGGGCACGCTGCGCAAGAAACTCAAGCAGTACGATTTGCTTTAAGCATTCAATCAAACCAGAAAGGCGCCCGCGTAAGACCGGTCGCCTTTTTTGCTGACTTCCTTTGCTTTTGATGGAAATTGAGATGACCGACCAGACTACCCGCCTGCCGATCCGCCGCGCCTTGATCAGCGTTTCCGACAAGACCGGGATCCTCGAATTCGCCAAGGAGCTTGAAGCCCTGGGTGTCGAGATCCTCTCCACCGGCGGGACGTTCAAGCTGCTGCAGGACAACGGCGTTGCCGCAGTGGAAGTCGCGGATTACACCGGCTTCGCCGAAATGATGGACGGTCGGGTGAAAACCCTGCACCCGAAAATCCACGGTGGGATCCTCGGTCGTCGCGGTATCGACGACGCCATCATGAACGAGCACGGCATCAAGCCGATCGACCTGGTAGCGGTCAACCTGTACCCGTTCGAAGCCACCATCAACAAGCCTGGCTGCGACCTGCCGACTGCCATCGAGAACATCGACATCGGCGGCCCGACCATGGTTCGTTCGGCAGCGAAAAACCACAAGGACGTGGCCATCGTGGTCAATGCCAGTGACTACGCCAACGTCCTGGAAAACCTGAAAGCCGGCGGCCTGACCTACGCCCAGCGTTTCGACCTGATGCTCAAGGCCTTCGAACACACTGCCGCCTACGACGGCATGATCGCCAACTATATGGGTACCGTGAACCAGACTGCTGACACCCTCAGCACGGAAGGTCGCAGCGAGTTCCCGCGCACCTTCAACAGCCAGTTCATCAAGGCCCAGGAAATGCGCTACGGCGAGAACCCGCACCAGAGCGCGGCGTTCTACGTGGAAGCCAAGCCTGCCGAAGTCGGCATCGCCACCGCGACCCAACTGCAGGGCAAGGAACTGTCGTACAACAACGTGGCCGACACCGATGCCGCGCTGGAATGCGTGAAGAGCTTCGTCAAGCCGGCCTGCGTGATCGTCAAGCACGCCAACCCGTGCGGCGTGGCCGTCAGCCCGGACGCCGAAGGCGGCATCCGTAAGGCCTACGACCTGGCCTATGCCACTGATACCGAGTCCGCGTTCGGCGGCATCATCGCCTTCAACCGCGAGCTGGACGCCGAGACCGCCAAGGCCATCGTCGAGCGTCAGTTCGTCGAAGTGATCATCGCCCCGAGCGTCAGCGAAGAAGCCCGCGCCATCGTCGCTGCCAAGGCCAACGTACGCCTGCTGGCCTGTGGCGAGTGGTCGGCCGATCGCGCCGCCGACTGGGACTACAAGCGCGTCAACGGTGGCCTGCTGGTGCAGAGCCGCGATATCGGCATGATTGGCGCCGATGACCTGAAAGTCGTGACCAAGCGCGCACCGACCGAGCAGGAAATCAACGACCTGATCTTCGCCTGGAAAGTCGCCAAATACGTTAAGTCCAACGCCATCGTATACGCCAAGAACCGTCAGACCATCGGTGTCGGCGCGGGCCAGATGAGCCGCGTGAACTCTGCCCGTATCGCTGCGATCAAGGCCGAACATGCTGGCTTGCAGGTCGCCGGCTCGGTAATGGCTTCCGACGCATTCTTCCCGTTCCGCGATGGTCTGGACAATGCGGCCAAGGTCGGCATCACCGCGGTGATCCAGCCAGGTGGCTCGATGCGTGATGCTGAAGTGATTGCCGCTGCCGACGAAGCCGGCATCGCCATGGTCTTTACTGGCATGCGCCACTTCCGTCACTGATAACACGTCCACTGTAGGAGCGAGCTTGCTCGCGATGATCGATCCGGCGCCGCGTTGATTCAGTCACCCCGCGTCATCGTTAACCACCATCGCGAGCAAGCTCGCTCCTACAGTTCCAGATTAGCGTCATCCGAGGTTTTTGAAATGAATGTCTTGATCATTGGCAGCGGTGGCCGTGAACACGCCCTGGCCTGGAAAGTAGCCCAGGATCCACGGGTGCAGAAAGTGTTCGTGGCACCGGGCAACGCCGGTACCGCCATCGAAGCCAAGTGCGAGAACGTCGCCATCGACGTGCTGGCCCTTGAGCAGCTCGCGGACTTTGCCGAGAAGAACGTTTCCCTGACCATCGTCGGCCCGGAAGTGCCGCTGGTCGCCGGCGTGGTCGACCTGTTCCGCTCCCGCGGCCTGGACTGCTTCGGTCCGACTGCCGGCGCCGCCCAGCTTGAAGGTTCGAAAGCCTTCACCAAGGACTTCCTGGCTCGCCACAAGATCCCGACCGCCGACTACCAGAACTTCACCGAGATCGAGCCTGCCCTGGCTTATCTGCGCGAAAAAGGCGCGCCGATCGTGATCAAGGCCGACGGCCTGGCCGCCGGTAAAGGCGTGATCGTCGCCATGACCCTGGCCGAAGCCGAAGACGCGGTGCGCGACATGCTCGCGGGCAATGCGTTCGGCGATGCCGGTTCGCGCGTAGTGATCGAAGAATTCCTCGACGGCGAAGAAGCCAGCTTCATCGTCATGGTCGACGGCAAAAACGTCTTGCCAATGGCCACCAGCCAGGACCACAAGCGCGTCGGCGACGGCGACACTGGCCCGAACACTGGCGGCATGGGTGCCTACTCCCCTGCCCCGGTGGTGACCAGCGAAGTTCACCAGCGCGTCATGGACCTGGTGATCTGGCCGACCGTGCGCGGCATGGCCGCTGAAGGCAATGTCTACACCGGTTTCCTGTATGCCGGCCTGATGATCGACAAGGCTGGCAATCCGAAAGTCATCGAATTCAACTGCCGTTTCGGTGACCCAGAGACCCAGCCCGTCATGCTGCGTTTGCAGTCGAGCCTGGTACTGTTGGTCGAAGCAGCCCTGGCGCAGGCGCTGGACAAGGTCGAAGCGCAATGGGATCCACGTCCAAGCGTCGGCATCGTACTGGCAGCAGGCGGCTATCCTGGTGACTACGCCAAGGGTGTGACCATCAATGGCCTGGATGCAGCCGCGGCACTGGAAGGCAAAGTCTTCCATGCAGGTACCGCGCTCAAGGACGGTCATGTCGTGACCGCCGGTGGCCGGGTGCTTTGCGCCACGGCCATGGGCGCCAGCGTCGATGCCGCCCAACAGCAGGCTTACAAGCTGGCGGCAACGATCGATTGGGAAGGCTGTTTCTATCGCAAGGACATTGGCTACCGCGCCATTGCCCGCGAGCGTGGCGAACAGGAATAAGCAACATTGCGACAGGCAGGGGTTTGCGACCCTTGCCTGGCTATTCCGGCGCCGCGCATAGTTATATTCTGGCATTAACCTACGAAGGGATTTCGCCGTGCGCTGGCTCAGGATTGCCATAAGTCTAACCGTCACATTGCTGACCTTGCTCTGCATGCTCCCGGCCCAGGCCGCGCAAGGCAGTGGCTGGGCCGTATTGCTCGACGAACAGGGTGACCTGCAACTGAGCGACATCCGCTCCGCCCGCTACACCAATCAATTCAGCCCCATCGAACTCGACCACCTCACGGCGGCCGAGCCCGACGGTGCGTTATGGCTGCGTTTCCGACTTGCACCGGGCAGGCATGAACAACTGTTGCGAGTGTTCGCACCCGACCTGTTGCACTTCAACCTGTATGTGCTTGACGGTGACAAGCTGATAGAGCAGTCCCATACCGGTAATGAGCAACCCCTGGCAGACCGCCCATTGCCCAGCAGCGACTTCATGCTGCCGTTGCCGCAAAGCGAAAAGACCCTGGACGTTTACCTGCGACTGGTTTCCGAACACCAGTTACGGCCCTACATCACCTTGCAATCGGCAGTCATCACCGCGGCCAATCAGAACCAGACGCTGATCTATGGACTGCTGCTGGGCTGCATTGCCATGCTGATCCTGCACAACCTCATCCGCTATGCCTATACCCGTTCGACGAGCAGTGTCTGGCTGGCGGTGTGCGAAGCGTTGTTGATGCTCAGCCTGGTGTTGTTGTTGAATCTGGCGGGACCCTGGATACCCAACTGGCAGGCCGTGCAGACGCCCGGAGCCTACCTCGCCTTGCTGTTGACGGCCCCCGCCGGCCTGATGTTCGCCTATCGTTTCTTCAAGCCCCTCGGCCCGCATCCGCTGAACAAGCTGTTAGTGGCCGACATCCTGTTCATCATGATCTGCAGCCTGTTGCTGTTGTTCGTCAACACGCTGCCACTGAATATCATCACCTACGCACTGGTCGCCCTGGCCGGCCTGAGCATGCTGTTCGTCAGCGCCTATCATTGGCAAAGGGGCTATCGCCCGGCGCGGCTATTCGTGGCGGCCATGGTGGTGTTCAACCTTGGCACCCTGATCATCCTGCCCGCCTTGCTTGGGCTGACCCTGATCGAACCCCATGACCTGATCACCACCCTGCTGCTGTTCATCTGCATCAGTGGCCTGTTGATGAGCATTGCCCTGAGCGAACGCCAGCGCAGCATCACCGAAGCTCGTTTCAGTATCAGCCGTGACCTGGCGGCCAGCAACGCCGAGATCAACGCCAAGGCCGAGTTTCTGGCAAAGATCAGCCATGAGATCCGCACCCCGATGAATGGCGTGCTGGGCATGACCGAGTTGCTGCTGGGCACGCCGCTGTCGGTCAAGCAGCGCGACTATGTGCAGACCATCCATAGCGCCGGCAACGAACTGCTGACATTGATCAACGAAATTCTCGACATTTCCAAACTCGAATCCGGACAGATTGAACTGGACGATGTGCAGTTCGATCTCAACGCTTTGATCGACGACTGCCTGAGCATCTTCCGCGCCAAGGCCGAGCAGCAGAACGTCGAGCTGATCAGTTTCATTCAGCCACAAGTACCACGCGTCATCAGTGGCGACCCGACGCGCTTGCGCCAGACGTTGCTGAGCCTGCTGGAAAACGCGTTGAAGAAAACCGACGAAGGCGAGATCCTGATCGTGGTCGCCCTCGACGAACGTAGCAGCCATCCACGCCTGCGCATCGCCGTGCAAGACAGCGGCGAACCGATGGACGCCGAAGAGCGCGACGCGCTGATGCACGCCGAACTGCACAGCAAGCATTTCCTCTCGACCAATCACCTGGGCGGTAATCTGGGGCTGGTGATCGCCCGTCAGTTGATTCGCCTGATGCAAGGCGAATTCGGCATCAAGAGTGGTAACAACCAGGGCAGTACCTTGTGGCTGACCTTGCCGCTGGACCCTGACCGCCTGGAGCATCCGACTTCGGACCTCGATGGCCCGTTGCAGGGCGCACGGGTGCTGGTGGTGGATGACAACGACACCTGTCGCAAGGTGCTGGTGCAGCAGTGCAGCGCCTGGGGCCTGAACGTGAGCGCCGTGCCCTCGGGCAAGGAGGCGTTGGCGCTGTTGCGCACCAAGGCGCACCTGCGTGACTACTTCGATGTGGTCCTGCTGGACCAGAACATGCCCGGCATGACCGGCATGCAACTGGCCGCCAAGATCAAGGAAGACCCGAGCCTGAACCACGACATCCTGCTGATCATGCTGACCGGTATCAGCAATGCGCCGAGCAAGATCATCGCGCGCAACTCGGGGATCAAGCGCATCCTGGCCAAACCGGTGGCCGGCTATACCCTCAAGACTACCCTGGCCGACGAACTGACCCAGCGCAACAAAGGGCTGGCGGTTCCGCAGCATCTGCCATCCGGCCCGCCTCTGCCGATCAAGGTGCCCAGCGATTTCCGCATTCTGGTGGCCGAAGACAACAGTATTTCGACCAAGGTTATCCGCGGCATGCTGGGCAAGCTCAATCTGCAACCGGACACCGCCAGCAATGGCGAAGAAGCCTTGGTGGCAATGAAGGCGCAGCGCTACGACCTGGTGCTGATGGACTGCGAAATGCCGATCCTCGACGGCTTTTCGGCGACCCAGCAGCTGCGTGCCTGGGAGGTCGGCAATCAGCGGACCCGCACCCCGGTGGTGGCGTTGACCGCGCACATCCTCGCCGAGCATAAGGAGCGTGCACGCCAGGCCGGCATGGATGGACACATGGCCAAGCCGGTCGAGCTCTCGCAGTTGCGCGAATTGATCGAACACTGGGTTGCCCAGCGCGATCAGAACCGTACGACGACACCAACGTCCTGAGCCGACAGACTCCACGGCGCCTGTTAGACTCCCCCTCGACTTCCATCGCCAGTGAGCCTGTCCCATGCTCCACGTGTTGTTCAGCGTTTACCTGAAGATGCTGGTGCTCTACAGCCCGTTCTTCGTGTTGTCCTGCTTCATCAGCCTGACCCGCGGTTATTCGCGCAAGGAACAACGTCGACTGGCGTGGAAAGTGGCCATTGCCACCTTGGTTTCCAGCGTCTTGCTGTACCTGTTCGGCCGGGTGATTTTCAGCGTGTTCGGCATCACCGTGGACGCCTTCCGCATCGGCGCCGGCAGCGTGCTGTTCATCTCGGCGCTGGGTATGGCCCAGGGCAAATCGGCGGTGCAGACCGACAACGTGCAACAGGACGTGACCATCGTCCCCTTGACCATCCCGCTGACCGTCGGGCCCGGCACCATTGGCGCCTTGTTGGTGATGGGCGTGAGCCAGCCGCACTGGGACGACAAACTCACGGCCATTGTCAGTATTGCCTTGGCCAGCTTCACCGTTGGGGTCGTGCTGTACCTGTCCAACCGTATCGAACGCATTCTCGGCGACCAGGGCTTGCAGATTGTAAGCCGGTTGATGGGGTTGTTCGTGTGTGCGTTGGCGGCGCAGATCATTTTCACGGGTGTGAAGGGTTACCTGGTGCCCTGATTATTGTGCACGTTTGCGTCGCTGAAACCTTTTCACCAACTGCGTGCTCCGGTGCAGATTGAGCACTGCTTCAATGTCTGCCTTGACGTGAGAGTACTCAAGCGGGTTGAAGGTGATAAAAGAGGCCGCGCGGAAGGTATTCAGGTCCGAGGTCTTCCAGTCAAAAAACAGCACCCCGCCATCATTTTTGTCGGCATTGCTGTCGATGGACGACAACATGATCAGGACCAGTCCATTCTTCAGTTGTTCACAGGGCACTATTGCCAGCCTGACACCCTTGGTTTTCGTGACTTCATAGTTGAAAACCTTGATGGTTTCGGGCTCTTTCTTCAGCGCGTCCAAGGTGGAATCCGCGACCGCGCCCAGTACTGTCACACCAGGAATGGCCGCTTTTGCCGCATCGATACCCGCCTTGATAATGTCTGTGACGATGTTGCTCATCGTCAGCTGCACAGCGCTTCGGCTGTGCTCGACGTATCCGCTGTCAGGAACATGACAACCCAAATCTTTCATACATTCTAGAAATGCCCGATGCCACTCCTTTGGCTTTTTATCGCCCGGAACTTCCAGAGTCGCCTCCATCTTCGAAAAGTTAATGATGTTTTCGATAATTCCCATGTTCTCGAGTGACACATTGTCGCCGTAACCGACCAGGGTATTTCCCAAGACAACGGCATCGAGCTCCTTGGTAGGACTCGTAACTTCCACGGCCGCCAGATTTTGCCTTCGAGCAACATCAGGCATCAACGCCCGACGCCGCGCAATACGCCAGCCGACCAGGTCTTTACTTTCTTCTATGTTAAAAGAACCTTCATTACTTACCATATCCAACAATCCTTATTAGTTTCGTTTAGTGCCCTCCTGGGCAAAACAAATCTAACTCACCGCACCACCGCCCACAAATCCTGCTAATGACCATATGTGTACCGCTTGAATCCGAAACAAAAAAAATCGCCCGGGCAAACAACTCGGGCGATCCAGTGTTTTCAAACTGAAAAGAGAAATGTCTATTTGATGTCGATCAACTTGTCACCATAACTTCGCGGCGTGTACACCCAGGACAACCCATGCGAGCGTGGAAACACCCGAGTCGTGGATGAACCGATCAACACCATGGTTCGCATGTCGACCTGATCCGGCGTCAGTTGACCGAGAGTCGTTACCCGCAAGGTCTGTCCCGGACGCGCGATATCACGCCCCAACACCACCGGTGTATCGGCTGCGCGGTGCCGGGCGACGACCTCCAGCGCGCGGCCCAACTGCCATGGCCGTGAACGCGAAATGGGGTTGTAGAACGCCATCGCCAGATCGGCTTGTGCCGCCAGGTCCAGGCGTTTCTCGATGATATCCCATGGCTTGAGGTTGTCCGACAGCGACAACACGCAGAAGTCATGCCCCAGCGGTGCGCCCGCCTGGGCGGCTGTCGCCAGTGAGGCCGAGACACCCGGCAGGATCTCCAGGTCGACCTGATGCCAGGCCGGGTCGCGAGACTCATGCAGCGCCTCGAGCACCGCCGCTGCCATGGCAAACACGCCGGGATCCCCGGAGGACACAACCACTACGCTGCGGCCTTGCACAGCAAGCTCAAAGGCATGTCGGGCGCGCTGCATTTCTTCACGGTTGTCGGTGCAGTGCAGCACCTGGTCAGGCCGATACGGGCCCGCCATGCGCACGTAAGTTTCATAGCCCAGGACGTCGTTGGCCCGCGCCAGCTCCGCCTTGACCGCCGGCACCATCAGCTCGACAGCACCCGGCCCGATGCCGATGACAGCCAGGCGTCCGCGGGGACGACCGATCAGCGTGACGTCCAGCGGCTGCTCGGCAACCGCCAGGGTGATGCCCTTGTCGGTGTGCAGAACCACCGGTTGCCCGATCACTTCCTCGACGCTGCCCGCTGCCGCAAACCGCAGCGCAACACCCAGCACCAGCGCCGCGTCACGCAGCGCCGGGTTGCCCATCAGCTGCTCGCCGGCCAACAGGCACGCCAAGGATTGCTGAGCAATTTTCGCCCGACGCAAAGCCTGGCGAATGGCCTCGGGCAGGTCTGCAATGTCGTCGCTCACCAGCGCTACGACGCTTTTCGGGTAGATCAGCAGTTCATTGGCCGCAGGTTCACGCTCGGCGATGCTGACATGAATCGACAGATGCGCCTGCTGATCCTGGGCCAACTGCGCTTGCGCCAACCAGGGTGCCTCACCTTCGATCCGCACACTTTCGCCGCCGAGCAGGTCAGATACAAAGCGTTTACCGAGCTCCAAGTCAGCCAATGCATAGCCGTTTGGCGGGTTGAGCAAACAGGTGCCGAAGCGCAGCTCACCACTGGTGGTGATCGCCGCTGCCACGCCCAGCCCTTGGGCAATTTCCCGGGCCAACAGATTGACGCCGCCCAGGCCGCCCAACAACGGCACCACCGCGCTGCCATCTTCGGCCACTGCCAGGACCGGCGGCTCCACGCCCTTTTCCAGCAGCAGCGGCGCCAGGGTGCGAATCACGATACCGGCCGCGCACAGTGCAACGATCGGAGTGTCCTGTTGATAGAGTTCACGCAAAGTCGCACCGAACTCATGGTAGATCTGGTCAGCACCGTCGACCCGTTCGGCCAGGCCGTGGATCAAGGCGCCCGGGTACAACTGCTGGATTGTGCGTGCGGTAGCGAGACTGCCATTGCCAAGAATGACAATCGCCGGAACGGGACGAGTCATCAGCCTTGCCACCTTTCACCGGGAACGATGATCAGCGAGAAATACGGCGAAGACAGCGGATCGACCTGATCCAGCGGCACGATCTTTTGATTGGCCATGGTCGCGCGCTCGACGTACAGCGCTCGCCCGGCCAGGCCCAGCTCTTCCAGCACCTGGCGGACTTTGGGGAAATTACGCCCCAGCTTCATGACCACCGCGGCATCGGCATCGGCCAGGCGGCGCTTGAGCTCTTCGTGCGGCAGCACGCCGGACAACACCGACAGACTCTGATTGCGGTACACCAGTGGCGCACCGAGCACCGAGGCACCACCCAGCATCGAGCACACACCCGGCACGACTTCGGCTTCATAGCGCTCGGCCAGACGGTCGTGCAGGTACATGTAGGAGCCGTAGAAGAACGGATCGCCTTCGCAGATCACGGCCACGTCACGGCCAGCATCGAGATGCGCGGCCAATTGTTCGCCAGCGGTATCGTAGAAATCGCTGATCACCTGCTCGTAGGACAGTGGCGCCGGCAAGGCCTCGGTGGTGACTGGATAAACCAGTGGCAAAAGTGTCTGCGCATCCTGCAAATGTGCTTCGATAATGCCGAAGGCATTGCCCTTTTTACCCTTGGCCACAAAATACGCCACGACCGGCGATTCCCGTAACAGGCGCAGGGCCTTGACGGTAATCAGTTCCGGATCACCGGGGCCGACGCCAAGGCCGATCAAACGTCCTGGTTGCTGCATCATTCGATCTCCGTGGCGAGGGCATTGACGGCGGCGGCGGCCATGGCGCTACCACCCAGCCGGCCTTGCATGATCACGAATGGCACGCCGCGACTGTTCGCCGCGAGCATCGCCTTGGACTCGGCGGCACCGACAAACCCCACCGGAAAACCGAGAATCAGGGCAGGCTTGGGAGCACCGGCATCGAGCATTTCCAGCAGGTAGAACAAGGCAGTCGGCGCATTGCCAATGACCACCACACTGCCTTCCAGGTAGGGGCGCCACAGCTCCAACGCCACGGCCGAGCGCGTATTGCCCAGCTCACGGGCCAGGTCCGGCACGCTGTCATCGCGCAGGGTGCAGATCACTTCGTTGTTCGCCGGCAAGCGCGCGCGGGTCACGCCCTCGGAGACCATTCGCGCGTCGCACAGGATCGGCGCACCCGCAGCCAATGCATCGCGCCCGGCCTTGCCTGCGCCGGCGGAAAATTGCAGGCCGTCGATCGCCTCGACCATACCGCAGGCATGGATCACCCGAACCGCGAGTTTTTCCAGATCAGCGGGGATTCGCTCCAGGTTGGCCTCGGCGCGAATGATCGCGAAAGAGTTGCGATAGATCTCCTGACCGTCGCGGATGTAATCAAGCATCAAGGGAACTCCGTGGGTGGGCATCAAGCCATGCGCCAGCCGCTTCAATTGTGAGATTGCGTGCTTGCAGCGCGCCGAAACCCGGCAACGCTGCATCGCGAAAATAAAGATCGTAGTGACCGGCACCGGTCGCGAGCAAAGTGACGGGTGCCGTATGGGCGCATGCACAGGAGCGCGGGCAACCCGACAGGTGCACCTGCACCCGCTCCGGTTGATCGTGCAGCTGTGCCGCCAATTGCCGCGCATCACCCTTGGTATCCGCCAGCCCTTTGCCACAACCGGCTGAGCCGGTGCAGGCCACCACAGAGCACAGGGCCTGACGGGCGTCGACCAGGAAACCCAGGGCCTGCAATTGTTGGATGACGAGCGGGGCATCCTGGTGACGGATGTTGGGCAGCAACAGGCTTTGCCACGGCGTCAGGCGCAGGCTGGCATCACCCAGTGTTTCGCACAGTTGAGCCGCCCCCTTGAGCATCGTCGGGTCCAGCCGTCCTAGTGGCGGCATGGCGCCGACATACACCAGGCCTTCCTGACGTTGTGGATAACTGCCGATGGGCAGACCCGAACGGCGCGCCGGCGCTTGCCATTGCCCGATATCGAGCAAGGGAACGCGCTCGGCAAGCGTTTGCAGCAGCGAATCGCGCGAATATTCGGCCAGCAGATGGCGCATCCGGGTCTGGTCCGGCCGTGCGAGTTCCAGAAACAAATCCAGCACGGCCACCACCAGGCGATGCCCATCTCTCAGCAATACCGCGCCGACGGGCGTGTCTACAGGACTCCCGGCAAGACCGAAGACCAGCAACGCCTCACCGTTTCGCTCAACCGCGCTCAACCACAGGTCATGTGGATGCTCGAGCATCGCCAGGCTTTCACCGCCATCGAGCTGCACCGCGAACTTGGCCGATAACTCATGGACGCGCGGATGGGCTTGCAAGCTGTCGAGGATTTGCCGGGCCAGGGGGCGAGTGTCGATCAGCATGCCCTGATCGACGCCGGCACTCGGGCTCAGCATCAGATTGCGCACGTCGTCGCCAAGGGCGGTGGTGGGCCCCAGTCCGGCGGCCAGCAGACTCTCGATCAACACCGACTCCTGCTGACCAATCCCGCGGATTTGCAGGTTCGCCCGGTTGGTCGCTTCGATGACGCCACCGGCATACCGCTGGGCAGCGTCAGCGACTGCTACGGCCTGGTCCGCGCGCAGGGAGCCGCCGTCGAGTTTGATCCGGCAAATACCACCGTCCAGCGCCTGGACGACACGCAACAACCCGGGACAGGCCGAAGGGCGCAGAAGACTGGATGCTTGACGTGAATTCACGGGATGACCGGTAACGGGACGAAGAGCGGCATTATGCCTGCTTTATCCAGCCGGATGAAAAGCTCGAGTGGATTGACGACGAAGCGCAAGTACTTACAGAAAGAATCAATTAACGAGTCGAGAAAATTTCAACTGCCGGGGGGCTCTTGTACTTTGCATTGACCAACAAGGACGTTCGTCAGGAGGTTGCATATGGATAATAAAACCCCGGCAGGCCTGTTAACCGGCCCCAATTTGATTTCGTGCATTGGAGAACTCTCGCTGCAAGACGTTGACGACCTGACCCATTGCACACAGATCGCCACTCGATCCGCCGATATGCTCTGCAGTCGCTTTGCCGACTCGCCACAGTGGCTCAATGAATATGTCAAAACCCTGAATTTTCTCGGCTGGTCTGTCTTTGAAGAAGCCATCACCACCCGCATTCGCAGTGATGTCTCGAAAAGTGTCGCGGACTACCTGGTACAACGCGCCCAGGCCATGCCGGACACCCGCCAGGGCAACGCCATGATCGACACGCTCGACGCACTGAGACCGGATAAATCGGCGCTCTACTCTCTGGATACGGAAAGCCTGATGGGAGAGCGCTTTCAAGTCATGCCTGCGCGCTACGACGCCAAGGGTTTCCTGGAAATTGCCGTGTTCAATCTGGAACTGGTGAGTTATGCAAAAAAAAGCGCTTTTCTGTTCTTCAACTGGGAGGGGCAGGCTTCAAAGATCATTCAACAACGGGTTTACCTGAAACTGGACAGAAATAAACTCGACATTAAAAGAGCACTCATCGAGAAGAAGCGTCGCGAAATTCTCATGAACAAGTTCGACTTGCGAAGGAACACAGGATGACGCGCTTGGCAGCGATTTCACCGACTGACCGCAGGCCAATGTAATCAACACCGCGCTATGATGCGCACCCGTGCAGGTCGACACACACCTGAGCGCGGTGATGACAGCTTCGCTTTGCAAATGAGGAACAGCATGACCCCCTGGCTGACAGTGGTAGGTATCGGTGAAGACGGCTTCAAGGGCCTGGGTAAAAACGCCCGACACGCTCTATTGGGCGCTTCGCGGATCATTGGCGGTCAACGGCAGCTGGATCTGTTGCCAGCTTGCATCCCGAGTGAACGGCTGTCATGGCCCAGCCCGTTCTCCCTCGATCCGCTACTGACCAGACGCGGCGAACCTGTCTGCGTCCTGGCCAGTGGCGATCCGATGTTCTTTGGCGTCGGCGCCAGCCTCGCCCGACAACTGCCTGTCGATGAGATGCTGATCCTGCCGGCCCCCTCGTCCTGCTCGCTGGCCGCCGCGCGAATGGGCTGGGCCCTGCAGGACGTGGTCACGCTTTCTGTCGTCGCCCGCCCTGTCGCCGCGCTAAACGCGCACTGGGCAAGCGGTGTGCGCCTGCTGGTACTGAGCAATGACGGCCGAAGCCCGGGCGAAATCTGCGGGTTGCTGTGTGAGCGCGGTTTCGGGGCGAGCCGTATCACCGTCCTCGAGCATCTGGGCGGCGAAGCCGAGCGCCGCATCGACGGCATCGCGAGCGACTGGCCCGACCCGCTGATCGCCGACTTGAACCTGATCGCCATCGACTGCATCGCCGATCCCGGCACTGCGCGCCTGTCACGACTGGCCGGCTTGCCCGACTCGGCATTCAAGCATGACGGGCAACTGACTAAACGCGATGTGCGTGCTATCACCCTCGCGCGCCTGGCACCGGTCCCTGGTGAATTGCTGTGGGATGTCGGTGCCGGCAGCGGTTCGATCGGCATCGAATGGATGCGCGCCCATCCGAGTTGCCGTGCGCTGGCAATCGAGGCCGATGCCGGGCGCCAGCAATTGATCGAGCACAACCGCGACACCTTGGGCGTGCCCGGCCTGCAACTGATTCGCGGCAGTGCGCCGCAAGCGCTGACAGAGCTCGAACGCCCGGATGCAATTTTCATCGGCGGCGGGGTCACCCGCGAAGGCGTGCTCGATACTTGCTGGGCAGCGCTCAAGCCCGGGGGCCGGCTGATCGCCAACGCGGTCACGCTGCAAAGTGAAATGACCCTGATGGCGTGGCGCGAACAGCACGGTGGCGAGCTGACGCGCGTCCATATTGCCCAGGCGCAACCACTGGGTGACTTCGATACCTGGCGTCAGGCGTTGCCCATTACCTTGCTGGATGTGACGAAGCCTTTCGATGCGTGACGAAACCGCCGAACAACCCGCCCCGCTGCGTAGCGGCCTGACCACGGGCAGCTGCGCCACCGCGACCAGCCTGGCGGCAGCTCGCCTGCTGCTCGGTGGTGAGAGCTCGGACGCCGTGGAAATCGTCCTGCCCAAAGGTAAGCAGGTGCAGATGCGCCTCGAGTTCTGCCGCCTGATCAAGGACGGCGCAGAGGCTGGGACGATCAAGGATGCCGGGGACGATCCCGACGTGACTCACGGTGCATTGCTCTACTCTCAGGTACGCCTCGGCCGTGAGCCGGGGGTTCGTTTCAAGGCCGGGCGCGGTGTTGGCACGGTCACCCGCCCAGGGCTGGTGTTGGGCGTTGGCGAGCCGGCAATCAATCCGGTACCGCGCAAGATGATCACCGATCACCTGACCCTGCTCGGCGTTGAGCTGGGTTACAGCGGTGGTTTCGAGGTCACGGTGAACGTCGAGGACGGCGAGGCTCTGGCATTGAAAACCATGAACCCACGCCTGGGGATTCTCGGCGGCCTGTCGATCCTCGGCACCAGTGGCATCGTCCGCCCATTTTCCTGCGCGGCCTACATCGCCTCGATCCACCAGGGCATCGACGTTGCCAAAACCAACGGTTACCTGCACATCGCCGCCTGTACTGGCAACGCCAGCGAAGACACCATGCGCAGGGTCTACAACCTGCCGGAAATCGCGCTGATCGAAATGGGCGACTTTGTCGGTGCAGTACTCAAGCACCTGCGCAAAGTGCCCGTGGATAAACTGAGCATTTGCGGCGGCTTCGGCAAGATCAGCAAACTGGCGGCCGGGCACATGGACTTGCACAGTCGGCATTCGAGCATCGATCTGCCGCAACTTGCCGAATGGGCCGCGGCGATTGGCGCCGATGCCGCATTGCAACAAGGCATCCGCGCAGCCAACACCAGTCAACAGGCGCTGGCCATGGCCAGCGCCGCAGGAATCGCCCTAGGCGATGCAGTGTGCCAACACGCCCTGGACTTCGCCCGCAGCGTGGTGCCGGCGCAGGTTCAGGTCGAAGTGTTTGCCATCGATCGCCAGGGCGGGATCGTCGGCCATGCGGGAGCTTTTCAATGAAACGCATTCTGCTGCTCGGTGGTGTGACCGAGGCCTTGGCGATTGCGCGAACCCTGGGGCCGCAACACATCTATAGCCTGGCCGGTATCGGTCGGGTGCCGACGGACTTGCACTGCCAGGTTCGTGTGGGTGGCTATGGCGGTGCCGAAGGCCTGGCACAATTCATCCGCGATGAACGGATTGATCTGCTGCTCGATGCTACTCATCCCTACGCCGCCCAAATCAGTCAAAACGCCGCGACGGCTGCTCACTTGAGCGGTATCGCCTGCTGGGCCCTGCGCCGTCCGGCCTGGCAACCCCAGGCCGGCGATGACTGGCGCGAAGTCTGTGATTGGGCCGAACTGATCGAAGCCCTCAAACCCTTCCGTCGACCGCTGTTCACCCTTGGCCGCGAGCCGTTGCAACATCTGGACGAGATTCCCCCGGAGCAATTCTGGACCTTGCGCGCGCTGGACGCTTATCCCGGCAATGAACGTTGCGAAGTGATCGGCGCACGGGGACCGTTCCTGATCGACGATGAGCGCGAGTTGTTCGCGCGTCGCAACATCGATGTGCTGATCAGCAAAAACAGCGGCAGTGCTGCGACCGAGCCGAAGCTTGAAGTGGCGCGGGAACGCGGGGTGCCGGTGCTGGTGTTGAAGCGGCCGGTGTTGCCGGAGGTAGAGCGGGAGTATGGGTCGGTCCCAGATATGCTGGTTGCCCTATCGAAGTCAGACATTCCTGAGACCTACTGAACCCTGCGATTTTGCCGGCAATACTCTCGGAAAGATCTGACTTTCCACGCCTGGGCTCTAACCCTATAGTCCTCTTCCTCCTGATCCCATCAAGCGCACCCACCATTTACAGGGATCAATTGCTTCGCCTCGAGAAAAGTGTTGCTTGCCACAATGTATCCCAAGGAATACGATTCACATGATCGAGTTTGAACAATCCAGAGTATTTGCCGATTGGCTGAATGCACTGAGGGACACCATAGGCAAAGCTCGAATAATCGCCAGACTTCGAGCCGCCGAGCATGGAAATTTTGGTGATTGTGAATCCGTAGGCGCAGCCGTTCATGAAATGCGCGTTCATTACGGCCCTGGCTACAGGCTGTACTTCACTCGCAAGGGTGAAGTGATTTACTTGCTGTTGATCGGGGGCGACAAATCGACTCAAAAACGATATATCAAACGTGCTGTTCAAATGGCACAAAACATCGGTAATGAGGAGTAAGTCATGGCCGAACGATTCACCCGTTTTGACGCCGCCGAGTTTCTCAAAACGCCGGAAGAAATGGCGGCTTATCTTGACGCCTGCTTTGAAGAGGATGCTGGCGACGGTGTGCTGATACGTGCAGCTCTGAACGATATAGCCCGAGCGAAGGGTATGACACACATTGCCCGTGATGCCGGCCTGGGACGCGAGAGCCTTTACAAAGCGCTGAGCAGCAGTGGCAATCCTGAATTCGCGACTATCATGAAGGTTATGAAAGCCTTGGGCCTGCGTTTGCATGCCATCGCTGTCTGATAGCGCTGCGACACCACACCGCACGCAGTCTTTTTACTTATCGGCCCTGATCAGGCTAAATAGCCGCGCCTGATCGCCCACCCACCGGATTTGTCCCATGTCCCGACAACGGCTCGCAATTGCTTGGATCGCCTGCTTCGCAGTGCTGTTCAACATGCTCGCCATGCCGATGTCCGGAGCGATGGCGCAGACGGCGAAGTCGCCAGCAGAACAATTGTTGTGGGGCAGTTTCTGCTCGTCCGGCGGCACCAAGATGGTGGCGATCTCCCTGGGCGATATCGAGCAGAAAAAACCGCAAAGCGACGATCATTCCAACATGCAGCATTGCTGGTGCTGCTCCGGCTCCGCACCACTGGTGGCGTTGCCCGGGCATGAGCCGCAGCTGTATTTCGCGCACTTCGAGTCGAATCGAAGCCTGCCGCCTCCATCCCTCAACACGCCGACACCCCGCCAGCAATGGCCAAGCCTCAACCCTCGTGCCTCCCCTCTGGTGTGATTGCTGCTCGCAATTGACCTGCGTTTCGAATCGCTCCGGAGAACTGCCATGTTGAACAAACTCATTGTTTTGGCCGCGTTGCTGCTGCCTGCCTGCTTTGCCAATGCCCACGAATACAAGGTCGGCGCACTGGAAATCGCTCACCCGTGGTCGCAGGAGCTGCCGCCCAATGCCCCCAACGTCGCCGCGTATTTCGTGATCCACAACACGGGTAACTCAGCCGACCGCCTGCTCAGCGTCGACTCGCCAATCTCGGGCAAAGCGCAGTTGCATGAACATGTGATGCAAAACGACCTGATGAAAATGCAGCAGGTGCCCAGTGTGGAAATCCCCGCCGGCGGCGACATCACCTTTGCCCCGATGGCCTACCACGTCATGTTGCTGGAGCTGAATGACCGCAGCCTGCTCAGCGATGGCAAGCGCTTCCCGCTGACCCTGCACTTCGAGAAGTCCGGTGACGTGACGGTTGAAGTGGCGGTGCAGAAGCAGGCGCCCGAGGCCACGCAACAGCACGCGCACGTTCAATAACCCACTACCGCGACGCCGCCCATGCGCCCGCCAGGCACCAGGTCATCCGCCCACCGTCGTCAGCCATTGAGCCTGACGCGCGGCAGCTGGATCAGCCTGTTCGCCATGCTGATGATCTTTATCGGTCCACTGATTTCTCAGTCGATGCCGATGGATCAGCGCACCTCGACGACCATGAACATGTCGATGGACATGAGCATGGATATGTCGGCGATGGAGCACGCCGATCACGGCGCACAACCAACTGCCGAGCATTGCCCGCCAGCGTCCGGGCACCATGCAATCTGGGAAAAATGCGGCTATTGCAGCCTGCTGTTCAACTGCCCGGCGCTCACCGGTGGCGGCTCATTCACTGCGTTCGACACCCCCCCCGCCAACACTTTCACCACGCCATCCCCTCGCCTGGGCCATGCCCGGCAAACCTTCTTCCCCGGCGCCCGCACCCGCGCCCCGCCCGTCGTCGCGTAAACACTCTCTGCTGATTTCACACGGTTGAGCAGACAGCTTCAGGTTGTCGGCCGTGTCGTTTACGACTGTTCGATGGAAATTGTCATGTCCAGGTTTGCTGCTGTCCCCTGCTTGAGCGCTGCCCAAGCCTCCTTTGCCCTGAACGAACCCAGTGTTCGATTCAGGCATGCCACCGCCATCCTGTGCGGTGCCTTGCTGGCGCCCTCCGCGCTGGCCGATGAACACGCAGGCTATAGTGAAGAGCTGAGCCCGACGGTCATTACCGCCATTGCTCCAAGTTCACCACTGACCATCGTCACTAATCCCAAGGACCCGCGCCAACCCGTGCCGGCCAGCGACGGTTCGGATTATCTGAAAACCATTCCGGGTTTCGCCCAAGTGCGCAATGGCGGCACCAACGGTGACCCGGTGTTGCGCGGCATGTTCGGCTCGCGCCTGAACATCCTCACCAACGGCGGCATGATGCTCGGCGCCTGTCCTGGTCGAATGGACGCACCGACCTCGTACATCTCCCCACAAACCTACGACAAACTGACCGTCATCAAAGGCCCGCAGACCGTGCTCTGGGGACCGGGGGCTTCGGCCGGTACCATCCTGTTCGATCGCGAGCCGGAAAGTTTCGGCGAACTCGGCACGCGGGTGAACGCCAGTGTGCTGGCCGGCTCCAACGGTCGATTTGACAAATTGGTGGACGCGGCCGCCGGTGGGCCATTGGGCTACGTGCGGGTAATCGGCAACACCGCCCAGGCCGACGACTACAAGGATGGCAACAACGACACCGTGGCATCGCGTTATGACAAATGGAACGGCGACGTCGCTCTCGGCTGGACCCCGGACGCCGATACCCTGCTGGAACTGACCGCCGGCAAGGGTGACGGCGAGGCGCGTTACGCTGGACGCGGCATGGATGGTTCGCAGTTCAAGCGCGAGAGCCTCGGCCTGCGCTTCGAGAAGTCCAACATCGGCGACGTGCTGGAAAAGCTCGAGGCGCAGGTTTACTACAACTACGCCGACCATGTGATGGACAACTACACCCTGCGCACGCCGTCCGGCACCGGGATGATGGCCGGCCCCATGGCGTCCAACGTCGACCGCCGTACGCTCGGCGCGCGAGTCAAGGCCACTTGGCGCTGGGCCGATGTGCAGTTGATCAGCGGCATTGACGCGCAGACCAACGAACACCGCCAACGCAGCGCCATGGGCATCGACACTTACAAGGACCTGCCGTACACCAAGGATGCCGACTTCCACAACTACGGGGCGTTCAGCGAGCTGACCTGGTACGCCGCCGAGCGCGATCGACTCATCACCGGCGCACGCCTGGACCGCGCATCGGCCAAGGATTTTCGGCAAACCATCGGCTCGGGGATGATGACCCGCCCCAACCCCACCGCCGACGACACCCGTGCCGATACGCTGCCCAGTGGTTTTATCCGCTACGAACACGACCTGGCCGACAGCCCGACCACGCTGTATGCGGGACTGGGCCATACCCAGCGATTCCCGGATTACTGGGAATTGTTTTCGCCCAATTCCGGCCCCGCCGGATCAGTGAATGCCTTCGATTCGATCAAGCCCGAGAAAACCACCCAGCTCGACTTCGGCCTGCAATACAAGACCGAAGACCTCGATGCCTGGGCTTCGGCTTACATCGGCCAGGTGCGTGATTACATCCTGTTCAATTACACGCCCGGGATGATGGGGATGACCTCGCAAGCCGAGAACGTCGACGCGCGAATCATGGGTGGTGAGCTGGGTGCGGCCTACAACTTCACCGAACACTGGAAAGCCGACGCCACCCTGGCCTACGCCTGGGGCAAAAACAGCAGCGATGGCAGTGCATTGCCGCAAATGCCGCCGCTGGATGCCCGCTTCGGCTTGACCTACAGCGAAGACAACTGGAGCGCCGGCGCACTGTGGAGAGTGGTTGCCGCGCAAAACCGCATCGACCAGAACAAAGGCAACGTGGTCGGCAAGGACTTCGACAAGACCCCGGGTTTTGGCGTGTTCTCGCTCAATGGCGCCTATCGGATCAACCAGCACTGGAGGGTTAGCAGCGGCATCGACAACTTGTTCGGCAAGGCCTACGCCGAACACTTGAACCTGGCCGGCAACGCCGGTTTCGGCTACCCGGCCAATGACCCGCAAGCCATCAAGGAACCGGGGCGTACGCTCTGGACGAAGATCGATATGAGTTTCTAACAACAAAAGTCAAAAGATCGCAGGCTCCCGCAGGAGCTGTCGAGTGAAACGAGGCTGCGATCTTTTACAGACAATTGATTCGCCAAGCGGAGCACAACCGATGAAACAGCCCAAAGTGAATTTCTACAACCTGGCCTGGCGCTGGCATTTTTATGCCGGATTGTTCGTTGCGCCATTCATGGTGATGCTGGCCCTGACCGGCACCATTTACCTGTTCAAGCCGCAACTCGACTCGCTGATGTACAGCAGCCTGCTCAACGTCCCGGCAGGTCACCATACCGTTCCAGCGGACGACCTGCTCAAGCGGGTAAAAGACGCGTACCCACAAGGCACGATCAAACAGTACCTGCCGCCGGTCAACGCCGAGCGCAGCGCCCAGTTTGTCGTGCTCAACGGCGGTAACGAACTGAACGTGTTCGTCGACCCGTACCACGGCGACATCCTCGGCGAGCAAGACGCCAAGAAAAACCTGCAAGCGATCGCGCGAGCGATTCACGGCGAGCTGATGATCGGCACCGTCGGCGACCGCCTGGTGGAACTGGCCGCGGGTTGGGGGGTGGTGCTGGTGGTGTCCGGGGTGTTCCTGTGGTGGCCACGCGGTCAAGCCGCGGGAATTCTCTGGCCACGCCTGAGCAGTCGAGGCCGGGTGTTGTGGCGTGACCTGCACGCCGTCACCGGATTCTGGGGCGCTTCGTTACTGCTGGTGATGCTGCTCAGCGGTATGACCTGGACCGGCTTCTGGGGGCAGCAATACGCCGCCGTCTGGAATGTCTTTCCAGCGGCGATGTGGGACAACGTGCCCAAGTCCGACGTAGAAGCGCGCAGTCTTAACAGTGCCACCCGCCAGACCGTGCCGTGGGCCATGGAAAATACGCCGATGCCGATGTCAGGTGACCACGCCGAACACATGGCCCACGGTGGTGCGCAAGCAGGCCCGGCCGCGCCGACCATCAGCCTGCAGGACGTGCAGAACATTGCCATGCAACGCAAGGTCGAGCCGGGTTACAGCATCACCTTCCCGACCACGGCCACCGGCGTGTTCACCATTGCCGTGTTCGCCGATGACCCACGCAACGACGCCACCCTGCATGTCGATCAATACACCGGCGACGTCCTCGCCGACGTCCGCTACGAGCACTACGGTGCCGTCGCCCGCGCCACGGAAATCGGCGTGATGCTGCACGAAGGCAAGATGTTCGGCACGCTCAACCAGATCATCGTGTTGCTGATCTGCCTGATGATTTTGCTCAGTGCGATCAGCGGCGTAGTGATCTGGTGGAAGCGTCGCCCCCAAGGCAGGCTCGGTGTCCCACCGCTGCGTCACGACCTGCCGAAATGGAAAACCGCGATGGTGATCATGTTCGCCCTGGCGGTGGCGTTTCCGTTGGTGGGGGCTTCACTGGTGGTGGTGTGGGCGCTCGATAAGCTGCTGTTGGCACGCCTCAACCGGCAAACTGAACCCGACTCGGCTGCTTGAGCAATACCTGAACAAGCAACAACCCTGAGCGCAAAACCCCTTCAGCGTCAGTCGCTGAAGGGGTGTTTTTGGCTAGCGGTCTTTGAGCCACCTGCGCACAGGGGTAGCACAACTACGGTTCAGAGTGCCGGCGGCCTGCTCTTGCTCATTCCTTGCAATAACTTCGACGAGACCTGGCCACGGGGTCTCCAGAATCCATCAGGCTCCAGAATGTAGAACGCTTCGCGCAATTCCGTTGGAGGGATAAAACTGCGAGACACCGGATCACTCGGCAACTCCTCAGGCTGTCGGTCTGGAGCGCATAGATAAAGCCCCTGTACCGCATACCCGGTCGGTAGCTGTCCCCTCGGAAAAAACCGCTCGAATGAAAACTTCAAGTCATCGCCAATGACCCACCGGGGCCAGGTATCCGAGAAGCTGCGGCTGCCAGTGCATAAAAGCGACCGCCCTCATGTTGAAGAATCGCCCCGCCGTATTCCTTGTCCCTCTTATTGCCAATGGCCTCATGTGCAAGCAACGCCGCATCATCCGCACTAATGAAAGGCGGGCTTAGTGCAGGTAGTTCGACTGCCACATTGGGTACACGCTTTACGCGATGCAATACGTTATCCATGAATTGATCATCCGTGAGCTTGGAAAGTCCTTTAACGTTTCCTCAAAACAGAATTTGGGAAACAGCACATCCCCCGACTTCAAATCGAGTGTTACAGTTCATCCCGAGTGGGCTTGTCGGTCTTAGCCGAAGCTTGTTCGCGTTCGATCCTCCACAGAATTCCGAGACGGCCGGCCTGCATCCAGTCAGATGCGGCCCTCAGGACTTTCAGAATCCCGATGTCCGCCAGCCTGGAAATGAACTGATCGGCAGCCAGCGCCGGTTCGGTGAGCAACAGGGCCTTCTCGGCCGGACTGTAGGCCGGCACGTATGTGAACAAAGCCCCACCGCGGGTCGAGAAATAGTAGGCCTTGATGTCAAACCCCTTGGCCTTCAAGGCATGCGTGTGTGCCATCACCTGGTTTGGCGGCGGAAAGTTCAGATCACTGGCTGTCCAAATGGGATCCTGCGGCGAGATCAACTGGTGGCCTGCCATCAGCTTGTAACCGTCAGGA
Source organism: Pseudomonas sp. MHK4 (assembly GCF_054600775.1). Taxonomy (NCBI): domain Bacteria; kingdom Pseudomonadati; phylum Pseudomonadota; class Gammaproteobacteria; order Pseudomonadales; family Pseudomonadaceae; genus Pseudomonas; species Pseudomonas sp. MHK4. Next base: position 469,080 of record NZ_BAAIAK010000004.1, on the reverse strand, counting down.
AATCCTGGCGCCTTGTTTCTGCCATTGGTTGAGGCATCACTGGCGGTGCGGAAGATCCGCTTGATGGCCTCATGGGGCGAAGCGGGATCGACGATGGGCTCCAGTGCAACGTAGGAGTTGGCATTGGCACCCGTCAGAATCGCACTGGCGTGCGAGCTCCTGTCGCCGGAGACGGTTCCTGCTCGCCTGTGTGCAAAATACGCCGCATCATCCGGATGATGGAACACCGGCCCAAGCGGCAACTCGGGTTTGAGTGTCCAGAGTTCATCAGCGGAGCGGGCAGGCATTCGTGGTTGCCAGTCCTGCCCCACAGGCCCTGCACAAGACCAGTAGGCACTGGTCACCAGAACCTCCAGCTCTCCAGCGGCGGCCATGCGTCGAATGTAGTTGCTCACCGTGAACAGGCCCCGGCTGACGGCGTCCCAGTCACGTCGCGCCTGCTCAAGCGTCGCAAACGGGTTTGGCCGAAACTCGACCTGACCATGTTCATCCAGTGTGTAGCTCGGCTCAAAGGCGCTGAGCCTCAACCGTAGCAAGGCACCGTCGGCGCAAGAAAAATAAATCGGCCTGTATCCCTGAGAGTTCTTGACACTGTTGCGGGCCAGACTCACATCCATGGGCGAAAAGAAGTGGCGATAGTCTTCGTCCGGCAGGCCCTGCGGCGTCTGCTCAGCGCACAGGATGATCGCGCTGTCGACGTAGCGGTACGGCAGCACATCGGGAAAGACCCGGTCATAAGCCAGCCGCGAACCCTGCTCCGCAACGGGCAGGGTTGAGACGTAGGTACCATCCCGGACCTTTCTGAGAATGAAGCCGAAGCTCAGCTCGGACCGACTGCCCGCCTGTTCATGGGCCAGACGTGCGGCATCCTTTTCTCGAATGCAAACGGGTGTGTAAGCCGGCGCCGTCAATGCCCGAGGGTAATCTTGCGCGACCGCTTGCTCAGGATAGGGTTCGAACTCCGCCACCGTACGTGGCGCCCCCCACAGTTGGCTACCTACGACCACTTGCAACTCGCCCGCTTTCGCCAGCTTTTTCATCAAGTCCGTCGGCGTCAGGGCCCGCGAATAAATCTGCTCCTTTATCCACGCGCCCCTAAGATCACGAGGTGGTATGTACGTATTGCTGAGAACAATGCCCAGGTCGGCCCTGAATCTATCCCAGGGACCGGGGCGATAACGTGTTATCGACCCGTCTGGCGCAAACAGGTACTCATCGTATGTCTTTACACCAAGCAAGAAGGCCGAATAAACAACGTCGATTGAGAGCATGTTGCGGTAGAGCGCTTTGTCGACCGTTGACATGAGGACCGACAGCGCTCGGGCATTGCGTGAGCGGTAACGCGCGATAATGGTACACCCTGTGGGGAACTGTCCGAGTCTGACGGCATCGTCCGGGAAAACCCGCTCGATATCAAAATTCTCCTGGGCGATCGCAACAGGCTCGGTGGCGACGTAAAAGCCGTCAGCACGCACGAGAATCAAGCCACCATACGCTTCTGCGCGGCCCCACCGCACTTGGGAGCGAGCATAAACGGCAGCATCATTGGCGGTCAGGAAAACCGGACCAAGCGTACGCCGCTCCAGGTTCAGGCTCGGCATCCAATAGCGGTCGATCAGACCTATTCGGTCCCAACACAGGCTGGTGCGCATCACGCGCAACTGTCCGCTGTTGGCAACGACCCTGACATAGCCGGTTGACGTCAACTTGCCGCTGGCCACATTGTTGACGACCTCCGGGTAGTTCAGGGTCGGGTCGTCATCGTCGAACAGTTTGGTGCCTTCGCGAGCGTCATACTTGAGCAAGGCGCCATCCTGGGTCGCTGCATAGAGCGACAGGCTGCAATCAGGCTTGGTGACGAGACGCCGATGCTTTTTCATGTCATCGACGGCCAACACCAAGTCCCTGGGCGCAACGAAGTGTTGCGACAGCCATTGACTGGACGCATCCACCCCACGCTTGACCCGTTGGCGCATGTAGAAATAGGAACAGAGTTCGAAGGCCTCGGGAAAGATACGACCGGAGGGTTTCCTGGAGTCGCCGAACAGGCCGCGTTTCGAGAAAAGCTTGTAGATCCCGTCGCCGACGGGGATCAGTTCGGTGGCAATGTACTCGTCCTTGCCTTTCTGCTTGAGGATGAATCCGAACAAGGTTCGCTCCTCATCGCTCAATCCCGACTCTCGGGAGTGGCGGTCCAGCGCCGCCGCCTCGGCCGACGGGAAGACCGCACCGAACGACACCCGCTGCGGGATGTGGCGCTCCCATGGAGCTGGCGCGACAGTCGCCGTAACTTTACCCCGAGGTCGCCACCGACCGTTGCTGACGATGACCTGCAAATCGCCAGCGGCTGCGGTTTCGACCACGAGCTGTTCGGGTTTCGCAGCGCCCGTGCCGAGACCCAAGGCAAGGGTTCCAGGTTGAAGCGCGGTGCCCAGTAAAGCCTGCAGGCTTGACGAACCTGCCCCACTCGGTGTGAAGCCGATCAAACTGTCCTCGGCCCCGGACAGGTAGATCGGCACTTTACCGACAAGACTGAAATGCAGCTCCTCGACGCTGAACATCATCAGGCTCGCCAGCATTTCATCAGTAGTGCGATTGAGGTGCGCTAGTGTTTCGGGTTCCAGTGTCGACATTCCAGGATGGGAATAAAAGCGACTGTGAAGGCTATGTTTGTCGGGTAATTCCTGAAAAACAGCACGTGGGGCTGACGCTTGCTCAGTCAGCTCGGACAACACAAAACGTTGATCATCACGTTGAAGTATATAAGCGAAGAACCTGTGATCACGTCGTCGACCGACCTGCTCATGGCCAAACAGGGCTGCATCCTCGGCCGACAGGAATACCCTGTCCAATATTTGCAGCTTCTGTGAAACCGGACTTATCACAACGGGTTGTGGTGATTGGTCATCCATGACGCGGCGCTCCCTTGAGTTAGTAGGCAACCACTATCGCGCCAACGTTTACGCCAATGGCGGTACATAGTTATTGCCCATGCCTGGCGCCTGACATGTGCCGGGCACCACATGAGCGCATCGTCATGCCCGCACGCGGTTTTTATGCTCGTTCACGGTGCAGCCAATACACAGCCAGCAACATTCGCCCCTTCAGCCCGTGTGTTTTGGCCCCTCGGCACAGCCCTTGCTAAAGCCCCTTCAGTAGTCCGCATCTGCCACCCAGAAAATTCATAAAGTTCATGGAGATCGCACAATGAAGCGTCGCAGCTTGATCAAGGCTTTCACACTCACGGCAAGCATTGCCGCGATGGGCATGACCTGGACTGTCCAGGCCGCCGAGACCATCAAGGTCGGGATTCTGCATTCGTTGTCCGGGACCATGGCGATCTCCGAGACATCATTGAAAGACATGGCGCTGATGACCATCGACGAGATCAACGCCAAGGGCGGTGTAAACGGCAAGATGCTCGAACCGGTGGTGGTGGACCCGGCGTCGAACTGGCCATTGTTCGCCGAGAAAGGCCGGCAGCTGCTGACCCAGGACAAGGTCGCCGTGGTGTTCGGATGCTGGACCTCGGTGTCGCGTAAATCGGTGTTGCCGGTGTTCGAAGAACTCAATGGCCTGCTGTTCTACCCGGTGCAGTACGAAGGCGAGGAGATGTCGCCGAACGTGTTCTACACCGGCGCCGCGCCGAACCAGCAAGCAATCCCGGCCGTTGAATACCTGATGAGCGAAGAAGGTGGCGGCGCCAAGCGCTACTTCCTGCTGGGCACCGACTACGTCTACCCGCGCACCACCAACAAGATCCTGCGTTCGTTCTTGCACTCCAAAGGCGTGGCGGATAAAGACATCGAAGAGGTCTACACGCCGTTTGGTCACAGCGACTACCAGACCATCGTCGCCAACATCAAGAAGTTCTCGGCCGGCGGCAAGACTGCGGTCATCTCCACCGTCAACGGCGACTCCAACGTGCCGTTCTACAAGGAGCTGGCGAACCAGGGTCTGAAAGCCACCGACGTGCCGGTCGTGGCGTTCTCGGTGGGTGAAGAGGAACTGCGCGGCATCGATACCAAGCCACTGGTGGGCAATCTTGCGGCGTGGAACTACTTCGAGTCGGTGGAGAACCCTGCCAACAAGCAGTTCGTGGCCGACTGGAAAGCCTACGCGAAGAAACACAACCTGCCGGGTGCCGACAAAGCGGTGACCAACGACCCGATGGAAGCCACTTACGTCGGCATCCACATGTGGGCGCAAGCGGCAGAAAAAGCCAAGTCCACCGACGTCGACAAAGTCCGCGAAGCTTTGGGCGGCCAGACTTTTGCCGCACCGTCCGGCTACACCCTGACCATGGACAAGACCAACCACCACCTGCACAAGCCGGTGATGATCGGCGAGATCCAGGCCGACGGGCAGTTCAACGTCGTCTGGCAGACCGAAGGACCGATCCGCGCCCAGCCGTGGAGCCCGTTCATCCCCGGCAACGACAAGAAGCCGGAATATGCGGTGAAGAGCAACTAAGCCACTGGATGTCGGGCCTGAAACACGTTGTTCATGCCCGACACAACACCTGTAGGAGCTGGCTTGCCAGCGATGGCATCACCTCGGTACATCAAATACACCGAGGCGCGCTCATCGCTGGCAAGCCAGCTCCTACAGGGTCCGCGCATGACCAGGACGTTTGACATGCCCACCGCCCTTTACCGCTTCATCCTTGCCATCGCACTTTTGCTGCCGATGGCCTCGCACGCCAATGACGCCGAAGACTTCGTCGCCGCCAATCCCGTGCAGCAAGCCAGACTGCTGGAAGCCTGGGCTGCGCAGCCCGATCCAGCCCGTATCGAACTGATCAGCGCCCTTCAACAAGGCGAATTGACCGTCGATGGCCAACCGAAAACCTTGCGCCTGAACAACCGCCTGCGGGGTCTGATCGATACCGCACTGGCCAGTCATCAGTTACTCGCTACCGACGCCAAAATCCGTCTGGCGGCAGCGCAGCAATTGCAGAAAAGTGCCAAGCCGGCACAGTTGAAATTCCTCGACCAGCAATTGGCAGGCGAGAAAGACGAGAGTGTTCACGCCGCCCTCAGCCTGACCCTGGCCAATCTGCAACTGGTCGACAGCGATCCGGCCGTACGACTCGCCGCCATCCGTTTGCTCGGCGAAACCGGCGATCCGCTGGCCCGCACCCGCCTGGAAAATCTGCTTGCGCCGGGCGTTGAAACCGACGCGAATGTGCGCACCGCCGCCGAAACCAGCCTCGCCCAGGTCAAACGCAAACTGCTGGTCGGCGAACTCCTCGGCCAGGCCTTCAGCGGCATGTCGCTGGGTTCGATCCTGCTGCTCGCCGCCCTGGGACTGGCGATCACTTTCGGCCTGCTCGGCGTGATCAACATGGCCCATGGCGAGATGCTGATGCTCGGCGCCTACTCGACCTACGTGGTGCAGTTGATGTTCCAACGCCTCGCCCCCCAGGCCATCGAGTTCTACCCGCTGATCGCATTGCCGGTGGCGTTTTTTGTCACCGCCGGGATCGGCATGGCGCTGGAGCGCACGGTGATTCGCCACCTCTACGGCCGCCCGCTGGAAACCCTGCTCGCCACCTGGGGCATCAGCCTGATGCTGATCCAGGTGGTGCGCCTGGTGTTCGGCGCGCAGAACGTCGAGGTCGCCAACCCGGCGTGGCTGTCGGGCGGGATACAGGTGCTGCCCAACCTCGTGCTGCCGTACAACCGCATCGTGATCATCGCGTTCGCCCTGTTCGTGGTGGTGCTGACCTGGCTGCTGCTGAACAGGACGCGCCTGGGCCTGAACGTGCGTGCCGTCACCCAGAATCGCAACATGGCGGCCTGCTGCGGCGTGCCCACCGGGCGCGTCGATATGCTCGCCTTCGGCCTCGGCTCGGGCATTGCCGGCCTCGGTGGCGTGGCTCTCAGCCAGATCGGCAACGTCGGCCCGGACCTCGGCCAGAGCTACATCATCGACTCGTTCCTGGTGGTGGTATTAGGTGGTGTCGGGCAACTGGCCGGTAGCGTATTGGCTGCGTTCGGCTTAGGCATCGCCAACAAGATTCTTGAACCGCAAATCGGTGCCGTGCTCGGCAAGATCCTCATCCTCGCGCTGATCATTCTGTTCATCCAGAAACGTCCGCAAGGCGTCTTCGCACTGAAAGGACGGGTGATCGACTGATGAACCAGCCCCTGCTCGTTACCGCGACACAAAAAGCCGGCCCGAAAGTCACGATTGCCGTTGGCGCGGTGATCCTCGTTCTGCTCCTGGCGTTGCCGCTGCTCTCGCTGTTGCCAGCCGACAGTGCGCTGCACGTCTCCGCCTACACGCTGACCCTGGTGGGCAAGATCCTGTGCTACGCCATCGTTGCCCTGGCGCTGGACCTGGTCTGGGGTTACGCCGGCCTGTTGTCCCTGGGCCACGGCCTGTTTTTCGCCCTCGGCGGTTATGCCATGGGCATGTACCTGATGCGCCAGGCCTCGGGCGATGGCTTGCCGGCCTTCATGACGTTCCTGTCGTGGAGCGAATTGCCCTGGTACTGGACCGGCACCAGCAGCTTTCTCTGGGCCATGTGTCTTGTTGTATTAGCGCCGGGATTGCTTGCGCTGGTGTTCGGCTTCTTCGCTTTCCGCTCCCGGATCAAGGGCGTGTATTTCTCGATCATGACCCAGGCCCTCACCTTCGCCGGCATGCTCTTGTTCTTCCGCAACGAAACCGGGTTTGGCGGCAACAACGGCTTCACCAACTTCCGCACGATTCTCGGCTTTGGCATCACCGAACCTGGCACCCGTGCGGTGCTGTTTTTTGCCACGGTGCTGTTGTTGGTGGCGAGCCTGTACATCGGCTGGCGCCTGGCGCAGAGCAAGTTTGGCCGAGTGCTGACCGCCCTGCGCGACGCGGAAAACCGTTTGATGTTCTGCGGCTACGACCCGCGGGGATTCAAGCTGTTCGTGTGGGTGTTGAGCGCAGTGTTGTGCGGCCTGGCCGGTGCGTTGTACGTGCCGCAAGTGGGCATCATCAACCCGAGTGAAATGTCGCCGACCAACTCGATCGAAGCAGCTGTATGGGTCGCCCTCGGTGGTCGTGGCACGCTGATCGGCCCGTTGCTTGGCGCGGGCGTGGTCAATGGCATGAAGAGCTGGTTCACCGTGGCCTTCCCGGAATACTGGCTGTTCTTCCTCGGTGCGCTGTTCATCGTCGTGACCCTGTACCTGCCCAAGGGCGTGATCGGCTTGCTGAAAAAAAGAGGTGAACAATGAGAGTCACTGCGACCGCTGAATTCATGCTCGAACCGGCCTTTTTTCCCGTGGAGCCAAACAAGGACGCCGGCACCAGCCGCGATGTCATCGGCCTCGGCCAGCGCGCAGGCAAAGGCCTGAACACCCGCCATGGCACCATCCTGACCCTGGAAGACGTCAGCGTCAGCTTCGATGGCTTCAAGGCGTTGAACGACTTGAACCTGTACATCGGCGTCGGCGAATTGCGCTGCATCATCGGCCCCAACGGCGCGGGCAAGACCACGCTGATGGACGTGATCACCGGCAAGACCCGCCCCAGTCACGGCAAGGCCTGGTTCGGCGAAACCCTGGACCTGACGCAAATGAGCGAAGTGCAGATTGCCCAGGCCGGCATTGGCCGCAAGTTCCAGAAACCGACCGTGTTCGAAGCCCTGAGTGTGTTCGAAAACCTGGAGCTGGCGCAGAAAACCGACAAGTCGGTGTGGGCCAGTTTGCGGGCGCGCTTGAGCGGCGAGCAGAAAGACCGTATCGCCCAGGTGCTCGACACCATTCGCCTGACCGCTTCGGTCAATCGCCCCGCTGGTTTGCTGTCCCACGGCCAGAAACAGTTTCTGGAAATCGGCATGCTATTGATGCAAGACCCGCAACTGCTGCTGCTCGACGAACCGGTGGCCGGCATGACCGACGCCGAAACCGAATTCACCGCCGAACTGTTCAAGACCTTGGCCGGCAAGCATTCGCTGATGGTGGTGGAACACGACATGGGGTTCGTCGGTTCGATCGCCGACCACGTCACCGTGTTGCACCAAGGCAGTGTGCTGGCCGAAGGCTCGCTGGAACAGGTGCAGGAAAATGAACGGGTGATCGACGTGTATCTCGGTCGCTGAGTGCTCTGTGTAGGAGCGAGCTTGCTCGCGATGGACGTTAACGATAACGCGTTGTTTCTGAATGAACGTGTCGCCCCAAGGTTCTTCGCGAGCAAGCTCGCTCCTACAGGGGATTGAGGAGAATTGAAGAATGCTGCAAGTCGACAAATTGCACCAATACTACGGCGGTAGCCACATCCTGCGCGGCCTGACGTTTGACGTGAAGGTCGGCGAAGTCACCTGCCTGCTCGGTCGAAATGGCGTGGGCAAGACCACCCTGCTCAAGTGCCTGATGGGCCTGCTGCCGGCCAAGGAGGGCGTGGTGAATTGGGAGGGTAAGCCGATCACCACGTTCAAGCCGCACCAGCGGGTGCATGCCGGCATCGCCTACGTGCCGCAGGGCCGGGAAATCTTCGGTCGCCTGACCGTAGAGGAAAACCTGCTGATGGGTCTGTCGCGCTTCCCCGGTTCCGAAGCCAGGGAAGTCCCGGCGTTCATCTACGAACTGTTTCCGGTGCTGTTGCAAATGAAGCAACGGCGCGGCGGTGACTTGTCCGGCGGCCAGCAGCAGCAATTGGCGATTGGCCGAGCGTTGGCCAGCCGTCCACGCCTGCTGATTCTCGACGAGCCCACCGAAGGTATCCAGCCGTCGGTGATCAAGGAAATCGGCGCAGTGATCAAGAAGCTCGCCGCCCGTGGTGACATGGCCATTCTGCTGGTAGAGCAGTTCTACGACTTCGCCGCCGAACTGGCCGATCAATACCTGGTGATGTCCCGCGGTGAGATCGTGCAACAGGGCCGCGGAGAAAACATGGAAGCCGAAGGTGTACGCGGCCTGGTAACGATCTAATCTGGGGCCTCCTGACGATAATCAGAAACTATGAATCTACCTCTTCCTACTGCCCTGTTTACCCCGAGCTGGCATGCCGAGCTGGAGCTGGGCTACGCCCGATTTGGCGAGAGCACGCGCCCGGTTCAGCGACGGCACAAAGGCCCGCTGCGGGTGCAGAAGCACTTGTATGCCGAAGGGCCCGAGGTGTGCCAGCACATTATCGTGCATCCGCCTGGCGGGATTGCGGGCGGTGACCGGCTGGACATCAGCGCCAGCGTCGGCTACGCGGCGTGGGCGCAAATAACCAGCCCCGGCGCGGCCAAGTGGTATCGCGCCAAAGGGCCGGCTTATCAGACACTCGACCTGAAAGTGGCCCACGGCGCGACATTGGAATGGTTGCCGCAAGAGACGATCATCTTCAGCGACGCCCGGGCCGAGCTCAGCACGTCCATTGATTTGCAAGGTGATGCGCGGCTGTTCTATTGGGATGTGGTGGCGCTGGGTCGCCCGGCCAGTGGCGAGCGTTTCGATCTCGGGCATTTCCAGGCGCAACTGGATATCCGCCGCGACGGCCAGTTGCTCTGGTACGAACGCCAGCGCATTGTTGGCGGTGATGGCTTGCTCGATTCGCCGATCGGGTTGGATGGGCAACCGGTGTTTGCGACCCTGCTGGTGACCGGGGAAATCGATAGCGATCTGCTGGAGCGTTGCCGTTCGCTGCCCCATTCCGTGCGCGGGGATCTGACGCAATTGCCGGGGCTCTTAGTCGCACGTTGTCTGGCCAGTGAGGCCCTGTTGGCAAGGGGTTGGCTGATTGATTTATGGCGACTACTCCGGCCGGCACTGCTCGGTCGCGAAGCCGTCCCACCCAGAATATGGAGCACCTGAACACCGCTCCCCCTGTAGGAGCTGGCTTGCCAGCGAAGGCGTACTCAATGACGCCAAAAAGCTTCGCTGGCAAGCCAGCTCCTACAGGTGATGTATTTACAGATCCGATTTTTTAATCTGCCCAGATGGATTCCAACGATGGACCTGACCCCACGTGAAAAAGACAAGCTGCTGATCTTCACCGCCGGCCTCGTTGCCGAGCGGCGTTTGGCCCGCGGCGTGAAACTCAATTACCCGGAGGCCATGGCCTACATTTGCGCGGCGCTGCTTGAAGGCGCCCGTGACGGCCAGACCGTGGCCGAGCTGATGCACTTTGGCACCACTCTGCTCTGCCGCGAACAAGTGATGGAAGGCATCCCGGAAATGATCCCGGAGATCCAGGTGGAAGCCACCTTCCCCGACGGAACCAAACTGGTCACCGTCCACCAACCCATCGCCTGAGGACGCGCCATGACTTATCACATCCGCGATGCGGTGCATGCCGATCTGCCGGCGATCCGCGACATCTACAACGATGCAGTGCTCAATACCACGGCAATCTGGAACGAACAGGCCGTGGACCTCGGCAACCGCCAGGCCTGGTTCAGCGCTCGGCAATCCCAGGGTTATCCGATCCTGGTGATCGTCGACGGCGAGAACAGTGTGCTGGGCTACGCTTCGTTTGGTGACTGGCGACCGTTCGATGGTTTCCGCCACACCGTCGAACACTCGGTCTATGTGCGCAGCGACCAGCGCGGTAATGGTCTGGGCCCACGATTGATGGACGTGCTGATCGAGCGCGCCAGGCTCTGCGACAAACATGTGATGGTCGCCGCCATCGAAAGCGGCAATGCCGCCTCCATTCGTCTGCATGAACGCGTCGGGTTCAAAACCACCGGTCAAATGCCGCAGGTCGGTACCAAGTTCGGTCGCTGGCTGGACCTGACCTTCATGCAACTGACGCTCAATCCTGGCGCCGAACCGCCGCCCGCCAACAAGGAGTAACGCTGATGAACGCCGCTCAACTGCGACGCGTCAACATTGAAAGCTTTGCGCACTATCGTCAGGGTTTGATCGATTTGCTGCTCGACGCCGTCGGCTATGGCGCCAGTGTCGGCTTCATGGCGAATCTGGACGCGACGCAGGCCCGCGCCTATTTCGATGAAGTTCAAGAAAACCTGGACAAGGGCAACGTACTGCTGTGGGTGGTGGTCAAGGACGAGCAGGTACAGGCCAGCGTACAACTGACCCTGTGCCAGAAAGCCAATGGCCTGAACCGCGCCGAAGTGCAGAAACTGCTGGTGCGCGAGCACGCCAGGCGCCGTGGCCTGGGTCAGCAATTGATGAGTGCACTGGAGCAGGCCGCCCTGCAGCACAAGCGCGGCATGCTCTACCTCGATACCGAGGCCGGCTCCCCTGCCGAGGATTTCTACAAGGCCCTGGGTTACACCCGCGTCGGCGAAATCCCCGACTACGCCTGCGACCCGAGCGGCCGCTACAAGCCAACCGCCCTCTACTACAAGATTCTCCAGGGAGCCCATTGATGATTCCCGGTGAATACCAGATCCAGCCCGGCGACATCGAACTCAACGTCGGCCGCCGTACGGTCAGCTTGAAGGTGGCCAACAGCGGCGACCGGCCGATCCAGGTCGGCTCGCACTACCACTTTTTCGAGACCAACGACGCCCTGACCTTCGACCGCGCCGCCAGCCGCGGCATGCGCCTGAACATTCCCGCCGGCACCGCCGTGCGCTTCGAGCCGGGGCAGAGCCGTGAGGTCGAGCTTGTTGACCTGGCCGGGCATCGCCGGGTGTTCGGGTTTGCCGGGCGGATCATGGGCGACCTATAAATCATGTAGTGCCTGCACCGGCCCCTTCGCTGGCAAGCCAGCTCCTACAAGGGATCGTATTTCACCGGTATTTCCGTGGTGGAATGCCAATTGCAGGAGCTGGCTTGCCAGCGATAGCGAGTAATGCGAGCGGTCTCGAAAACCATTGAATCCCGAGTCAACCCCATGAAAATTTCAAAACAGGCCTACGCCGACATGTTCGGCCCCACCGTCGGTGACAAGGTCCGCCTGGCCGACACCGAGCTATGGGTCGAAGTGGAAAAGGACTTCACCACCTACGGCGAAGAAGTGAAATTCGGCGGCGGTAAAGTCATCCGCGACGGTCAGGGTCAAAGCCAGCTATTGGCCGCCGATGTCGTCGATACGCTGATCACCAACGCGCTGATCATCGACCACTGGGGCATCGTCAAGGCGGACGTCGGCCTCAAGGACGGGCGCATCGCAAGCATCGGCAAGGCGGGCAATCCGGATGTGCAGCCGAACGTGACCATCGCCATCGGCGCCAGCACCGAAGTGATCGCCGGTGAAGGCATGATCCTCACCGCCGGCGGCATCGACACACACATTCACTTCATCTGCCCGCAGCAGATCGAAGAAGCCTTGATGAGCGGCGTCACCACAATGATCGGTGGCGGCACCGGCCCGGCCACCGGCACCAACGCGACCACCTGCACTTCGGGGCCATGGCACCTGGCGCGCATGCTCCAGGCTGCCGATGCCTTCCCGATGAACATCGGACTGACCGGCAAGGGCAACGCCAGCCTGCCCGAACCCTTGATCGAGCAGGTCAAGGCCGGTGCCATCGGACTCAAGCTCCACGAAGACTGGGGCACCACGCCAGCGAGTATCGACAACTGCCTGAGCGTCGCGGACCAATACGATGTCCAGGTGGCGATCCACACCGACACCCTCAACGAGTCGGGCTTCGTCGAAACCACCCTCGCCGCGTTCAAGGGCCGTACCATCCACACCTACCACACCGAAGGTGCGGGCGGCGGGCACGCGCCGGACATTATCAAGGCCTGCGGTTTTGCCAACGTGCTGCCCAGTTCCACCAACCCGACCCGGCCGTTCACCCGCAATACCATCGACGAACACCTCGACATGCTGATGGTCTGCCACCACCTGGACCCGAGCATTGCCGAAGATGTGGCCTTCGCCGAAAGCCGCATTCGCCGCGAAACAATCGCCGCCGAAGACATCCTGCATGACCTGGGCGCGTTCTCGATGATCAGCTCAGACAGCCAGGCCATGGGCCGCGTCGGCGAAGTCATCACCCGCACCTGGCAGACCGCCGACAAGATGAAAAAACAGCGCGGTGCGCTACCGGGTGATGGCGACGGCAACGACAACTTCCGCGCCAAGCGCTACATCGCCAAATACACCATCAACCCGGCGATCACCCACGGTATCAGTCACGAAGTGGGTTCGGTCGAAGTCGGTAAATGGGCGGATCTGGTGCTGTGGCGTCCGGCATTCTTTGGCGTGAAGCCGACGCTGATCCTCAAGGGTGGCGCCATCGCGGCCAGCCTGATGGGCGATGCCAACGCGTCGATCCCGACGCCGCAACCGGTGCATTACCGCCCGATGTTTGCCAGCTACGGTGGTTCTCTGCATGCAACCAGCCTGACCTTTATCAGCCAGGCGGCGCAGGAGGGCGGTCTTCCTGAAACCCTGGGCTTGAAGAAGAAAATCGCCGTGGTCAAAGGTTGTCGCCAAGTGCAGAAAACCGACCTGATCCACAACGACTATATGCCGGACATCGAGGTCGACCCGCAGACCTATCAGGTCAAGGCTGACGGCGTTTTGCTGTGGTGTGAACCGGCGGATGTGTTGCCGATGGCGCAGCGGTATTTTTTGTTCTGACACAGCAAAAACCCCGAATGCTGCAACATTCGGGGCTCGATTCATCCACTCTGCGTCGTCACACAGCGTTGTCGGCGTCTTCCAGATCGAGTATTTCTTGTGGAGTCAGCAGGTCGATGAGCTTACGCTCCGCAACCCTGGCCTCGGCGGCCAGGGCTTTGGACTGGATGTTGTAAGCATCACTCGTCATCGTTGCGCTGGTTATGTCCAGCCGCTCCATGCGCTCATAGATTGACTCATAGGCCAGCTCGAACCTGGAACGATATTTTTCTTTCAGGTACTCACCCCAGAAGTCACGGTGGGCGATCGAATCAATCTCTGCCTTCGAATCTTTCAGGCTGTTCACATGCTGCTCTGCGGCCCGCAGCTGGGCTTGAGTCACGTATTGCAGACCCGTGTATTGAGCCTGCGTGGGCTGCCCCGGCAAATCAAGCCTGTCCCTGAGGCTCACCCGATAAGAAAGCCGCACTTCGATTTGATCCATCAACAATAACTGATTGCCCTTTGCACGTGCAGTTACGCCGGAACGGAGAATCACTTTAATGCGCTCTTTTATGTCTTTCAGTGCAAACGCTTCAAGCTCATCCAGACGAAAAAGACCTTTGGCCAATTTGAGCAACAGAGTACCTGCGCCGTTGTCGCCCACCAGCGCCAAGGCTTTGTGAATCTGTACCTTGATTTCCAGTTGGCTGAACACCAACGCGGCACGATCACTACAAGTCTCTGGTTCACCCGCCGCCTTGAACAGCTCGCTACGCAGTACTGCATTTTCTTCAGCTGCATCCAGCACATCCCAAACCCGCTTTTTGAGATCCGTGTAGGCCTTTTTGTACTCAGCCGTTTCACTCAGCTTTTCCAATAACCTGAAAAACTCCTCGCTTTCACTGACCGTTCGACCAGCCTCTCCTGCGGACGCTTCTCTATCGAGGGCTTCTCTATCAAGGAGCGCCCACTGCGTCTTTCTTGCACCGAGCTCAGCGCGAGGAGTATCTCGTAGCCACCGATCAACCCGCTGGGCCGAGGGCGCTAAAGTGCCACCTCCCGCGCCACGATCCTGCGGGGCATCAGGTGGAACCGGCATCAAACCGGCCTGATCGTTATCCAGATAGATGCGTACCAGGATGTCTGCATACTGCTGCATGCCTTCATCAGAAAGGGGATTGCCGTTCAGCTCGGTAACTCCCAATATGTGATTGATGGCTGGTGCCTGCTCCGGTGACGGGTTCACCGCCCATTCAGGAAACGAGGCGAGCTGGTTATCACGCAGATCGACCATTACCAGACTTGCTTGATCACGCAAGCCCGCCGGCCATTCGGTGATGCCGGTCGCCTGTAATCGGACATCGATCAACGCCGTCATCTGACTGAAGTCCGGTAGTCTCACCAGCGGATTGTGGCTCAGGTGCAAATATGCGAGTTGATTCATTTTGGCCAGAGCGCCGACGGCTTCGTCCGTCAGCGTTAGGTTGTTGCTGGAAACGTCCAGGTAGACTAGCTCAGACATCTCAGCCACCTGAGTCGGGAATTCAACCAGTCCGTTGCCCTGCAGCTCCAATTGCACAATGGAAGGAAATGAATCCAGGAACTCATTGGGTGGCGCGGTAAGCCCCATGCCCCTCAGGTCCAAAAAATCCACATGAGGGAAGTACCCCGTCAGGGCGGGAAGCTCTCCGACGGTTCGACCGCGTAGGCTGAGCTCATAACCCATTCGTTTGCCTTGCTCCGTATATTTGGTTGTCCGTCTTTGCCAGCAGCGCTCGAGCAAATGAGCGACAACTTTCTTGTCAGACTGGTCGACCGCAACGCTACTTCCATCTTGCAGAGTGCGCGTAGTGAGTGTCGACACCCATACCTGCAACTCGTCCTTCAAGTTTTGAAGTTCTGACTCAAAACTGACCAGGTAAAATTCCCGGTCGCTTCCCAACTGTTCCAGAAATCTGTCAATCTGTGCATCGCTGTAGTCGGGAAAAAGTCTGAGCACCCGCTCCTCATCGGTTGCCAGCTGCCGGTTCGCGCCTGCCCCGCGCCCACTCAGTGGATAACCCAAACGGCCATCGCCCCAGCGTGTTGGTGCTTTAAAAAAGGGATTGACCGGCTGCATCTTCAAAACCGCGCGCAACTCATCCCGCGAGAGCGCATGTTGTCTGACCAACGCTTTCAACTCCGGCCCCTGCCCCACATGAGGCAACCCCAACGCGGCGCGATGGGTATCGGGCAAGGCATGCTGAAGGGCGGCGTAGAGATCGTCGGCGCCGTGCAAATGACCGTCATCCTCGTCACGGGCCTCATACCGACCGCCTTCGTTGCGCACCAGAATCTTGCGCCCAGCACTCTCGGGACCGACACTGGCGCGCAGTGTTCCGCTGAATGAACCGTCTCGAACTTCAACGCGCAAATCGCTCGGCCAACCCGGCAGCTTCTCAAGTGTGTTGAGCACGAGGTTCTCAGTATCCGTAGTCGTCAATGCCTCCAGGTACAGCCCCTCGTAGGCCCGCGACAGACGCACTTCGCGCTGGGCCCAGCGCAATTCCTGCGCCAGACGCAGCGGGATGGGTTTGGTTTGCTGTTTGTCGGCAAAATCCCATTTGGCCATTTGTTGTCGTTCAATACTGCTCGCGTCGGTCAACAGCCCTTCGATAACGCTAGTGGGCAAATTGCTATAACGCCCTTGAATCAGGTTTACCCGCGGGTCGCTGCTCCCTCTCTTACTGGCATAGTGGTCAATGAATAGCTCGGCTTTATGGTTTTCGGCAAGGCTGGCGATTTTCCCGCGCAGAGTTTCCACGCGCTCATCCAGGGTACCCAGCGGGGTTCCAGGCCTCTGGCCGAGCAGTATGTTGGTTTCGCGCTGATCGAGGCCTTCCAGGAGCGTTTTCAACAGCCTCCCGTCACGTAGCTGCGTATCGTGTATCTGCACGACCCGCTTCTTGTCCAGCGCCCCATTTGGATCTACGTATTCCCAGGTTGTCTTCGCCTGCATATCGATAACCCGTATCGATACCGTATCCGGCCACTTGCCGTAGCGCGTCATCACATGCAATTGGTCGATCGAATAATCCTTGGCAGGCAACGAGGAGCTATCGCTCTTCATATCAGCGATGAAACCCTCGCACTGCTTATAAGAGTCAAATCGACTGATCGTGTCGGCCAGCAACGGCGCAGGTGGCTCGCTCTCGACATACATCCGGCGCAAGACGCCTTCATGGGTGCCACTGACACGGCGAATTTGTTCCAGCTCCGTGTCGCTGAACTCACTGACGGAGTGCCCCAGGCGCCTCATCAGCCTGGGCCCCTCCCACGTCCGCGGGTTCTCGGCTTCATGGGTCCAGACACCAAGATCGTTGTGTTTCAACTCGGGTGAGTACGCCTCGGGGCGACTTGGATGCTTGATCTGATGATTGCCGGTTTTCGGATCTTTTTGCACGGCGTAGTGTTTGTCGTCCAGCGGCAGAATATCCTGGCCGCCGTAGCGATGCAGACCCAGTTCGTTGGGTGTCGATTTGGGCGGTGCTATTTTTTGTTCGTATGGTTTCAGATCGGGCTTCCACAGAAGACGCTTCCCGTCAGGCATCTTGATGGGTTTCAAAGTATCGACCACCCCTGATCTGTTGATCGCCGGTATTACTTTTGCACCCGTAGCGATAAAAGCGACATTCATCGCCACACTCGAAAAGTGTTCCCACATCTCTTTGTATTCGCCTTGCTCGAAATCCTCGATTCCCTCGAACGCATCGGACATCATCTGAGCGGTGCCAACCGCCAGCATGATTTCGCCAAGCCCCGGTACCACAAAGGCCGCAAGGTTGAACACGCTCTCGACGGCGCTAATGTAACTCTCCATCTTTTTGAGCCGCGCAAGCTTGTCTTCATCGCCGGTAGGGACTGCTACCGCCCGGGCATCATTGATGATTTTGTTGATTCGCTCCTGGCGCAGGTACGTCCAAAGATCACCTGGAACGACCTTTTCCCCTATCGACAGGCGCACGCGGCTCTGATTCGGAATCGGCGTGTAATCCTGGGCCTGTGAATAGGTTTCAGACGGATCAAGCAATCGGCCCAATGACCGGAAAAAATCCCCTTGGCTGCGCTGTGGAACAAAACGGCTAAAAAACCGCCGATAAGCGGACGTATGCAAGCGGGCCTTCAGGTCGACTTCAAAATCCGCAGACGATGCGTATTCTTTGAGAGGCTGAGCCGGATCACCCGGAATATAAGTGACCAGGCGCTCAATACGGTCGCTGTCCTGGCGATCGGGCCCGATCAGCAGGATCCCGCTCAGGTCGACATTCAGCATCTTCAGACCGGCATAGCACACCGCTCTCCCATCCAGAGTGATACTGGATTTATTACCCACTACCTGCAGTACCATCTGGTAGGCATCAGCGCTGATGCCCGACCTCACTCCATCGGCTCCCGGCGTCAGATACTGCATATAGGCAGCGTGGGCCGCCACCGCCAGCATGTGCTGTTGGTTGCGGCTTAGTGTGGTTTCTACTACCGCACGCTCCGAAGCGTCATCTGGCTTGAGAATGGCAAGGATATGCTCCTGATACAGGCGCCCCAGATCCAGGTTGCGACACAACTCGGCAAACGCCTCGGGGGCGATCGGTATGGCATATTCCATGACCACAAACCTGGTCGCCATGACCTCGCCATCGTAAGAGCCCCATCGAGTAATGATTTGACAATCTTCACAACTACTTTTTTGCGTTTCGTCGGGCGCGAAGTTACCCAACGCAGCTTCCAGCAAGGTGATGCCTTTGTAGAAATAGTTCAGTTCAGAATTTGTTTCGTTATCCCACACTAGAAACCCGTAAAGATCGCTCCTTGGTTGGGCCCCGACACGGTATTTACGAGCAAAATAAACGTCTCTGACATTAAGTGTCAGTTTGAATTTATCTTGAATGGCTTGAGTCAATAACGGCTCGGCAAACTCAAAAACATCAAGAATACCACTCATGGTTTTTTCGAGATTATTGAGCGAGCTACGATAGGCGACATGGCTTTCTTTAGAGGCTTTTTTCAGTGAAAACGATGCTTTTTTGTACCACTCGGGAAGAGCCAACAGATGGGCGCCGAGCTCTTTCTGCCTATCGTTGGGTGCATCCATATACCACTGAGGGATTTTTCCCTTCAAGAACTCAAAATTAACCCCATTATTATCGGGCGACAAAGACGGAAAACCTTCCATAGTTTTAACAGCTCCATGATCTGAAATTTACAACAACCTTTGGAATTTATAGGAGCATTCAGCCTACTCCTCGGCACACAAAACAAAGACAAATATCCTCATTTGATTCGCGAGAAACAAGCATGACACTTTGAATAAACTGTCACTAAAAACAACTAAAAACCACCCAATAAAAAAGATCGACTATCCCCCTGAAAACATTGGACCCACTTGCAGAAAATAAAGAGCCTTGAATACAAGACTATACGAATTAAATTCAGGGCTTGATTCGGGGGCAAATCGAAGGTCTGATCCTGCGCCTGAACGGTAGTATTTGACCCTCTCTAAAGAGGCTAAGCTGCCCAGACCTTCTGCCAGGAAACCGGCCATGCACCTCAGCGACTTCATCAGGCAACACGTGGACCGTATCGTCGATGAATGGGAACAGTTCGCCAGAACGATCACCCCGGCGGCCGAAAACCTCGACCGAATGGAACTGCGCGATCACGCCAAGGCGATTCTGCTGGCCGCCGCACGGGACATGACGACCGCGCAAACCAATAGCGAACAAGCCGCCAAGGCCCGTGGCGAAGGCCCGGAGAAAACCCCGAGCCTGGACGAAGCTGGTGCCAGCCACGGTGAGCTACGCCATAACGTGGGCTTCGACCTGGTGCAGATGACCAGCGAATTTCGCCATTTGCGCGCCTGCGTGATTCGCCTCTGGGTCGACAGCCTCGAATCCCCCGACATGGCCTACTTCCAGGACATGATCCGTTTCAATGAGGCCATCGACGAAGCCCTGGCCGAATCCACCGCGGCCTATGCCGAGCAGGTCAATCATTCGCGGGACATTTTTCTGGCGATCCTCGGCCATGACCTGCGCACGCCATTGCAGGCCGTCAGCATGTCCACCGAATTGCTGCTACGCAAAACCACCCTGGAAGGTGATGCACTGAAATGCGCGAACCGCATCAAATTGGGCGCGCGGCACATGACTGCAATGATCAACGACTTACTGGAACTGGTGCGTAGTCGCCTGGGCAAAAGCCTGCCGGTCGAGCCAGCGCCGATGGACCTGGCCGAAAGCGCGCGAGCAGCCATCGCCGAAGCCTGTGCCGGCAACCCGGAATGCGATCCGGCCTTGATCGTGTCCGGGGACACTCACGGGGTATGGGATGCCGCACGGCTGGACCAATTGCTGCAAAACCTGATCGGCAACGCCCTGCAGCATGGCTCGGACAAAAGCGATGTCACGCTCACACTGATCGGCGAACCCGACAGGGTACGACTCACGGTGCACAATTACGGCGTTGCGATTCCCGAGGAGGCCATTGGCACCATTTTCGATCCGCTGGTACGCAACGCCTGCGAAGAACTCGGCCAGCCGACCACCAGTCTCGGGCTGGGGTTGTTTATCGTCAAGGAAGTGGCGGATGCGCACCGGGGAACGATCGACGTGACATCCAGCGATGCGGACGGCACGACGTTTACGGTGGTTTTGCCCAAACGCTTGTAGCGTTCTCACTATCAGTACTGCCAGTTCCCCGGGCTGACCTGTAGTGGCGGCCATCAAAACGTATTCGTCATCAAGCCGCGCGCCGATAGCTTCGGATCAATTACGACCCTACTCCACCACCAACCGCCCCAACCGCTGCCGCAACATCCGATTCTCCGCCCTCAGCTGCTGGACCTCCTCAAGCAGGTCCAGCGCCAGCGCAACCCCTTCCCATTCCAGCTCCAGATCGCGCCGCAGCTTGGCGGCGCGTTTGGCCAGGGTCAGTTCGTAATCGGTGAAGCGCCAATCCTTGGGCTGCCCGCCCTGAGGTTCGAGGATGCCGTGTTCGACGATTTCGATCACGTAGACGTCCGACAGGTCGGTCGCCTCACAGAATTCCGCCAGGTCCAGTTGAACGATCAGGGGGCTGCTCATGATGGGCTACTCCGTCGCTGGGTTCAGAAATTTTCTCGCGGGTTGAAGGCAGCTTTCTTGGCCAGTTCCTGCCACAGCGCCTTGACGTCATCGTCTGCAGCCTTGGGCATCACGGCTTTGAACTGGATGAACAGGTAACCGCGTTCACCCGCCTTGTTCATCAGGCCGTGGCCCTTGGCGCGCATGCGTTGGCCGTTCTGGCTGCCGGCCGGGACCTTGAGGTTGATCTTGCCGGTCAGGGTCGGCACGGCTACTTCGGTGCCCAGCGCCAGCTCCCACGGTGCCAACGGCAAGGTGATGATCAGGTTCTCGCCTTCGACGTCGAATTTCGGGTGTGGCGCAAAGCGAATGGTCAGGTACAGGTCGCCATTGGCGCCCCCACCGACTCCCGGTGCACCCTGGCCCTTGAGGCGGATGCGCTCACCGTCGGTCACCCCAGCGGGGATTTTCACGTTCAGGCTTTTGGGGGTGTTACTGACGTGCTGGCCGGCCGCGTTGTACTGCGGCACCTGGAAGGTGACCTTCTTCGACTCGGTCGACAGGGTTTCTTCGAGGAAAACCCCCAGTTCCATTTCCACGTCCTGTCCTCGACGTCCGGTGCTGCGACGTGATTCTCCCCCGCCGAAGCCAGGGCCACGATTACCAAAGATCGAGCTGAAGAAATCGGAAAAGTCACCGGTGTCCTGGCCACCGCCACCAAAACCGCCACGGCTCTGCCAGCCCGGTGGTCCCTGGAATGGTTGACCATGCTGGCCATAGCGGCGCAGTTCATCGTATTCGGCGCGCTTGTCGGCGCTTTTGAGCGCCTCATAGGCTTCAGAGGCGTCCTTGAACTTGGCTTCGGCGTCCTTTTCCTTGCTGACATCGGGGTGGTATTTACGCGCCAGCTTGCGATAGGCGGCCTTGATCGCCTTGTCGTCTGCCGTCGGTTCCACACCGAGAATCTTGTAATAGTCTTTGAAGTCCATCGCGGGAATCACCATCCGTTATCGAAATCGCGCCACCTGCCCCAGCATGCACGTGTTTGCAGCACAAGGTTAGACCGATCTCAAGGTTGTGACCGGGCGGCGCGTAAGAAGTTTATCGGCAGCGGGCGGTGCGACTTTCGGGTGCTCCGCGGCTACCAGCTTGATGCAGGGTAGTTTGGGGGTCTTGAGCCATCTTTCAAGACGTTGGTTTGCGAGAATTAGCAGATAGTCGGCCTTCGAATCTGTCGCACACTGGCATACACTGCGCGGCCGTTTTTTAACCGGAACCGCAAAGACATGAACAACGCATCTCCAGCCCGTGCCGTGGGCATCGACTTTGGCACGTCAAACTCCACCGTCGGCTGGCTGCGCCCCGGCATGGAAACGCTGATCGCGCTGGAGGACGACAAGATCACCCTGCCTTCGGTGGTCTTCTTCAACATCGAAGAACGCCGCCCGGTGTACGGCCGGCTGGCGCTGCACGAGTACCTGGAAGGTTATGAGGGGCGGTTGATGCGCTCGCTCAAGAGCCTGCTGGGTTCCAAGCTGATCAAGCACGACACCAGCGTCCTGGGCACGGCGATGCCGTTCAAGGACCTGCTCGGCCTGTTCATCGGCCAGCTCAAGAGCCGTGCCGAAGCCGCCGCCGGTCGGGAATTCGAAGAAGTGGTGCTGGGCCGTCCGGTGTTTTTTGTCGACGATGATCCGATGGCCGACAAAGAGGCCGAAGACACCCTGGTGGACGTCGCGCGCAAGATCGGTTTCAAGGAAGTCTCCTTCCAGTACGAACCGATTGCCGCCGCTTTCGACTATGAGTCGACCATCAAGAAGGAAGAGCTGGTACTGATCGTCGACATCGGCGGTGGTACCTCCGACTTCTCGCTGGTGCGCCTGTCGCCGCAGCGTCGGGGTGTGGATAACCGCCAGGATGACATCCTCGCCACTGGTGGCGTGCACATCGGCGGGACCGACTTCGACAAGCAACTGAGCTTGCAGGGCCTGATGCCGCTGTTCGGCTACGGCAGCCGGATGAAGAGCGGCGCCTACATGCCCACCAGCCACCACATGAACCTGGCAACCTGGCACACCATCAACTTGGTGTATTCGCAGAAGTCCCAGCTGGCCCTGGGCAGCATGCGCTACGACATCGAAGACACCGGTGGCATCGACCGTCTGTTCAAGCTGATCGAACAGCGCGCCGGGCACTGGCTGGCCATGGAGGTCGAAGAGACCAAGATCCAGCTGACCCACGCCGACCACCGCCACGTACCCCTGGATCGCATCGAAGCAGGCTTGAGTGTGGAACTGAGCCGTGCCCTGTTCGAATCGGCCATCGATAACCTGCTCGAACGCGTGCGCAATAGCGTCACCCAGCTGCTGACCGACGCCGATGTGCAGGTCGATCAGGTGGACACGGTGTTCTTCACCGGCGGTTCGAGTGGTATTCCGGCGCTGCGCAACAGCGTCTCGGCGATGTTGCCGAATGCGCGGCATGTGGAAGGGAATATCTTTGGCAGCATCGGCAGTGGTTTGGCGATTGAGGCGGCGAAGCGTTACGGTTCGATGGGCTGATCCGAAACCGTGGCGCGACCTTCGCTGGCAAGCCAGCTCCTACAGGTATCACGTCCCTTGTAGGAGCTGGCTTGCCAGCGAAGGGGCCGGCTCAGGCAATAAAGATCCAGCGGATCAAACCATCCCCACCTGCTTCAACTCGCTCTTCAGGTACGCGTAATAAATCGGCCCTGCCACCACCCCCGGCAGGCCGAACGCGGCTTCGAACACCAGCATTGCCAGGAGCAACTCCCAGGACTTGGCACTGATCTGCCCGCCGACGATCCGCGCGTTGAGAAAATACTCGAGCTTGTGGATGACGATCAGGTAGCCCAGCGCGGCCAGCGCCACCCAGATCGACAGCGACAGGCCGACGATCGTGATCAGGGTGTTCGACATCAGGTTGCCGATCACCGGCAACAGGCCGAGCAGGAAGGTCAGCACGATCAGGGTCTTGGTCAGCGGCAGCTTGATGCCGAACATCGGCAGCACCACCGCCAGGAATATCCCGGTAAAGAAGGTGTTGAGCAGGGAAATCTTGATCTGTGCGAACACGATGTTGCGAAACGCCTGCACCAGCAGGTGCAGGCGATCGAACAGGGCCGCGGCCAGCGGTTTGCGTTTGGTCAGGTCCGGTATGCGTTGCAAGGCAATGATCGCCCCCAGCACCATGCCGATCAACAACGTCACAAACATGTGCGCCGCATCCTTGCCCACCAGTTGCAAGTCGCTCAGATGCTTGCTCATCCACTCGCCAATCGCCACGCGGAACTCGGCTGCGCTGGCGGGCAAATAGGCATCGATGAATGGCGGCAATTGCCCACGCGCGCGATCGACCACCCCCATGAACTTGTCGAGGGACGCCCCGGGGTTTTCCGCTTCGTGCAGCAGAAAGCTGATAGCGCCAGCGAAAATCAGGGTCAATACGCTGACCACCAGAGTGCCCAGCAACGCCACCGCCAGCCACCGCGCACGTCGGCCTTCGATCAGCCGCTGCAATTGCGGGGTGAGCATATTGACCAGTTCGAACACCAGCAACCCGGCCAGCAGGCTGGGCAACAACCGCAGCGGGATCACCAGCAGCAATCCGCCAAAGATGATGACCCAGCTAATGACCAGCAACACATGACGTTGAGAAAACGTTGGCATACAGCCTCAAAACGAACGGCGTAAAAGGATTGGCAGTCTGCCAGCGATCCGATGGCAGCACTAGGGAATGTGTGGGTCGACCTTGGTCGGAGGGTGATCGGCTTTTGCGCTGCTCACGAGGGTGCATTCACATTCCCGGCCCAATGTTTATTTTTTCTTCAGGCAGTCACTCATGAACGCCTTGCGCTCATCGCCCTTGAGGGCTTTGGTCGCGGCGTCGGCGTTGCAGGTTTTCATTTTCTCCTGCTGTGGCGTCAAGGCCGGGACGGGTTCAGTGGCCGCCGGTGTCGCCTTGAGGCAGTTGCTCATGAAGAGTTTGCGCTCATCGCCCTTGAGGCTTTTGGCTGTGGCGTCGGCGTTGCAGGTGGTCATCTTGTTCTGTTGGTCAGTGGTGGCGAAACCTTGGGAACACAGGAGCAAACCAATCAGCAGCAAAGGGGCACGCAACATCATCATGGAGATTTCTCCTTGTCACCGCACCGAGGGGAACGGCCTTGTTCAGGAGTGTAGTCAACACTTGATACACCTTCATCTTGTCTCCAGGTGGCTGCGTCGATACTGCTCCGGCGTACACCCGGCCTGGCGCTGGAACATGGCGATGAACGCGGATGCGGTGCTGTAACCCATGTCGAAGGCGACATCCTGAATACTGCGCTGACTGTCCAACACCTCGATCGCCGTCAGAAAGCGCAGACGTTGACGCCATTCACCGAAACTCATCCCCAACTCACGGATAAACTGCCGTGCCAGCGTGCGTTCGCTGACATGAATCTGCGCGGCCCAGTCGGCCAGCGGCCGGTTATCCCCGGGCTCAGCCTGCAGGGCCTCAAGGATTCCAAGCAATCGGTAACTGCTGGCGTAGGGCAGAAAACACTCATGCACTGGCGCTTGTTGCAGTTGATCCACCAATACCTGAGCCAGGCGCTGGTCCGCGGCCTGTTCGGGTATCTTCACGTCCCGGGCGGCAAAGTCCTTGAGGATCGCCTTGAGGATGTCGCTGATGGCCAGGGTGCAAGCCTCTTGTGGCAGATCAGCGCAAAGGGTGGGCGCCAGGCAAACCGCGCGATAGTTGATCGGCTGGTTGCTGTAGAAGCTGTGCTCGGTCTCGGGGGGCACCCACACCGCGTACTGCGGCGGTGACATGAAGCGACTGCCGCCGATTTCCATGTGCAGCACGCCATGGGCCGAGTACTCCAGCGTGCCCCATGGGTGCCGATGCGCCGAGGCAAAGCGATGTGCATCGAAATCCGCGTAGCGGAAGTACACCGGGGCGGGTAGTTCGCTGAAATCCAGCAGGTCGATGTGTTTACTGGTCATGCTGTCCGGAATTGGCCGTTGGTTGTCTGGATCGAAGTATAGGCCTGTAACCAGACAAGGGATAATTACCCCTTATCAACGTTCTGGTTTTCCCCATGCAATACGCTTATCCCCTGCTGGCCATTTTCATCTGGGCCGGCAACACCGTGATCACCAAAATGTCGGCCGGGGCGATCTTCCCCGCCGAGATCGGTTTTTACCGCTGGCTGCTGGCCGGCTTGTTGTTCACGCCCTTCATGCTCAAACCGGTGATTGCCCACTGGTCGTCGATTCGCCCGAACCTGGGCAAGATCTTTGTCCTCGGCGTGCTTGGCATGGCCGTTTACCAAAGCCTGGCGTACTTCGCCGCGAGCCTGACCTCCGCCACCAACATGGGCATCATCCTGTCGTTGATGCCTTTGATGTCACTGGCCATGGCGATTATCAGCCTCGGCCAGCGCCTGACCATCGGCGCGTTGGCCGGTGCAGTACTGTCGTTTGCCGGGGTGCTGGTGGTCGTCTCGTCAGGCAGCCTTGGTGTGCTGCTGGAGCACGGGGTGAACCTGGGTGACGCGATGATGCTGATCGCCACCCTGGCCTACGCGATCTACAGCACGCTGCTGAAAAAATGGCAGCTGCGCTTGCCACCCTTGGTGTTGCTGTATTTGCAGGTGCTGGTCGCGGTGGTGGTGTTGTTTCCACTGTTTCTCGCCTCAGCGAAAACCGGCCTGACTGTGCAGAATATTCCGTTGGTACTTTACGCCTGCCTGCTGGCCTCGATGGTCGCACCGCTGGCGTGGATGCAGGCCGTGGTGCGTTTGGGTCCGAGCCGGACCACGCTGTTCTTCAATTTGCTGCCGTTGATTACCGCGCTGATTGCGGCGGTGGTGCTGCATGAGCAGTTGGCGCTGTACCATCTGGTGGGCGGGATGTCGACGTTGGGCGGGGTGATTCTTTCCGAGCGCTGGACCACCGTTTTGGGTCGCAAGGTTGCCTGAGCAAAAAATCTTAAAGGCCTGCAGCCTTTAGCCGAGCCCCATGCTCGACGAACAACCGGATCGGCTCCGCCCCCTTGCCCACCAACCCCAGCGACTGGTTGACGATGTCGAAATGGTCCAGCGGATACTCATCGCCAATCACCGTCCCGAGGTGCGAGCTATACCGCCCGACCATCCCGTCGCAATGCCCGGCCTCGCGAACGAAGGTCCTGGCAAACAGCCGGCAACTGCGGTTGGTGCCATCCAACAGGTTGCGCCCGCGATCGGTCTTGCCCGGCTGCAAGGTCCCGGACCAGGAGTAATAGCGCACGCCGTTCACCTGCTCCGGCCCTTGCCCACCCCAGGTTTCGGGCAGCCCCTGTGGATAACGTTGATTGAACAGCGCCACGCCCTCAGTGGTAAGCGAATGATGAGTGGCATGGATATCCACTGGCAACTTCGGTCCGCGATAACCGGTTTCCAGCAGGCTCATCAGCGACGCGACGCACCGTATCAAAAAGGTCACCAGCCGCCCCATGGCACTGTCATGCGGATAGTGCTGGTGCAAATAGTCCGCCAGTTCCGAACCATGATTGGGCCCCGCCACCGAGGTCACCGAGGCGACCAGGTCCGGGCGTTTGGCCGCTGCGTAACGCGCGGTCAGCGAGCCCTGGCTGTGGCCGATCAGGTTGACCTTCTCGGCGCCGGTCTCGCGCAGGATCTCTGCAATCCGCGCCAGCAATTGCTCACCGCGCACTTCGCTGGAGTTGAGCGGCGAAACCTGCACCGCAAACACCACCGCACCACCACGGCGCAACGCCTCGGCGATCCCGTACCAGTACGGATAGAGTACCAAACGGATAAACCCGAGCATTCCCGGGACCAGCACCAACGGGTAACGCGTGGCCGAACCTTGCGACATGGGCAAAACATCCTTGTGATCGGTGAGGTGACGCCTGGCGGATGCAAGACATCCGCCAAGCTTCGCCAGCGAACATGACAAACCGACGACCAGTCTAGGACATCCACCTTACTTCAGCCCCACCACACCTGCCACGATCAGCCCGACCGACACCAGCTTGACCGCGGTCAGGCTCTCACCGAGCAAGGCAAAGCCGAGAAACACCGTGCCCAGGGAACCGATGGCGGTCCAGATCGGATAGGCGATACTCACAGGCAACTCGCGCATGGCCAAGGTCAGGAAATAAATCCCGCCAACCGCCGCCACAACGGTGATCAATGACGGCCAGAGCCGGGTGAAGCCCTCGGCGTACTTCATGCCCATGGCAAACGTGACCTCGAACCCGGCGGCGATCAGCAAAAACAGCCAGGCCAACTAGAACTCCCTGGCCAGCGCCAGCAAGCGCTGCTCTGCTTCGGCGGCGGAAACTTCGAACGTACGCGCCTCAGACTCTTCGCCTTCGGCAGCGACCACGGTGACATCGGTGATGCCGATGAATCCCAGCGCGGTGCGTAAAAGTGTGTCTGCATGGTTCATCGCCTCCAGCTCGCCGCCCGGGCCGAAGCCAAAGCCGCCGCGACTGGTCACGATCAAGGCCTTTTTACCCTGCACCAGTGGCGCGTACTGCGCGATACCGTTATCCAGGGAGTGATTGAAGGTCAGCCCGAGCCGCACAATCTGGTCAATCCAGGCTTTCAAGCCACTGGGCACGCTGAAGTTGTACATCGGCGTGGAAATCACCAACAGGTCATGGCCGAGCAATTCGCCGACCAGCTCATCGCTGAACGCCAGGTCGGCTTGCATCGACAGCGGCCGCGCCTCGGGTACGGTGTGAAACGCGGCGGCCACGAAGGCTTCGTTGACTGGCGGAATCAACGCTCGCCCGACTTCGCGGCGGGTCAGTCTCGATTCCGGGTGACGGGCCTGCCAGGCCGCCAGGAACACTTCCGCCAACCGCCGGGAGTGCGAACGATCACCCCGTGGACTGGCATGAATCGCAAGAACTGTACTCATCTGACTCTCCTTAGGACTAAACTCAAATTGCTGGTGGCTTGCAGCTTGGCGCTTTGAGCCATAAACCTACAAATGAACAAAAGTCAGTCTGGATGAATCTGTTTCATCTATGGAGTTTCCATGTTTGCCTCGCTGCCATTGACCGCCCTGCGCGCCTTCGAATCCGCCTCGCGCCTGCTGAGCTTCAAGTCCGCCGCCAAAGAGCTTTCAGTGACCCCGACGGCGGTGTCCCACCAGATCCGCTCCCTCGAGAGTTGGCTGGGTGTGGCGCTATTCGAACGTCTGCCACGCCAGGTGCGCCTGACCGAGGGGGGTGAACGACTGTTCCACAGCCTGCACGGTGCGTTGCTGGAGGTGGCGCAAAGCGTCGACACCCTGCGCCCGCACCGCAGCGGCACGAACCTGACGATCTCCACTACCGCCGCCTTCGCCGCCCTGTGGCTGGTGCCGCGCCTGGGTCGTTTCTATGCCCGACACCCAAACATCGGCCTGCGCCTTGATACCCATTGCGAAGTCATCGATCTGCACCAGGACGCCAGTGTCGACCTGGTGGTGCGCTATAGCCTCGACGACTATCCGAATCTGTATGGCCTTTGCCTGTTCGACGAGTCTTTCGGCGTTTACGGCTCGCCGGAGCAGGTGGCCTTTGCTGCCCATCACACTCCCACGTTGATCAGCGTGCGCTGGCACAACTCCAAGCTTTACGCCCATGGTTGGGAAAGCTGGTGTGCACAATCCGGCGAGGACTGGCTGGCTGGGCAGCCAACCGTGCGTGAATACGATGAAGAGCATTACGCCCTGCAAGCGGCCATTGCCGGTCAGGGTCTGGTGCTGGCCAGCAATATCCTGGTTTCAGAAAGCGTGGCCAGTGGCTTGCTGCTGCCTTATCGGGGCGAAGTGCAGGTGGATGGCGCCGGCTACAGCGCACTGTGTGTGCCGGGACGCGAGCGCCATCCACCGGTTCGGGCGTTTTTTGCGTGGTTGCAAGAGGAAGCGCAATTGTCAGGGCTTCTACCAGGACCGCAGCATTAAGTATGCGATCACAGGCAGAAGGAACTACCGCTCATGGACATCACATTCAGCATTTATATCAAGCACTAGCCCAGTCGTGACTTCGGGAAGGCTGCTTAGCACCTTCTCGCGTATCCGAGCTTTTTCATAGCCCGCCTTATCGAGTACAAGACAAGAAACTGCAATACCAACTTCACCCTTGATTAGTTCGCTTTTAAATTCCTGGGTAAAGAAATCAGATTCAACTTCTTGGCTAGTGTCAAAATAAATAAATGCAGAATATATAGCGGGCCCGCGCCCTACTAGACTGACATGTAGAGCAACTGTCGAAACGTTAGAGGCGTCCCCCTCGATCCGGCGAACCATCGCATATTCTCCAGTTGACGAGGCGATCGCCTCCGTGGCGCAATCTTGCTGAACGCTGTACATCAGTCGCTCAAATTGCTCTAGCTGGAGTAGTTTCGCAAGCAAGCCAAACCTATTTTTAATCAGGCTATTCAAAACAATGGAAACACCCTCATTCAGCTCAATATTAGCAAACCTCCAAACGCCAGACTTCCACTTCAATTTTTCCATTGCCTCGGCATAATACTTACACCACTGTTGCGAACTGGCAAACTTGTCAAGCTTTGAGCTCGCATACAACTGAGAAAACAGAATAGAATTAACCACCTCCTTTCTCCAGATTTCCGAAACGTCGGTTGAAACAGAAACCAGATTACCCGCCACTAATAAAACATCGTCCTTGGCCATATAGCTTTCCCTGCTAAAATATCTCAGTCAAGCAAACTCGCCGAGCATCCGACCGTCCCTGAATCATTTAAACTTAACGCCTTTGAAAAACTCGTCCGAGTTTTTATCAAGAAGTTCAATGATTTGATCTCTCCGACGCTCGTGCTGGCTCATATTGAGCTCCATCACAGTGACTACTCGCTTTATGCTCAAATTAGAAAATTTCCATTTCCAAAACCAAGCCCCGCCTTGTGACATCGAAAGCTCACAATCAACCGCGACCAACGTGGCGATTGCTGTACCTCCTGGAGTTTGGATACAGGGTATGATCCTGACATCTGCGTCTTTGCCCTTCTTGCTATTGCTGTCGAATATGGTAACAAGCTGATCATCGGACTGTATTTTACCAAAGGCGCCTTTCAACACATTCGTTAGCGCAGGTGCGTTCCTGCCCGCCGCCGCCATTACGATATCCAGGATAATAGCGTCCATCGTGATATTAGTTTGCTTGACAACATCATCCTTATACTTATTGTTTGTCAACGACCAGCCACAATGCTTCAATGCCTCAGCGTACTTTTTGTGCCACTCAATGGGAGCCGTGATTTTATCCGCGTATGTATCTGCGAAGCGCTCAGCAAAATGGATGCTATCTGCCGCCGCTTGCTTCTTGTCCTCATCGAGATTATCGGTAAATCCGATGGCGGTTGGGACATTCTCTCCCAACAGAAGATCTGATTTAGTAACCGTTTCATTATTTAACTCAGCGAAAGTCCTGATGCCTTTCGGCTTGTCAGGCAGTGGAGCGAGTTGCGTACTGGCAAAAAATACACGACTTTCTTCGGGGCTAGGCAGTAAAATAGTCATATAAACTCCAAATCCTTGTGGAATATTTTAAGTATCAGCCATTGACTGACAATTACAACTTACCAGTCCACGCTTTACTTACCAAGCTCTTTACGTGACACATTATTACTCTACATTCCCGATCTTAAAAAAGCAGACTTCAACCATTGCCTAACTTGCTTCACTGCTTGACGGTTTTTGGTGCTTTCCCCGCCTTCATCTGCTCCAACAACGGTGCGCACTGGTTCGGTTCGCCACCGCTCGGTGCCACCAACGCCAGCAACCCCGCCGCTGGTGCGGCAATCACACCCAATGCAACCATCCCGGCCCCACGCAACATCAAGGGTACGGCTTTCACGCCAGCATCGGGCTTGATGAACTTGCCGCGCACATAGAGGGGCGAACGCAACGAGATCAGCCGCCAGCCCTTGGATTCCGGCGTGATGGTCAGGTCCAGCTGCTCGGTGGCCATGTTCGCCGTGCCGTCAATGTAGATGATCGCGTTCTCGGTATCGAAGACGAACAGCCGCGTAGTGGCCAGACCGCTCTTGATGTCGAAATCGGCAGCGGCGCAGTTGATCTTCACTTCCTTGTCGCCAAAGATTTTGCCAACCACATAGTTGCCGACGTTCAACCCGGCCAGTTCCATCAATTCGCGACTGATGGCGCCATCGTTGATCAGCATTTTCAGATTGCCATTGGCACTGCCCAGCAACTTGGCCACCGAGTTGCCGCGCCCGGTAATATCGGCATCGCCATTGAGTTCACCGAAGCTGGTTTTCATCGGCTCGAAAGTCGGGAACAACTGCTTGAGCTTGAAGCCCCGGGCGGTCAGTTTTGCCCGGCCTTCCAGTGGTTCGGTGTGGCCGTTCAGGCGAATCTGTGCATCCAATTTGCCACCGGCCACGCCGAATCGCAGCGGCTCGAGACTGAGCACGCCGTCGGTGAGCACCAGGTGTGTGTAAAGATCGTTGAAAGGCAACTTTTCGCTATGGACGATGCGCTTGCCGGTGAATTCGACATCCGCGTCCATGTCGCGCCAGCGATCCGTCTTGAACTCCTCGACGGGCAGTACCTTGTCCGCCGGCTGCTTGCTTTCGCCGCCGCGGGCTTTCTGCTTGGCGTTGGAGTCGGCGCCGATCAACGGGGCCAGGTCGGCAAACAGCAATTGATTGGATAACAGCGAACCGCTGAGTTTGGGCCGTGGCTGGCCGGCGACGTAGGCCAGGCTGCCATGGATGTCACTCGAGCCGATCGTGCCGTTGAACCCTTCATAACGGAAAACCGCCCCGCCCGGCTCATGCAGCTTGGCGATCAGATGACCGTCGG
The DNA here is from genome assembly GCF_054600775.1 of Pseudomonas sp. MHK4. Lineage (NCBI taxonomy): Bacteria > Pseudomonadati > Pseudomonadota > Gammaproteobacteria > Pseudomonadales > Pseudomonadaceae > Pseudomonas > Pseudomonas sp. MHK4. The sequence continues at coordinate 436,667 of NZ_BAAIAK010000004.1, read as the reverse complement.
TGGCATAGGGCGGCGTATCCGGCAGAGTCACCCCGGTCAGGGGGTAAAGATTGCCCAGGCTGGTGCCGGCCAGTTTCAGGCGCAGATCCAAAGCACCCAGATTCATCGGATCGGTCAGCGTGCCAGCCAGCTCAACGCTGGTATCGGCGATCTTGGCTTGCGCCTGCAGCGGAAACGGCCGGGCCGAGTCCTGCAGCGCCAGCAAGCCGCCGATTTTGCCCTGGCCCGTGAGTTTCTGGCCGTGGTACTGGCCTTTGACCTTCAGGGCAAACGCATAATCCTGCGGCGCGCCGCCCTGCTCGGTCGCGGTTTTCGCGGCTTTGTCGCCGACGATTTCACTGAAGGGAATCGGCTTGCCCAGGGGGTCGATCAGCAGGTCCAGTTGAGTCTTCAGGCTCTGGTCGTCGAGGGTGACATGCCCCTTGTCGAAGCCGATCGCACCGATATCCACCACCCAGGGTGAGGGCTCGGCGCTTGGGTCTTTCGGGTCGAACTTGAATGTCCAGTTGGCACGACCGTCGGCCAGGCGTTGCAACTGGGCATTGGGTTCGGTGAGGTCGATGCGCGGGATCACCACCCGTTGCGCCAACAAGGCCAGGGGCGAGATGCGCAACTCGACGCGTTTGAGGCTGGCCATCTGCGGTTGCTTCGACCAGTCCGGGTTGCCCAGGCTCAAGTCTTCCGCCACCACGTGCGGCCAGGGCACCCAGGCCCGCCAGCCGCCCTCGTTGGGCTCACGCTGCCAGACCACCGCCAGATTGCCGTTGATGGCGAACGGGCGATGCAATTCTTCGGACACCTTGGCATTGAGGGGCGGTTTGATCCGGTTCCAGTCGAAGAACACGATGATCAACACCAGCACGGCCACCAACACAACGAAGCTGGCCAGGGTCCAGGCGAGAATCTTACGGGTGCGCGTCATTGCACAGAGCTCCTGATACGGCTGAGCGTCACGATCGCGATGCTCAGGCGAAAAGCGGGGCCAGAACCGACCCTTCATGGAGTCTACGACTGGAAAAAGGCCCGCAGGTTTAATTGAAAAGCCGATTTTGCCGCAAATGTCCTTCGGCCGACGTTACCGGCTCCGCACCTTCGAATGGCGCGGTTGAGTCAAAAATACCCACCTCGGTGCGCCGCGAAGGCCCGGTTTACAAGGGCTGCAGAGAACAATCAATTCCGTTGATTATTAACATTGCGTTTATGAACTTTTATATCGACTTATCGAGAGTAGCATTGCCTTCGTACCCAATTTATCGCCCTCCTACGGAGCACCCCATCATGAAACGCCAACTTCTGCTTAGCCTTACACTTTCAATGCTGGCCAGCACCGCTTTCGCATTGCCAGCCGCCGACCAGGCCACCCCGCAAGTCAAAGACACTCACTCGGTGTTCAGCCAAACCGTCGCCGCTGATGGCTCCGACCGCACCCCAGGTCAAACCATTGCCGAAGGTGGAAACGATCGCCTGAAAGAAAAAGGCCTGATCACTGAAGACGGCTACGATAAAACCCCACAAGGTCAAACGGTTGCTGAAGACGGCTACGACCAGACCCCACAAGGTCAAACCGTTGCAGAGGACGGCTACGACCAGACCCCACAAGGTCAAACCGTTGCAGAAGGCGGTGGTGACCGTGTCATCGAACGCAACAGCGCTATGAGCTGAGCCCATGGCGGCCGTGAAAAAAAGCCCAATCACCGGATTGGGCTTTTGACTTTCTGGCCATATCCTTTGTAGAAGTTGCACCTCCCCGCCTGATCTCCCCCTATGTCGTTCGACGCCGGCAAAGCCGATTTGCTAGAGTGCGCCGCAGTCCTTTTCAGAAAACGCCCTTGCGATGCTGCCCCGCGCCGAACAAAAACAACAAACCCGTAATGCCTTGATGGACGCGGCCCGCCATTTGATGGAGGGCGGCCGAGGATTCGGCAGCCTGAGCCTGCGCGAAGTCGCGAAAACCGCCGGAATCGTCCCCACCGGTTTCTACCGCCATTTCACCGACATGGATGAACTTGGCCTGGTGCTGGTGAGCGAGGTCGGCCAGACCTTCCGTGAAACCATTCGCCTGGTGCGCCACAACGAGTTCGTCATGGGCGGCATCATCGACGCATCCGTGCGGATATTTCTCGATGTGGTGTCAGCCAATCGTTCGCAATTCCTGTTCCTGGCCAGGGAACAGTACGGCGGTTCATTGCCGGTACGCCTGGCCATCGGTCGCTTGCGCGAGAACATCAGTTCGGACCTGGCCGCCGACCTGTCCCTGATGCCGAAGCTGCAACACCTGGACATGGCCGGCCTGAGCGTCATGGCGGACTTGATTGTCAAAAGCGTGTTCGCCACCTTGCCGGACATTATCGACCCACCCGTCGAGGCACTGCCTGACCACTTGACGCCGCAAGCAAAGATCACCCAACAGCTGCGGTTCATCTTTATCGGCCTCAAGCATTGGCAAGGGCTAGGCAGTACGGAGTAAGCACCGCAACAGAACACCTGCCCGGCTTCAACCTGGTGCACATGAAAAAAACGTGCACCAATTTCAGCCAAAATCCTTGGCGCTCCGTAACTTTTCCTACGCTTCCTACAGGTATTTCCTACACATCCCCGGATTGGCAAGCCCCTTGCTCTAGCCTGAGCATTGTCCATTGCTGGAAGCTTTCCGATGCTGGTGATTCATCGCAGAATCGACCCTCAACCCGACTGGGCCGCCGAGCTGCACCTGACCTTCGAAGCCCGGAGCAAAAGCCGCTTGCGCTGTTTCAGTGCCGAGGGTGAGGACGTAGGGTTGTTTTTGGAGCGGGGTCAATCGCCCTTGTATGACGGCGAATTCCTGCAAGCCGAAGATGGCCGCGTCGTGCGCGTCTGTGCCCGTCCCGAACAATTGTTGCACGTGACCTGCGCCAATGCCTTCGAACTGACCCGTGCCGCCTATCACCTGGGTAATCGCCATGTTGCCTTGCAAGTGGGCGACGGCTGGTTGCGCCTGCTCGACGACTACGTGCTCAAGGCCATGCTCGAACAACTCGGCGCTGACGCCGTGCCCATCGAAGCTGCGTTTCAACCTGAGCACGGCGCCTACGGCGGCGGTCATCACCACTCTCGCCACGGTGATGAAGATTTCAACTACCCGCCAAAACTGCACCAGTTCGGCGTACGCCCATGAACCCTGCATGGGCATTGCTGCGCCTGGCCAGTCCGCAGTTGCCGATTGGCGGCTACAGCTATTCCCAGGGTCTGGAACTGGCGGTGGATAACGGCCGAGTGCACGATCCCGTCAGCGCGCGACGCTGGATCAGCGATCAACTGCTGCTCAATCTCGCCCGCTTCGAGGCGCCGCTGCTGCTCGCCCATTGCGTGGCGGCGGCTGAGGAAAACTGGAGCGAACTGCTACAGCGCTGCGAAGAACACCGTGCCAGCCGGGAAACCCGCGAGCTGCATCAGGAAAGCCGGCAAATGGGCTACTCCTTGCAGCAGCTGCTCAACGGCCTGCCTGAGCTTGATTCAGCAGCGCGCGCCTTTCTCCAGCAACGACCCGAACCCCACCTGGCCCTGGGCTGGGCGCTGGCGGCTCGTGCCTGGCAGATCAGCCCGCAGGACGCACTGGCCGCGTGGCTCTGGAGCTGGCTGGAAAACCAGCTGGCGGTACTGATGAAAACTCTGCCATTGGGCCAGCAGGGCGCGCAGCGCTTGACCAGCGAACTGCTGCCGCTGCTGCAGCAGGCCCAGCAGGATGCTACCCGAATCAACCCCGAACACTATGGCAGCGCCGCGTTTGGCCTGTCCCTGGCGTGTATGGCCCACGAGCGCCAGTACAGCCGTCTGTTCCGTTCCTAGGGCCTTTTATTTTGGAGAATCACATGAACACCCAACCTTTGCGCGTCGGCATCGGCGGCCCGGTCGGTTCCGGTAAAACCGCCCTGACCCTGGCCCTGTGCCTGGCCCTGCGCGAACGCTACAACCTGGCCGTGGTGACCAACGACATCTACACCCGCGAAGACGCTGATTTTCTAGTGCGCAACGAAGCGCTGGCACCGGAACGCATCATCGGCGTGGAAACCGGCGGCTGCCCGCACACGGCGATCCGCGAAGACGCCTCGATCAACCTCGAAGCCGTGGATCAGCTGAACCGCCGTTTCCCGGGGCTGGACCTGATCCTGGTGGAGTCCGGCGGCGACAATCTCTCGGCCACCTTCAGCCCGGAGCTGTCCGACCTGACCATCTACGTGATCGACGTTTCCGCCGGCGACAAGCTGCCGCGCAAAGGCGGGCCGGGGATCTGCAAATCCGATCTGCTGGTGATCAACAAGATCGACCTGGCGCCGCTGGTGGGGGCATCGCTGACTCTGATGGACAGCGACACCACGCGCATGCGCAACGGCAAGCCTTTCGTGTTCAGCAACCAGAAAACCGGCCAGGGCCTGGATGCGATCATCGCCTTCATCGAACGCCAGGGCCTGCTGACGGCAGCCTGACCATGACTTATCAACAAGGAAGCTTGTGCATGACACTCAAACGCATTCTGGGCGCCATGGCCCTGCTGTTGACACCGGCCATTGCGTTCGCCCACCCGGGTCACGGTGACAACGGACTGTTCGCCGGCATCAGCCACCCGATCGGCGGCCTCGATCATTTGTTGGCAATGCTCGCGGTCGGCTTGTGGGCGGCGCAACAGCACGGTGCTGCGCGCTGGGTGCTGCCCAGCACTTTCGTTGGCACCATGCTGGTCGGCGGGTTGCTGGGGTTTGAAGGGTTGAGCCTGCCGGCAATGGAAAGCGCGATTGCCGCATCGGTGCTGGCGCTGGGCTTGGCAGTGACCTTGGCGGTGCGTCCACCATTGAGTCTGGCGATGGGTGCAACGGCGATGTTTGCCCTCTTCCATGGCGTGGCGCATGGCTTGGAATTGCCGGACATGTCGAGTCCTTGGTCATATGCGGCAGGGTTTGTGGCGGCGACGGCGGCATTGCATGCAGCGGGTTATGCGGTGGTGCGGATGTTGCCTCAGGCGGCTGCGCCGTTGGTTCGACTGGCGGGTGCGGCCTCGGCGGCGACTGGGGCCTGGTTGTTGGCGGGCTGATTTTTTTCGACTGTTCTGGCCTCTTCGCGGGCAAGCCCGCTCCTACAGGATTGTGCTGTTCTTGTAGGAGCCGAGCTTGCTCGCGATAGCGGTCTGACAGACACCGCAACGCTCACGCCGGCCTCTCTGCTAACATGTCGCGCAATCGACCCTGCCGTGACGACGCCAGCCAATGCCGCCTGTTTCCCGCTCCACCTCCCAGCCTGAACTGACCGCCCTGTTTGCCTCGGTGCAACAGCACTTCCAGGACGTGATCGTGCCGCTCTGGCAAGGTCCCGGCTGGAATGCCGACATGGCGCTGCCCTATGAGGCGCTGGACGCCAAGCACACGCCGCTGCCCCCGCAACGCTACCGGGCGATGGCCTGCGCGCGGCAGTTGTACCTGTTCGCCAGCCTGATCGACCAGGTGCCAGGCGCCCAGGAGCGCGCGGCGGCGCTCTTCCGCTCCTTGCAGCGGCACTTCCACGACGCCGAGCACGGCGGCTGGTTCTACAGCATCGACCCGCAGGGCGCGCCGCTGGATCAGCGTAAAGACCTCTACACCCACGCATTCATTCTGTTCGCCTGCGCCCATTACTGGGACAAAGTCCGCGAGCCGCTGGTGGAGTCCGTGCTCAACGCTGCCCTGGAAGTGATCGCGCAACGTTTCGCCAGCGGCGACGGCCTCTACGAAGCGAGCCTCGATCGTGACTGGTCATCGCTGAACAGCGGGCCGCTGCAGAATCCGTTGATGCACCTGGCCGAAGCCTTCCTCGCCACACTGTCGGTGCGTGAGGACCTCGCCGTGCAACAGGCGCTTGTCGATTTATGCACAGGGATGCAGAAGCGTTTTATCGATCCGCAGCACGGCGTGCTGATGGAAAAACCGCTGGGCGCTGTGGATAACTGGTTCGAACCGGGACATCAGTTCGAGTGGTATTTCCTGCTGGAGTCGTCCGGGCTGCTGTGCGGTTCACCCTTGCATGCTTCGCTGGAGCGCGCATTTGCCTTCACCGAACAACTGGGCGTCGATCAACAGACCGGTGCCGTGCGGGCCATGCTCGACCTGGCACCGGAAGGTGGTTCACGGGACGCGACGCAGCGAATCTGGGCCCAGGCCGAGTACCTGCGTGCATTGACCCTGCGGCCGGGCAGCGAGGCTGCGGTACTGCGCCAGTTGCAGGCCTTGCAACAGCGCTGGCTGCACGCCGGTGGCTGGTTCGAGTGCCGTGACGAGCACGCAGAAGTGAGCCGTCGGGACATGCCGTCGACTACGCCTTATCACTTGGCGACTTGTTATCGCGGGCTGGCCGAGTACCTCGACTGATATCGAAAGGATCGCAAGTTACTCAATCCATTTCCGGTCCCCGGTAAAGCTGATGGTCAGCCATCGCGCCGTGTCCGGCTTGCCGAGCTTCGCGGAAATCTCCTCGCGCAAACTGTCCAGTTGGCCCACACCGTCCAGCCAATAATCCTTCGGCAATACGATGTGAATTTCGATAAAACAGGCCCGTCCGTGTTTCTGCACGTAGGAAATGTAATCGTCGAAACCATGTTCGACCTTGGCCAAGTCCATCACTTGACGCACCTTGTCGTCCAGTTGATCCGGGGCAATCCCCAGCACATCGCGCAATGCCGGGCCGAGGATCTTGTACGCAGGGGGGAGCATGCCCAAGGCCAGCAGAATCAGAATCATCGGGTCGACGTACACCGCCCATTTGTCATAACCCTGGATCTTGAGCAGCAGCGCGATGAGGAAACTCACCAGCAGTCCCGCCGACAGCATCGCGTCCACCAGCCAACTGATGTTGTCGAACTGGATCAGCGATGATTTGAGTGTGCGATTGCGTCGGCGGACGTAGAAAAAATAGATGAGCTCAACGACAGTGAAGAATGCCGCGTAGAAGATCACCAGCCCCAGTTCGACCTCGCGGCCACCACTGATGATGCCGAACACACCGTTGAGAAAGGCATAAATGGCGACCAGGAAAATGAAACTGCCCTCGATCACCAGCACCATGGGCTCCAGATGCCAGGAGCCGAACTGGAAACGCTGATTGCTCTCCTTGGCGATCATCCGGGCGGTGATCAGCATCAGCACCTTGATGAAGGCCGCGATTAACGAAAAGAAGCCATCGAACAGGATCGATTGGGCGCCCGAGACAAAACCGGTGATGATCCCGGCGATTGTCACGGCCAGCATCAGAAAGGTCGATTGCTTGAGCAGCGCCTGCTCGCCTCGATTGCTCACATGGTCTCCTCGAACCGTTGAAAGCGGGTTGTTGGGTGAGGAGTCTAGCTGATGTCCTGCGCTGTCAATTCCGGCCCCTTCGCGAGCAAGCTCGCTCCTACAGGTTCAGCGCGAACCCTGTGTGAGCGAGCCTGCTCGCGATTGGCCGTAACGCGGTCTTACGCCTTGCCACCACTGCGATCAATCGCAAACCCGGCCCAGGTCTGGCTCACCGGCATTAGCTCCAGGCTGTTGATATTGATATGCGCCGGCGCATTGAGGACCCAGAAAATGGTGTCGGCAATGTCTTGCGGCTGGATCGGCTCGGCACCGGCGTAGGTGGCGTTGTAACGCTCCTGGTCACCGGCGAAACGCACCAGCGAGAACTCGCTCTCGCACAGCCCCGGCTCGATGTTGCTGACCCGCACGCCGGTACCCTGGAGGTCGCAACGCAGGTTCAGGGAGAACTGTTTGACGAACGCCTTGCTCGCGCCATACACGTGGCTGCCCGGGTACGGGTAGTTACCGGCGATGGACCCCAGGTTGACGATGCCGGCGCCACGGCCATGGGCGATCAGGCGCGGCAGCAGTAGACGCGTGCTGTACATCAGGCCTTTGATGTTGGTATCGACCATGGTGTCCCAATCGTCCAGGTCGCACTTCGGCGCCGGATCAACGCCCAGGGCCAGGCCTGCGTTGTTGATAAGCCCGCGCAGCTTGGCGAAGGACGGCGGCAGGTTGGCAATGGCTTCTTCCATGGCCTTGCGGTCGCGCACATCGAGCACCAGGCCATGCACCTCGGTCTGCTTCGACAGTTCGGCACACAGGGCGTTGAGGCGTTCTTCACGACGCCCCGTCAGCACCAGTTTCCAACCGGCCTCGGCAAAACGACGGGCGCAGGCTTCACCAAAACCGGAAGTCGCGCCGGTGATAAACAGGGTGTTGGACATGGTGTTCTCCTTGCTACGGCTGATCGGCAGCCATTGGAATAGAAAATCAGCAGGCAGCATGCCCGGCCTTGCGCACAGCGGCAACCGCCGCGCTATCTGTACAAAAAACGAGCAAAGCTTGCAACGCCTTGTCGGCCGTGGCTTGCAGACATGTGCGCGCACGTTATCCACAAGCCGGTCCACAGTCTTTGGGGGCAAGTGGAAAAGCTGAAAGCCGCTATCCACAAGGCTTTGCGGGGTGATTTGAAACTTTTTTGCTTGACCCGCATTGGCTTGCTGTGTAGCCCGGGGTCAATTTCCCGACCGGGCGGTCAAGCCTACGGTGGCGCCAAGCCAGTAATTACGGCCCTCAGCCGAGTCTTTCCAGAGTTTAATCACAGACTTATCCACAGGCTTGATCACTGCATTGCAGCGCACTTTCCTCTCCGAGAAAAAGGTTGACAAAGCCACCTTGAAGGTCGGAAAAAACGCCTGATCAAAAAACAACCATAGCGCTGCAAGCCCCGGATTCAATGGCGCTCAGCCAGCTACTCCCACGTTATTCACAGCCAGCTCCACAGCAAACGGGGACAAGTCAAAACCGTGACAAAACAAGTATTTGCAGCGGCTTTATGTCGCGCTTTCGGAGCTCGACAATATTGTTTTCCACAATTTCCCGCTGGCAGAAATCGGGGATACAAAAAAGCCCCGGCGATTGCTCGTCGGGGCTTGAGTGACTTCAGCCGGGTATCAGTGCCCGCCGAGATACGCGTTACGCACGTCCTCGTTGACCAACAGCTCCTTGCCGGTACCGGTCATGCGAATCTCGCCGTTGACCATCACATAGGCCCGGTCCGACAACCGCAGCGCGTGGTTGGCGTTCTGCTCGACCAGGAAAATGGTCATGCCGGTCTTCGCCAGTTCCCGCAGGGTCGCGAAGATCTGCTTGACCACGATCGGCGCCAGCCCAAGGCTAGGTTCATCGAGCAAGAGCAACTTTGGCCGGCTCATCAGGGCCCGGGCAATGGCCAGCATCTGCTGCTCGCCACCGGACATGGTCATGGCCCGCTGGGTACGCCGCTCTTCGAGCCGCGGAAACAGCTGGAACATGCGCTGCATGTCTTCCTTGGCGTACTTGTCACCGATAGGGATGGTGCCCATCAACAGGTTTTCCTCGACGGTCATATCGGGGAATACCCGCCGCCCTTCCGGCGACTGTGCGATGCCGTTGGAGGCGATGTAGTGGGACGACTTGTGGGTGATGTCCACGCCCTGATAGAGAATCTGCCCGTCCGCCGCCCGGGGCTGACCGAAGATCGACATCAGCAGGGTCGACTTGCCGGCACCGTTGGAGCCGATCAGGCTCACGGTTTCCCCTTCGTTGATGTGCAGCGAGACGCCCTTTAGTGCCTGGATAGGCCCGTAGAACACATCCAGGTCCTTGAGTTCGAGGATGGGTTGGGTCATACCACCTCCTCTTCATCGGCGCCCAGGTAGGCGGCAATCACTTTCGGGTCGTTGCGAATCGCATCGGGCCCGCCCTCGGCGATGACGATGCCGTGGTCCAGCACCACGATGTGGTCGGAAATACTCATTACCATGCCCATGTCGTGTTCGATCAGCACCACGGTCAGATCGTGCTCGTCGCGCAGCAGCCGGATCATCGCGCTCAGCGCTTCGGTTTCCTGAGGGTTGAGGCCGGCGGCCGGCTCGTCGAGGCAGATGATCTGCGGACGGGTGCACATGGCACGGGCGATTTCCAGGCGGCGTTGCTGGCCGTAGGACAGCTCACCGGCCAGGCGGTTGGCGCAGTCCACCAGGTCCACCACTTCCAGCCAGTAGAAGGCATGGTCCAGCGCATCGCTTTCGGCCTTGCGGTAGCCCTTGGTGTTGAGGATGCCCGCCAGCATGTTGCGGTTGACCCACATATGCTGGGCCACCAGCAGGTTTTCCAGCACCGACATTTCCTTGAACAGGCGAATGTTCTGGAACGTCCGCGCCAAGCCGGCGCGGTTCACCAGGTGGGTGCCGCCGAACATCTTGTAGCGCAGCCGGGTGATGAAGTTTTTTGGCGAGACAAAATCGGTCGGCTTGAACGATTCGCCCAGCAACTGGATGACGTTGGTCTGCTGCCCGCGCACGTTGAGTTCGATCTTGCCGCCGGAGGCCTTGTAGAACCCGGTCAGGCAGTTGAACACCGTGGTCTTGCCCGCGCCGTTGGGGCCGATCAGGGCGAAGATCGAGTTGCGCTTGACCTTCAGGCTCACATCATTCAACGCCTTGATGCCGCCGAAGTGCATCATCAGCTTCTCTACCGAGAGTACGACTTCGCTCATGGCGCTACTCCTTTACGCGGGGTCACACCGGTACGGCTGATCCGAATCAGGCCGCGCGGTCTCCAGATCATCATCAACACCATCAGGATGCCGAACAGCAGCACGCGGTACTCGGCAAAACCACGCAGCAGTTCCGGGGCCACCGTCAGGACGAAGGCCGCAATGACGACGCCTATGGTCGAGCCCATGCCGCCGAGGACCACGATGGCGAGGATCAGCGCCGATTCGAAGAAGGTGAACGAGGTCGGGTTGACGAAACCCTGGTAAGTGGCGAAGAACACGCCGGCCAGACCGGCCGTCGATGCGCCGATGGTGAAAGCCGAGAGCTTGACCAGCACATGGTTCAGGCCCATGGAGCGGCAGGCGATTTCGTCTTCACGCAGGGCTTCCCAGGCGCGGCCGACCGGCATCTTGACCAAACGATGCTTGATGTACAACACGGCCAGGACCACCAGGAACAACACCGCGTAGATGAAGTAGTACTTCACGTCCGGGTTGTAGGCGATGCCGAAGAACTCATGGAACGGCACACCGCCATCCTTCGCGCGCTTGCCGAATTCCAGGCCAAAGAAGGTTGGCAGGGGTGCCGGCATGCCGTTCGGGCCACCGGTCAGGGACAGCCAGTTGTTGAGGATCAGCCGGATGATTTCGCCAAAACCCAGGGTCACGATCGCCAGGTAGTCGCCGTGCAGGCGCAACACCGGGAAACCGAGGATGCAACCGGCCAGCCCGGCGGTGATCGCCGCCAGCGGCAGCACCGTCCAGAAGCCCAGCCCCAGGTACTGATAGCCGAGTGCCAGGCCGTAGGCGCCGATGGCGTAGAACGCCACGTAACCCAGGTCGAGCAGGCCGGCCAGGCCGACCACGATGTTCAGCCCCAGGCCCAGCAGCACGTAGATCAGCCCGAGGATGACCACGCCCAGCAGGTAGGAGTTGGAGAAAAATGGGAACACCACGGCGAGGACGATCAACAACGGGATGATCCAGCGCAACCGTGATTTGTAGTCAGGTGCCAGTACATGCACCCCGGAACCGGTGCTTTCAAAACCTTCGAGGATGCTCAAACCCTTGGGGGTCTGCAGGAACAGGCTCAAGGCAAAGCGACCGGCCATGACGATGGCGACAATCCAGGCCACGCGGGTGGTTTCCAGGTTGAAGCCATAGCCATCGAGGACAACGCCGACAATCGGCCCGAACACGATCAGGGCGATGAGGCCGGCAAGAATCGCGTCAACCAGACTTTTTTTGAGATCAATGGTTTTTTTAGTGGTTGAGGACATCGCTTACACCTTCGACACAAGAGGACGGCCGAGCAGGCCTTGGGGCCGAAAGACCAGAACGAGAACCAGCAGCGAGAAGCTGAAAACGTCTTTGTAGTCCGAGTTCACCAGGCCTGAGAACAGCGACTCGGAGATCCCGAGGATGATCCCGCCCAGCATGGCGCCTGGCAGTGAGCCAATGCCGCCGAGCACCGCGGCGGTGAACGCCTTGATGCCGATGATGAAGCCGGCATAGAAATCGAACGTGCCGTAGTTCATGGTGATCAGCACGCCGGCCAGGGCCGCCATCGCTGCACCGATGATGAACACATAGGAAATCACCCGGTCGGTGTTGATCCCCAGGATCGAAGCCATCTTGCGGTCTTGCTGGGTTGCACGGCACATGCGGCCGAGCTTGGTGTACTTGATGATGTAGGTCAGCGCGGCCATGCCGACAAAGGCGGCGACCAGGATGAACACCTTGGTGTAGGTCAACTGCACGAAACCTGTGCCGACCTCGACACGCCAGGCCCCCGTGAGCAACGTGGGAACACCCTGTTGCTTGGCGCCCTGGGCGATCTGCGCATAGTTTTGCAGGATCAGCGAGATACCGATGGCGCTGATCAGCGGTGCCAGTCGGGTGGAGTTACGCAGGGGCTTGTAGGCGACGCGCTCGATGACCCAGCCATACACCGCCGTGACCACGATGGTGAAGATCAGGGTGCCGAGCATCAGCAGCGGGAAGGATTCAATACCGAAGTATGCCAGCAGAGCCAGACTGATTGCCGCGAGGTAAGCGGAAATCATGTAAACCTCGCCGTGGGCGAAGTTGATCATGCCGATGATGCCATAGACCATTGTGTAGCCGATGGCGATCAGGCCATAGACCGACCCGAGGGTCAGGCCGTTGACCAGTTGCTGCAGGAAAATACCATCCATAACGCAATCTCACGCAATGAGAACCTGCACATGTGGCTGTGCGGTTCCTCTAAGGAAAATACAGATTTACGTCGGAGCAATGTCAATCACGATCAGGCTGGACACCACGTCACCCTGTAGGAGCTGGCTTGCCAGCGAAAGCGGTGTTCCAGCCAACATTGATGTCGACTGAACGGGCGCATTCGCGGGCAAGCCCGCTCCCACAAGGGATCTGTGGGGTTCAGGTGATCGGGTCAGCCCTTACTTCTGTTTTTCCAGCTGGTGGTATTTGCCGTCCTTGTCCCACTGGTAAACCACGTAGTCGGAGATTTTCAGGTCGCCCTTGCTGTCCCAGGTCTTATCGCCCATGACGGTCTTGACCGTGTTCTTCTTCAGCCACGCAGCTGCTTCTTCGCCTTTATTGGACTTGGCGCCGTTGAAGGCTGCAGCCAGGGTCTGGACCGAAGCGTAGGCGTACAGGGTGTAGCCTTCAGGCTCGGTACCGGCCTTGCGGAAGGCGTCTACCACAGTCTTGCTGTCTGGCAGCAGGCGTGGGTCGGCACCGAAGGTCATCAGCACACCGTCGACGAATTGCGGACCGCCAGCGGTAGTCACCAGCTCGTCGGTCACGATACCGTCGTCGGACATGAACTTGACGTCTTTCAGACCTTGTTCACGCAGTTGGCGAACCAGAGGACCGGCTTCCGGGTGCAGGCCACCGAAGTAGACGACGTCAGCGCCGGCACCGCGAATCTTGGTCACGATGGTGCTGAAGTCTTTTTCGCCACGGGTCAGGCCTTCGTACAGCACAGGCGTTACGCCGCGCTTGACCAACTGGGCCTTGGTGGCGTCAGCCAGGCCCTGGCCGTAGGTGTCCTTGTCGTGCAGCACGACAACCTTCTTGCCCTTGAGCACGTCGACGATGTAGTCGCCGGCCACGATGCCTTGCTGGTCGTCACGCCCGCACATGCGGAACATGGCGCTCAGGCCGCGTTCGGTAACCTGTGGGTTGGTGGAACCCGGAGTGATGGCGATGATGCCCGCTTCGTCGTAGATCTCGGAGGCCGGGATGGTCGACGAGGAGCAGAAGTGACCGACCACGCCGGCGACTTTCTGGTTGGTCAGGTCCTTGGCGACTGTCACCGCCTGTTTCGGTTCGCAGGCGTCATCGCCCTTGACCAGTACGATTTTTTCCCCGTTGACGCCGCCCGCTGCGTTGACCGCATCGGCTGCTGCCTGTGCACCCTTCATGTACTGCTCGCCAAATGCCGCGTTGGCGCCCGTCATTGGTCCCGCTACGCCGATCTTGATGTCAGCCTGAGCAAACGCAGAAACACCCAACGCAGCTGCCACTGCGAGGGCCAGAAAACCTTTCTTGTAAAACGTCTGGGACATGAGGTGGTGCTCCATGGTTTTTTTAATTGGCACTGCGACTTCACTGACTGCTCAGAGCAAGGGCCGTGCCATCGGTTTTTTATTCTGAAAAAAGTCGCTGCTTTATTATTATTTCGACTGTCTCGGGCCCATTTTCATTGGGCGTGCAACCGTCTAAACCGCGGAAGGTAAAACCATTATTTTTTTGAGGCGCAACCCGCCTGCGCCATCATTGCAACCGCGGCACTAAACGACGTGCAACCAGCCTGTAACAACGTGCGTCACCGAAGTGCACACTGCTGGTGCGGGACTGCTACAACCCGCACCATTACAGGCTAGCCGCTGATCGAAAAAGCGCCGCTTTCGACTACAAAAATCAACACTCAGATCACGATCCGCAAGCACTGGCCCGCGTGATACAGCGAAAAACCCGCCTCGTACAGACAGCTGCGCAACCCCACCCCGGCCAATGGCTGCATGGGCGCGAAGGGAATCGGTAGCGCTTGAGGATTTCCGTTACACAGGTAATCGGCAAAAGCCTTGCCGACCACCGTCCCCGTGGTCACGCCCCGGCCGTTGTAACCGGTGACTGCCACTAAACCGGGCGCCGGCTCGAACAGGCGCATCAGATGATCGGGGGTAAAGGCGATGCAACCGGTCCAGGTGCACTCCCATTCCACCGGTTTGAGGTAGGGAAAGTAATGCTGCTGCACCCGATCGGCCCAGGCCTTGAGAAACCAGGCCGGCTTCTGGTTGCCATTACCGAGGCTGCCGAGCAGCAGGCGCCCGTCTTTGTCCCGGCGAATACTGCTGAGCACCTGGCGGGTGTCCCAGGAACCCTGGCCACCAGGCAATATTTGTTGCGCGGCGTCTTCGGTCAGAGGAGCCGAGGCGACCTGATAGTAATAACCGGGGAAGAAATTGCGCCGCAGCTCGGTCCAGTCGCCTTCGGTGTAGGCGTTAGAGGCGATCACCACTTGCTCGGCCAGCACCGAACCCTGCGCGGTTTGCACCGACCAGCGCTGCCCCTGACGTTCGAGTCGGGTTACCGGGGAATGATCGAACAACTGACCGCCCAGGCCAATGGCCGCCTTGGCCAAACCCGTGGTGTAGGCCATCGGGTTGAGGGTGCCGGCGCGGCGATCGAGCAATGCGGCGGCAATCTTCTTGGTCCCGGTGGCTTGTTCGCACGCTTGTCCGGTGAGCAATTCAACCGGTGCACCACGGCGCTTCCATTGTTCTTCACGACTGCGCAAATCAGCTTCGCCACGGGCGTTGTGCGCCATGTGCAGCGTACCTTCGCGGCGCAACTGGCAATCGATGTTGTACTTGTCCACAAGGCTGAACACCAGGGATGGCGCCCCCCCCAGCATACGGTTGAGCTGGCTGCCGACCGCCTCGCCAAACCCGGCTTCGATTTCGTCCGGGGGAATCCACATCCCGGCATTGACCAGCCCGACATTGCGCCCCGAACCACCATGGCCGGCGCGATGGGCCTCCAGCACACAAACGGTCTTGCCTTGCTCCAGCAGATGCACCGCCGCCGACAATCCGGTAAACCCGGCGCCGATTACGCAGACATCAACCTTCACCTCACCCTTGAGCGCCGCATTGTCAGGCCTTTGTGGCGTCAATTTTTCCCACAGACACTCTTCGCGTAACGGCATTGCCAGACTCCAACAGAAACCTAACCAACACACCATTTACCTGTAGGAGCGAGCTTGCTCGCGATGGACGTCAACGATAACGCGTGTTTGCTGCATAAACGCGTTGCCTTGAAGTTTTTCGCGAGCAAGCTCGCTCCTACAAGGGATCACCGATTAGTCAAACGTAATCCCTTGAGCCAACGGCAACTCCAGCGAATAGTTCACGGTATTGGTCTGACGGCGCATGTACCCGCGCCATGCATCGGAGCCGGATTCACGACCACCACCCGTTTCTTTCTCACCCCCAAACGCACCACCGATTTCCGCCCCGCTCGGGCCGATGTTGACGTTGGCGATACCGCAGTCGCTACCCACCGCCGACATGAACTGCTCGGCTTCACGTACGTCGGTAGTGAAGATGCACGACGACAGGCCTTGCGGTACGGCGTTGTTCAAACGCAGTGCTTCGTTGAAATCGCTGTAGCCGACCACGTACAGGATCGGCGCAAAGGTTTCATGGCAGACCACATCGCTCTGCTCCGGCATTTCGACGATGGCTGGCGAAACGTAGTAGGCATTGGGGAATTTGTCTTCCAGCTGACGCTTGCCTCCGAATACCCGCCCGCCTTCGCTCAGTGCCTGTTCCAGCGCGTCCTGCATGTTGTCGAAGCTTTGCTTGTCGATCAGCGGACCGACCAGGTTGCCTTCAAGCGGATGGCCGATACGCACTTTGGAGTAGGCGGCCTTGAGGCGGGTGACGATCTCTTCTTTCACCGACTCATGGGCAATCAGGCGACGCAGCGTGGTGCAGCGCTGACCGGCAGTGCCGACGGCGCTGAACAGGATCGCGCGAACGGCCATGTCCAGATCGGCGCTTGGGCCGAGGATCATCGCGTTGTTGCCGCCCAGCTCGAGAATGCTGCGGGCGAAACGCGCGGCGATTTTCGGCGCCACTTCACGGCCCATGCGGGTGCTGCCCGTGGCGCTGACCAGCGCGACACGCGGGTCATCGACCAAGGCTTCCCCGGCATCGCGGCCGCCAATGATGACTTGGCTCAGACCCGCCGGTGCATCGCTGAAGTTCTTCAGCACGCGGTCGAACAGCGCCTGGCACGCCAGCGCGGTCAGCGGAGTCTTTTCCGACGGCTTCCAGATCACCGGGTTGCCGCAGACCAGCGCCAGCGCAGCGTTCCAGGCCCAGACCGCGACCGGGAAGTTAAAGGCGCTGATCACGCCGACGACGCCCAGCGGGTGCCAGGTCTCGCGCATGTGGTGGCCTGGGCGTTCGGAGGCGATGGTCAGACCGTACAGTTGACGGGACAGGCCGACGGCGAAGTCGCAGATGTCGATCATTTCCTGAACTTCACCCAGGCCTTCCTGGGTGATCTTGCCCGCTTCCCAGGACACCAGCTCGCCGAGATCGGCCTTGTATTCGCGCAGGATGTCACCCAGTTGGCGCACCAGTTCGCCGCGACGCGGTGCTGGAACCTTGCGCCACAATTCGAATGCATGATCTGCACGACTGATGTGCTGCTCGACTTCAGCGGCACCTTCCCAGTTGACGGCGGCAATGGTGCTGCCATCGATCGGCGAATGCACCGGCACCTTGCCGTTCTGGTACAGGGCCGGGTTTACAGCAAGACGATCAAGCAATGCGGCAACCATGGGTCACTCCTCAAGCAAAAAACGGAACGTGTGCAGCCGCCGAATCACGACTGATCAGACCTGTAGTTTTAGCGCTCCCGAGGTTACTCAACAAACGACCATTAAGAGAGATATCATTCCGTTTATTCATGCTGTGCATTGCTGGCAATAAAGAAACAAGCAAAAAGGATCGCCCATGCTGAACAAACGCTATTTGCCCTCGATCGCTGCGCTGCAGTGTTTCGAAGCCGTGACCCGCCACCTGAGCTTCACCCGGGCCGCGGAAGAGCTGAACCTGACCCAGAGCGCCGTCAGTAAACAGGTGGCGCAACTGGAAGAGCTGTTGCAGCACCTGCTGTTTCGCCGGGTTCGCCGACGCCTGCAAATGACGCCAGCGGGCGATCTGTACCTGGTGGAGGTACGAAAAATCCTCACCCAGGTTGAGATGTCGACCCATTACCTGCGTTCCTACGGGGGTGAAACCGAAGTCCTGCGCGTCTCTACTCCCTCGACCTTCGGCGCACGCTGGTTGGTGCCACGTCTCAAGGGCTGGCGTCTGCGCCATCCGTCGATCCACCTGGACCTGTGCAATGAACAGGAAGCCGACGATCTGCTGCAAGGGCGCAGTGACCTGGCGTTCTACTTCGGCCAGGGTTCACGCCCCGGTACCGAATGCCTGAAACTATTCAGCGAAGAGCTGGTGCCTGTGTGCGCGCCAGGTAGCCTGCCCGACACGCCGTTCACCGACCCGACGCAACTCACCGACCTGGTCCTGCTGCAAAACGCCTCCCGCCCCCAGGCCTGGCACGACTGGTTCGACAGCCAGGGCTACCACACCGAACACAGCTACCACGGCCCGCGTTTCGAAACCTTCTACATGTGCATCCGCGCCGCGCAAGTCGGCTGCGGCGTGGCGCTGCTGCCACGGTTTCTGGTGGAGGAGGAACTGGCGGACGGCAAACTGGTCATTCCCTGGCAGCACGCGATGCCCAGCACCGACGCCTATTACCTGGCTTACCCGGAACATTCGGCGGAAGTGCCCAAGGTACGCGATTTCGTGAAGTGGATGCTGGAGCAGGTGTAGGTATAGGTGTAGCTACGATTCAAAAATCGCTGGCAATACCCACCACCGATATGCGCCACTAGCCTTATTCCATGTGGAGAACCCCCGTTATGAGCGAGAGTGTGTTTGCCGATCGCATCGTGCAGAACCTGCTCGACACCGACTTCTACAAACTGACGATGATGCAGGCGGTGCTGCACAACTACCCCAACGTAGAAGTCGAATGGGAGTTTCGTTGCCGTAACAGCGAGGATTTGCGCCCGTATCTGGCGGAGATTCGTGTTCAGATCGAACGGCTGGCCGAGCTAAGCCTGAGCGCCGACCAATTGGGTTTTCTGGAGCGCATCAGCTTCCTGAAGCCGGATTTCCTGCGTTTTCTCGGGCTGTTTCGCTTTAACCTGCGCTACCTCCACACCGGTGTTGAAAACGGTGAGCTGTTCATCCGCCTGCGTGGCCCGTGGTTGCATGTGATCCTGTTCGAAGTGCCGATATTGGCGATCGTCAGCGAAGTGCGTAACCGCTATCGCTATCGGGAAATCGTCCTCGAGCAGGCCCGCGAGCAGCTTTATCGCAAATTCGACTGGCTGACCGCCAACGCCGGCAGCGATGAATTGTCCGAGTTGCAGGTCGCCGACTTCGGCACGCGCCGGCGCTTTTCGTACCGGGTGCAGGAAGAAGTGGTCAACGTGCTCAAGCACGACTTCCCCGGGCGTTTCGTTGGCACCAGCAACGTGCACCTGTCCCGGGAACTGGACATGAAGCCGCTGGGGACCATGGCCCACGAATGGATCATGGCTCATCAGCAACTCGGTCCGCGGCTGATCGACAGCCAGATCGCCGCCCTCGATTGCTGGGTGCGCGAATACCGCGGTCTGCTGGGGATCGCCCTGACCGACTGCATTACCATCGATGCCTTCCTCGGCGACTTCGACCTGTTTTTCGCCAAGCTCTTCGACGGTTTGCGCCACGATTCCGGTGATCCGGTGCTCTGGGCAGAAAAGGCCATCGCCCACTATCACCAGCTCGGCATCGACCCGATGAGCAAGACCCTGACTTTCTCCGACAGCCTGACGCTGCCCAAGGCTCTGGAAATATTCCGCGCGCTGCGGGGTCGTATCAATGTCAGCTTCGGCATCGGCACCAACCTGACGTGCGATATTCCAGGTGTCGAACCCATGAGCATCGTGCTTAAAATGACCGCCTGCAACGGCGCGCCGGTGGCGAAGATCTCCGACGAGCCCGGCAAGACTCACTGCAAAGACCCGAATTTCGTCGCCTATTTGCGACACGTTTTCCAAGTTCCTGCCCCCCTCTAGCAAGGAGTGAATTCATGCAAGCCGTACAGCGTGAGATTGCTGAACAGCTCAAGGTACAACCGCCGTTCGCCGACGAAGCCGCCCTCGAAGCTGAAGTCGCAAGGCGGATTACCTTCATCCAGGACTGCCTGGTCAATTCCGGGCTCAAGACCCTGGTGCTGGGCATCAGTGGCGGCGTCGATTCCCTGACCGCCGGCCTGCTGGCCCAGCGCGCCATGCGTGAACTGCGCGAGCGCAGCGGTGACGACAGTTACAAGTTCATCGCCGTGCGCCTGCCGTACGAAACCCAGTTCGATGAACATGACGCCCAGGCCTCGGTGGACTTCATCAAACCGGACGAGCGCCACACGGTGAACATCGGCCCGGCGGTCAAATCCCTGGCCAACGAAGTCGCGGCGTTCGAAGGCAAGCACGCGGTGTCAGTGGATTTCGTGCTCGGCAACACCAAGGCGCGCATGCGCATGGTCGCCCAGTACACCATCGCCGGCGCAGCCCATGGCATGGTGATCGGCACCGACCACGCGGCGGAAGCGGTAATGGGTTTCTTCACCAAGTTCGGTGACGGCGCCTGTGACCTGGCACCGCTCAGCGGCCTGGTGAAAAACCAGGTCCGCGCCATCGCCCGCAGCTTCGGTGCAGCGGAATCGCTGGTGGAGAAAGTCCCGACCGCCGATCTTGAAGACCTGTCGCCGGGCAAACCGGACGAAGCGTCACATGGCGTGACCTACGCCGAGATCGACGCCTTCCTGCACGGCGAGCCGGTGCGTGAGGAAGCGTTCAAGATCATCGTCAATACGTACAACAAGACCCATCACAAGCGCGTGATGCCGTTTGCGCCTTGAGTAACGTGGCGTCTGGACCGACGCCATCGCTGGCAAGCCAGCTCCTACAGGGGTATCTGTCGTTGCCCGATGACGGGATCGACACCAATCTGTGGGAGCCGGCTTGCTGGCGATGAACGATAACGCAGTGAAATATCAGGTACAAAAAAAGCGTCCCATGTGGACGCTTTTTTCATGTGCGCGACTCGATTACTTCAGGGTAACCGTGCCTTTCATCATCGAGATGTGGCCCGGGAACGAGCAGAAGAAGCCGTATTTTTCATTGGCATCGAGCTTGGACACATCGAAGGTCACCGAGTCGGTTTCCTTGGCGCCGATAACCTTGGTGTGGGCGATAACGCGCGCGTCACCTTCCTTCAGGTAGTTCTTGTCGATGCCAGCACTCAGGCCGTCGGTGGCGATCGGCTGCATGTCGGCTTCTTTACTCAGCACCCAGTTATGGCCCATGACGTTTTTCGGCAGGTTGCCGGAGTGCTTCAATTCCACGGTGAACGTTTTGCAGCTCTTGTCGATTTCAATGGCCTTCGTGTCGAAAGACATTTGGTCAGTGGAGTCAACGGTGACTTTGCACTCGGCAGCCATCAATTGGCTGCTGGCCAGCGTCAACAGGGATACCGCAACAAGTTTGGCAAACATGGTGAATCTCCAAGGCAGGGTGAATGAAAAATGCGAATGGACAGAAGACTGCCTGAAAACTTCGCAAGTTCCTATGACCTGAAGCAAAAATTGTATACAACTTTCGGGCTATGAGATCGATCGAGACAATCTACCAGCCAGGCGTCTGCCCCGGCCCTATCATCAGACCATCCTCATTTTTCGGAGCGTCTGTCATGTCCATCAACAGCCTGTTGTGCAGCTTGCTCGCCGCGTATGCCAGCGGTGCCAGCGGTACCTGCGAAACGCCCAAACGCGAAGTTTAGCCCTTGGAGCGCAGCGCGCCTGCCTTTACTCTGTGGCCCTGATCGACCCTGGAGTAAGGCATGTCTTTAACATCCGTTTGTGTATTCTGCGGCGCCAGCACTGGCACCAACCCCGCTTATCGTGAAGCAGCCGTGGCCCTTGGCCAGGCATTGGCCGAACGCAAGCTGACCCTGATCTATGGCGGTGGGGCCGTGGGGCTGATGGGCATTGTTGCCGACGCGGCATTGGCAGCCGGCGGCGAAGTGATCGGCATCATCCCGCAGAGCCTCAAGGACAAGGAAATCGGCCACAGCGGCCTGACCCGCCTGGAAGTGGTCGACGGCATGCATGCGCGCAAGGCACGGATGGCCGAACTCAGCGATGCCTTCATCGCCCTGCCCGGAGGCCTGGGCACCCTGGAAGAATTGTTCGAAGTCTGGACCTGGGGCCAATTGGGCTACCACGGCAAACCGCTGGGTTTGCTGGAAGTAAATGGTTTTTACAGCAAACTCACCGGTTTTCTCGATCACATCGTCGGCGAAGGCTTCGTTCGCGCGGCACACCGTGACATGCTGCAGGTGAGCGAATCGCCGCAGATGCTGCTCGACGCCCTCGATCGCTGGCAGCCGACCGTTGCGCCCAAGTGGGTCGAGCAAAAACCCGACTAACGACTTGGCACCGATACAGGGCAGAATACGCGCCGCTCAAACCTCACCTTCGACCCCAGAGGATCGCCCATGGCCAAACCCAATTACTCCTTCGCCAAACGTCAGAGAGACCTGGCCAAGGAACAGAAGAAAGAGGAAAAACTTCAGCGCAAGAAAGCAATGGCTGACGAAGCGGCACTGAACCCTGACGGTGAAGTCGCGGCAGATGACGATGTTGATGCACCGAAAGATCAGGCGCCCGACGCCTGAGTCCCTCCGGGCCGGATGATCTGATCAGGCCCACGGATCTGTGACCGGGGTTGGCAGCGTTGCTGCTGACCCCCGCTCCTACAATGGCATTACTGTGACGCGGACTTCCGGATCATGGTTGCCACCCCCCAGAATGACGCCACGCAACGGTGACACATCGGAGAAGTCCCGGCCCCAGGCCAGGGTGATGTGTTCCAGCGCCGGTTGCACATTGTTGGTGGGATCGAAATCCACCCACCCCGACACCGGGCAATACACCG
Source organism: Pseudomonas sp. MHK4 (assembly GCF_054600775.1). Taxonomy (NCBI): domain Bacteria; kingdom Pseudomonadati; phylum Pseudomonadota; class Gammaproteobacteria; order Pseudomonadales; family Pseudomonadaceae; genus Pseudomonas; species Pseudomonas sp. MHK4. Next base: position 413,989 of record NZ_BAAIAK010000004.1, on the reverse strand, counting down.
ACACCCAGGCATGGGACGCATCGGCGCCGATCAAGCGCGGTTGGCCAGGCGGTGGCTGGGTCAACAGGTAGCCGCTGATATAACGCGCGGCCAATCCACGCGAGCGTACGCAAGCGAGCATCAGGTGGGCGAAGTCCTGGCAAACCCCGCGCCGCCGTTCCAGCACTTCCACCAGAGGTGTCGCGACCTGCGTTGCTTCGGCATCGAAAGTGAATTCGCTGAAGATTTTCTCCATCAAGGCCTGGACGCCCAGCAACAACGGCCGCCCTGCCGGAAAGCAGCTCTCGGAAAACTCTACGAAGTTGCGCTTCAGATGCACATAAGGGGATTCGAACCGGTAACGGCAGGCGTCGAGCAATAGCGGCGAAAGCGCCTGGCTGCTGTAGGTCAGCGCGCTGCGGGTCTCTTCCCACGCTGGAGACTGGTTGAAGTCTACCAAGGGCCGGGGCAGTACTTCGATCGTCAGGCTGGCGTTGACCAACAGTTCATCATGGGGACGCTCGAACGCCAGGCGGGTCAGCGGGTTGCCGAACACATCCAGCTCATCGCGGCGCGAAGTCGGGTCCGGACTGATCTGCAGTTGCTGATCGGAACAACGCTGCCACGCACAAGGCCTGGGCCACAAATGCGCCAGTTGCTGGGCCAGGGACACCGGGCTGTCGTAGTGATAATGGGTATCGTGGAAAATCTGGTAGTGAGCGCTCATCAGACGGACACCGTGCGCTGGCTGACATCATCGACGTGGGCAAAGTGACGCAAGGCCAGGCGATCCGATACTTGCCCGCTGGCATCGGCGATTTCTTGCAGCAGATCGGCCAGCCCTTCGATGGCGGCGCGCACGCTGGCTGTGCCAAACAACGGGTTTTCCAGGCAGGCCAGATCGAAGCGCGCCAGACGCTCCACCAAAACCGGCAGGCCCGTTTCGCGAGGTGTACCAAAGTCATCGCACAGGTGTTTGAGCGTGCGGGTCACCAGTTTCAACTGGAACAGCACCGCGTGCGGGTTCTGCTCATCGAGCAACAACAAGTCGAGCACCGGGATCAATTGCGCCACCGCGAGGTACCGCGATCGATAGGTGATGCTGCTGTTGCCCAGCTCCAGCAGCCATTCCAGTCCCGCCTGATCGAAGGCCCCGGCGCCCCGCAGGAACGCTGCCAGGCTGCCGCTGAGAAATTGCAGGCGCTCGATCCGCCGGCCGATCATCAGGAATCGCCAGCCTTCGTCCCGGGTCATGTCGTCCAGGGCAAAACCGGACAGCGCCGCCAGGGACATCACCAGCCGGTTGAGGAAATCCAGTAGCTCTCCGAAGTCCGGTTCCTCGGTCTCGAGCTCCATCGCTTCGCGTTGCAACTCCACCAGCGCCTGCCAGTTTTCCCGCGAGAGCTTGCCACGCACCTGCGAGGCCGCCCATTGCAAACGCTGCAGGTTGGAACGCAGGCTGAACGGCCAGTCAGCGCCGAGTATTGCGGCCAGCAACCGCTCGGGCAGTTCACCTTCATCAGGTAGCAGGTTCAGTCGTTCGCCAAGATCAACCGCAGCGTCCAGGGCCTGCGGATCATCGCCGTCGACATACCGCGCCAGCATGATGCGCAGCAACCGCGCGCTGTCATCGCAGCGTTCGCAGTAGCGGCCGAACCAGAACAGGTTTTCCACCACCCGCGATGGCAGATACGGATCGCGACGCACCAGATCATGCACGCCGATGTTACGTTGGGTTTTCCACTGTTCACCGCTGGGTGGGCGATTGCCCAGCACCCAGGTGTCTTTGCTCGCACCGCCGCGCTGCATCGACACCACTTCGGCATCCGCCTCGGCGGCCACTCGCGTCAAACCACCTGGCAATACCCGGTAACCTTCGCGACTGGCCACCGCATACACGCGCATGCCGATGGCCCGGGGTTGCAATTGGCCGTCCTCGGCCTGCCAGACAGGCGCTTGGGACAGCTGGGCCAGTTCTTGCGCCACATAAGCATAAGGGCGCGCCTGCATGCGCTCGGCGAGCTCATCGCGCTGTTTTTCACTCAAGTCCCGACCGAACACCGGAGCAAAGCTCTGCGACGGAAATGCTGGCTTGATCAGCAGCTCCGGCAATTTTTCCAGGGCCTGGGCCAGTACCGGCGCTTCACCGCACCACCAGGTGGCAATGGACGGCAGGATCAGTTCTTCACCAAACAGGAACTGATTGATCTTCGGCAGGAAACCCAGCAAGCCCGGTGACTCCAGCACCCCGCTGCCGAGGGCGTTGGCCACCAGCACCCGCCCCTGCCGCACGGCCTCGAGCAGGCCCGGTACGCCCAGGGCCGAATCGGTGCGCAATTCCAGCGGGTCGCAGAAGTCGTCGTCGAGCCGGCGCATGATCGCGTGGACCCGACGCAGGCCACTCAGGGTCTTCAGGTAGACCGTGGCATCGCGCACCGTCAGGTCCCCGCCCTCCACCAGCGGATAGCCTAGCTGCCGTGCCAGGTACAGGTGTTCGAAATAGCTTTCGTTGAAACGCCCCGGTGTCAGCAGGACGACCAGGGGGGCCTCTTCGTCGCTGGGCGCTTGGCGGGCCAGGGTCTCCTGGAGGGTGCGGAAAAATCCGGCCAGGTGCTGCACCTTCAAGTCACGGTACAACTCCGGAAAGGCTCGGGACACGATGGTGCGGTTTTCCAGGGCGTAGCCAGCCCCGGACGGCGCTTGGGTGCGGTCCGCCGTTACCCACCAGCGACCATCGGGTGTACGCGCAAGATCCACGGCGTACAGATGCAAAAAGGCTCCGTCAGGCGGCTGGATACCCTGGCAGGGCCAGAGGAAATTGTTGTGGCCAAACACCAGTTCGGCCGGCAGCAGACCTTCGGCGATCAAGCGTTGCGGGCCATAGAGATCGGCCAGCACGGCATTGAGCAAACGTGCACGCTGGGCGATGCCGGCGGACAATTGCTCCCACTCGTCGGCGGCAATCACATGGGGCAGCAAGTCCAGCTCCCAGGGTCGATCGGCGCCCTTGGGATCGGCGTAGACGTTATAGGTGACGCCGTTTTCCTGAATCTGCCGGGCCAGCAGCGCCTGACGCTGCACCAACTGCGTGGGCGTGCTGCGCTGCAACTGGTCGAACAGCCGACGCCAGTGCGACCGTACGGCACCACTGTCGTCGAGCAATTCGTGATAGGTGCCCGCCGTCAGCGGGTAGCGGTCTAGCAGGTCAGGCATGGAAAGCTCGGCAGACAGCAATGATCGGTCAGACTAACGCACGCTCATGACACCCGGATAGACGAAAAATCCGGGCGTCGCGTACGAATTAGAAACGTCGTAAATCGAGCGTCATCGGCAGCTCGTCGTTAATTTCCATATTCGGTATCGGAAGTTTCCCCGGCGTGTGTCCGATACGGAAGAAACGCGCCATTCGCCGGCTCTCGGCTTCATTGGCGTTGACTGGCAAAGTCTCGTAGTTGCGCCCGCCCGGATGGGCGACGTGGTATTGGCAACCGCCCAGCGAACGCCCCATCCAGGTGTCGAGCAGGTCGAACACCAGTGGCGCATGGACCGGGATGGTCGGCTGCAGGCAGTTGGCCGGTTGCCAGGCACGGAAGCGCACACCGGCGACGAACTCGCCAACCCGCCCGGTGGGCTGCAACGGCACTGGTATGCCGTTGCAGGTCAGCAGATAGCGTTGCGGTGGCAATCCGCTGAGCTTGACCTGCAGGCGCTCCAGGGACGAGTCCACGTAACGTACCGTGCCACCGACCGCGCCCTCCTCGCCCAGCACATGCCACGGCTCAAGTGCCTGGCGCAGTTCCAGCTCGATGCCATTGACGGCGTAGTCGCCGACCTTGGGAAAGCGAAATTGCAGGTGCGCGGCAAACCACTCTGCCCGCACCGGATAACCGGCGGCGTTGAGGTCGTCGATAACGTCGGCGAAATCCTGTTCGATGAAGTGCGGCAACAGGAACCGGTCGTGCAACTCCGTACCCCAGCGCGCCAGTTTCGGCGGCGCATAAGGCGCGCGCCAGAAGCGTGCGACCAACGCCCGCAGCAATAGCTGCTGGGCCAGGCTCATGCGCGCATGGGGCGGCATTTCAAACGCACGCAACTCCAGCAAGCCCAGGCGACCGGTCGCGCCATCCGGCGAATACAGTTTGTCGATGCAGAACTCGGCGCGGTGGGTGTTACCGGTCACGTCGATCAACAGGTTGCGCAGCAGTCGATCCACCAGCCAGGGCGCGCACTCCTCCCCCGGCTCAGGCATCTGGGCGAAGGCAATTTCCAGCTCATACAAGGCGTCGTTACGCGCTTCGTCGACTCGCGGGGCCTGGGACGTCGGGCCGATGAACAACCCGGAAAACAGGTAGGACAGCGACGGGTGGTTATGCCAGTAGCTGATCAGGCTGCGCAGTAAATCCGGGCGCCGCAGAAACGGTGAGTCAGCCGATGTCGCGCCACCCAGTACGAAATGGTTACCGCCACCGGTGCCGGTGTGCCGGCCATCGATCAGGAATTTCTCGGTGGTGAGTCGGGTCTGGCGCGCTTCTTCGTAAAGAAACTCGGTGCGCTCAACCAGTTCGTCCCAGGTCGCCGAAGGCTGCACGTTGACTTCGATCACGCCGGGATCAGGGGTGACGCGAAAGTTGCTCAGGCGCGGATCGCTCGGCGGCTCGTAGCCTTCCAGCAACACCGGGCAATGCAGCTCCTCGGCCGTGGCTTCGATGGCGGCGACCAGCTCCAGATAGTCTTCAACCCGCTCCAGCGGTGGCATGAACAGGTACAACCGGCCTTCCCGAGCTTCGGCGCAGAACGCGGTGCGGGTCAGCCAGTCGGCGGACTCATCGACCTGGGGTACTCGATCTTCAGTCAGCGCCGCCGCGCCTTGGCGCTGCAGTTGCCCGGTTTCAGGCAGCGGCGGGAAATCCTGGTTGGGATCGTTGGGGTGAATGAACGGATACTCCGCCGCCTTCACCCACGGTTGCGAACCCAGTGGCAGACGATACCCCAGCGGCGAGTCCCCCGGCACCAGGCGGCAGTGCTCGTCTCGCAGATACCAGCGGCCACTTTGCCATTGATCGCCCTTGGCGGTGCGCGCGAGCGGAAGGACCTGGCCAATCACCTTGTCCAGGCCCTGGCTGAAGACTTTGCGCAAACGCGCACGCTCCAGGGGCTCCTCGAGTCGCGAGTCTTCGGCGCTGACGTTCTGTGGCAAAGCGCCTTCGCGCCAGAGGTAATAGAAATTGTCTTCGTACGCTGGAAACACAAAGCGTGTCGCAATTTTCAATCGCTCGGCGACACTCGCCAGGAAACGCCCGGCCAGCTCGCCGTTGGCGCCGTAATCCTGTTGCTCGTCGGCGATCAACGCGTTGTTGTGCCAGATCGGCACACCGTCGCGGCGCCAGTAGCAATTGAGCGACCAGCGCGGCAGTTGCTCGCCGGGGTACCATTTACCCTGGCCAAAATGCACCAGGCCTTGCGGGGCATAACGTTTACGCATGCGCTGGAACAGCTCGGCGGACAGCCGGCGCTTGGTCGGCCCCAGCGCCGCGGTGTTCCATTCGGCGCCGTCCGGGTCATCGATGGACACGAACGTCGGCTCACCGCCCATGGTCAGGCGCACATCGCCCGCCAGCAGGTCGGCGTCGATCTGCCGGCCAAGGGCCTGGATAGCTTGCCACTGCTCTTCGGTGTAGGGCTTGGTGACCCGTGGGGCTTCCCAGATCCGCTCCACCGACATTTCGTGGCTGAATACACACTCGCACGGTTCCACCAAGCCACTGATCGGTGCCGCAGAGGATGGATCGGGACTACAGGCCAACGGAATGTGTCCTTCACCGGCAAACAACCCCGAGGTCGCATCCAGGCCGATCCAGCCGGCACCGGGCAGATACACCTCGCACCAGGCGTGCAGGTCGGTGAAGTCCACTTCGGTCCCCGAAGGACCGTCGAGGCTTTTCAGGTCGGCGGTCAGTTGAATCAGGTAACCCGACACGAAACGCGCCGCCAGTCCCAGGTTGCGCAGCAGTTGTACCAGCAGCCACGCCGAATCGCGGCAGGAACCGCAAGCCTGCTCCAGGGTGTGCTCGGGCGTTTGTACCCCCGGCTCCATGCGGATCAGGTAGTTGATGTCTTCGCTCAGGCGCTGGTTGAGCGCGACGAGGAAATCCACGGCCGGCAATGGCGTGCGGTCGATGCCGTCCAGATAGGCCTGGAACTTCGGCGTCAGGGGCAGGGTTTCCAGGTACGGCGCCAGTTCCTTGCGCTCGTCGGTGGCGTAGGCGAATGGAATCTTTTCGGCGTAGGGCTCGAGGAAAAAGTCGAACGGATTGAACACCGCCATTTCCGCCAGCAGATCGACTTCGATGCGCAGTTCTTCGGTTTTCTCCGGGAACACCAACCGCGCCAGGTAATTACCCTGGGGATCCTGCTGCCAGTTGATGAAGTGCTGTTCGGGCGAGACTTTCAGCGCATAGGAGAGTATTCGCGTGCGACTGTGGGCAGCCGGACGCAGGCGAACAATCTGCGGACCCAGTTCGACAGCGCGGTCATAGCGATAATGTGTGACGTGGTGCAATGCGACATGAATCGACACGGCGTGCCTCCTGCGAGCCCTAAGCGTATTGGAAAGCGCGCAAGACTTATGCCATCGCGCAGTGCTGGCGCTTTCTCCGGTTGCAGGAGGCAGTACAGCACCAAAATCGGGCGATGCGGGAAATTGGTTTAGCGCCATTGCACATAAATGTTGCGGCGCTCCCTGTAGGAGCTGGCTTGCCAGCGAAGCTTTTGGCGGCAGGAAGGACGCCTTCGCTGCGATGCGGCGACCCGACAAGCCAGCTCCTACAGAGGTCCGTTTGCTGATTCGCAGCAGAATGCAAAACGCCAACCCGAAGGTTGGCGTTCTGTTCAGCTCAAGCGCGGCTTAGCGCGGCACGACCGGCTTGTGGGCAGGCTTGGGCCCTTTGCCTTTGGCCGCTTCCTTGCGCTCCTTGGCCGCCTGCTGGTTGCGGGCGAACGCCGCCGCCTTGGCTTGCTCACGCTTGTCCCACGGGTTGCCGCCATCGCTGGCGCGCGGTGGCAGGCCGGTGTGCTGGGTCAGGATCTTGGTGGTCTTTTCCCCGGCAACCTTGTGGCTGCCGGCCGGCGTCGAATTCTTGCGACGGGCGCTCTGGTAGCTGTCGGTGGACGGCTGGTGCAGCGGGATCAACTGGTTCTTGCCCGGCCCGATCAGGTCGGCGCGGCCCATGCGGGTCAATGCTTCACGCAGCATCGGCCAGCCCTTCGGGTCGTGATAACGCAAGAACGCCTTGTGCAGACGGCGCTGCTCTTCGCTCTTGACGATGGTCACCGCGTCGCTCTTGTAGGTGACCTTGCGCAACGGGTTCTTGCCCGAGTGGTACATCGCGGTGGCGGTGGCCATCGGCGACGGGTAGAACGCCTGCACCTGGTCGGCACGGAAACCGTTGCCCTTGAGCCACAGCGCCAGGTTCATCATGTCTTCGTCGGTGGTGCCCGGGTGGGCGGCAATGAAGTATGGAATCAGGTACTGCTCCTTGCCTGCTTCCTTGGAGTACTTCTCGAACATGCGCTTGAACTTGTCATAGCTGCCGATGCCCGGTTTCATCATCTGGTTGAGCGGACCTTCCTCGGTGTGTTCCGGGGCGATCTTCAGGTAACCACCGACGTGGTGGGTCACCAACTCTTTAACGTACTCCGGCGACTCGACCGCGAGGTCATAGCGCAGGCCGGAGGCAATCAGGATCTTCTTCACACCCGGCAATTCACGGGCGCTGCGGTACAGCTTGATCAGGGCAGAGTGGTCGGTGTTCAGGTTCGGGCAGATACCGGGGAACACGCAGGATGGCTTGCGGCACGCGGATTCGATTTCCGGGGTCTTGCAGGCGATGCGGTACATGTTCGCGGTCGGGCCGCCCAGGTCGGAGATCACGCCGGTAAACCCAGGAACCTTGTCACGAATTTCTTCGATCTCGCGAATGATCGATTCGTGGGAACGGTTCTGGATGATTCGGCCTTCGTGCTCGGTGATCGAGCAGAAGGTGCAGCCACCGAAGCAGCCACGCATGATGTTCACCGAGAAGCGGATCATGTCGTAGGCCGGGATTTTCTCCTTGCCATACGCCGGGTGCGGAATGCGCGCATAAGGCATGCCGAACACGTAGTCCATCTCTTCGGTGGTCATCGGAATCGGTGGCGGGTTGAACCATACATCGACTTCGCCATGCTTTTGCACCAGGGCACGGGCGTTGCCCGGGTTGGTTTCCAGGTGCAGCACGCGGTTGGCGTGGGCGTAGAGCACCGCGTCGTTACGGACTTTCTCAACCGATGGCAAACGAATCACGGTCTTGTCGCGAGTCATGCGCGGGCTTGCCAGGATCTGCACGACCTTGGCTTCCTGCGGATCGTCAACCGGCCCCTTTTCCTGCTCGATGGCGCAGGCCTGGGTGTCCTGGGTGTTGACGTACGGGTTGATGATCTTGTCGATCTTGCCCGGACGGTCGATGCGCGTGGAGTCGACTTCGTACCAGTCTTTTGGCGTGTCGCGACGGATGAACGCGGTGCCGCGCACATCGGTGATGTCTTCGATCTTGTGGCCGTAGGACAAGCGCTGGGCGACTTCGACGATCGCACGCTCGGCGTTGCCGTAGAGCAGGATATCGGCGCAGGCATCGATCAGGATCGAGTTGCGCACCCGGTCCTGCCAGTAATCGTAGTGGGCGATGCGGCGCAGGGACGCTTCGATGCCGCCAAGAACGATCGGCACGTTTTTGTAGGCTTCCTTGCAACGCTGGCTGTAGACCAGGCTCGCGCGGTCCGGACGTTTGCCGGCCATACCACCCGGGGTGTAGGCGTCATCGGAACGGATTTTCTTGTCGGCGGTGTAGCGGTTGATCATCGAGTCCATGTTGCCGGCCGCGACACCGAAGAACAGGTTCGGCTCGCCGAGCTTCATGAAGTCGTCTTTGGACTGCCAGTTCGGCTGGGCAATGATGCCGACGCGGAAGCCCTGGGACTCCAGCAGCCGGCCGATGATCGCCATGCCGAACGATGGGTGATCGACGTAGGCATCACCGGTGACGATGATGATGTCGCAGGAATCCCAGCCAAGCTGATCCATCTCCTCCCTGCTCATGGGCAGGAATGGCGCTGGCCCGAAACATTCGGCCCAGTACTTGGGATAGTCAAATAACGGCTTGGCTGCTTGCATGTCGATAACCGGTGTTGGCTTTCATTGAATTTCGCGGGCGCGGAATATAGCACAAATTTTGACCAATTCCGACGGCTGTGGTCGGAAATTGCGTCGCCCCTATCGCGAGCAAGCTTGCTCCTACAGGTACGACGCGCGCCCTGTAGGAGCTGGCCTGCCAGCGATGGGGCCCTTCAGGATGCCAAATAACTTACTCGTCGTCGTCGAAGTTATAGCTACCCGGCGCCAGGTTTTCGAAGCGCGTGTACTTACCGATAAAGGCCAGGCGAATAAAGCCGATCGGCCCGTTCCGCTGCTTGCCGATGATGATTTCGGCAATGCCCTTGTGCTCGGTCTCGGGGTGATACACCTCGTCGCGATACACGAACATGATCACGTCGGCGTCCTGCTCGATCGCTCCGGATTCGCGCAAGTCGGAGTTCACCGGGCGCTTGTTCGGGCGCTGCTCCAGGGAACGGTTGAGCTGGGACAGTGCCACCACCGGGCAGTTGAATTCCTTGGCCAGGGCTTTCAGGGACCGGGAGATCTCGGAAATCTCGTTGGTCCGGTTGTCACCGCTGGAACCCGGGATCTGCATCAGCTGCAGGTAGTCGATCATGATCAGGCCGACTTCGCCATGCTCACGCACCAGGCGGCGGGTCCGGGCGCGCATTTCCGACGGGCTGATGCCGGCGGTATCGTCGATGAACAGCTTGCGATCGTTGAGCAGGTTGACCGCCGAGGTCAGGCGTGGCCAATCGTCATCTTCCAACTGACCGGAACGGACCTTGGTCTGATCGATGCGACCCAGCGATGACAACATACGCATGATCAGCGATTCGCCTGGCATCTCCAGCGAGTAAACCAGAACCGCCTTCTCGCTGCGTAACACGGCGTTTTCCACCAGGTTCATCGCAAAGGTGGTCTTACCCATGGACGGACGGCCAGCGACGATGATCAAGTCGGACGGCTGCAGGCCGCTGGTCTTCTCGTCGAGGTCGGTGTAGCCGGTGGACAGGCCGGTGATGGCGTTGTCGGTGTTGAACAGGGTGTCGATACGGTCGATGGCCTTGGTCAGCAGGTCATTCACGCCCACCGGGCCACCGGTTTTCGGCCGGGCCTCGGCGATCTGGAAGATCTGCCGCTCGGCCTCGTCGAGAATCTCGGCGGCGGTACGGCCTTCAGGATTGAAAGCGCTGTCGGCGATTTCGGTGCTGATGCCGATCAGCTGGCGCAAGGTTGCCCGTTCACGAACGATCTGCGCATAGGCCTTGATGTTGGCGACCGATGGCGTGTTTTTCGCCAGTTCGCCCAGGTAACCGAGGCCGCCGACCTGGGACGTCTGACCTTCCTTGTCCAGTTGCTCGGACAGGGTCACGACGTCGATCGGCATGTTCTGATCGGCCAGCTTGGCGATCGCACGGAAGATCAGACGGTGGTCATGTCGATAGAAATCGCCGTCGGAGACTTGATCGAGCACGCGTTCCCAGGCGTTGTTGTCCAGCATCAGACCACCGAGTACAGCCTGTTCGGCTTCGATGGAATGCGGTGGCACCTTCAGCGCGGCGGTTTGCAGATCGTATTGCTCGGGAGCGGAGATTTCGTTCATGGCCACTTGGTTTGTTAAGGAAAAGCAGGGGTTTGAAAACGGGTGTTACCAGAAAGACAAAGGGCACGACCTGTAAACAGGATCGTGCCCGATGTTACCGGCAAGCACCCGAGGGTGCCAGCCGACAAGTGCTGCTTAAGCTGCTACCACGACAACGCGTACGGTGGCTTCAACTTCGGCGTGCAGGTGCACGGCCACGTCGAATTCACCTACGTTGCGGATGGTGCCGTTCGGCAGACGAACTTCGCTTTTCGCTACTTCAACGCCGGAGGCGGTCAGTGCGTCAGCGATGTCGTGAGTACCGATCGAACCGAACAGCTTGCCTTCGTCGCCAGCGGTGGCAGTGATGGTCACTTCCAGCTCGGCCAGTTGGGCAGCGCGGCTTTCAGCCGACGATTTACGATCTGCTGCGGCTTTTTCCAGCTCAGCACGACGCTCTTCGAACGCAGCCAGGTTGGCTGGGGTCGCAGCGGTAGCTTTGCCGTAAGGCAGCAGGTAGTTACGACCGTAACCAGCCTTAACGTTCACTTTGTCACCCAGGTTGCCCAGGTTGGTGACTTTTTCCAGAAGGATCAGTTGCATGTGAAAATCCTCTTAACTTTTAACCTTCACCGTTCGCATCATCGGCGTCTTTCGACGCCAGACGACCGCGAAAATCAATCAGGCTGTCGACGATGGCCAGGACCACCAGCAACGGATAGATCAGCTGCATGAACAGCAACAGCGTGACGTACAACCCCACCAGCCAGAATTTGGCCAGTCGCTTTTGCGCCACCAGCCCGTGAATCAGGGCCAGCCCGGCGAAAACCAGCGGTACGCTGCACAGCGGTACAAGCATGGACATCTGGACACCGAGATTCGGTGACACAACCATGCCCGCCAGCAGCAACATCGCGGGACCCAGCGGGATTCGGACGGCGCGAAACTCGCGACCAAAACCACCGGGGTTGTACAACAACGCCTGCCAGTAGCGCCCGACAATCAGGCTCAGCACACTGACGATTTGCAACAAGGCCGCAATCAGGCCGGTCAGGATCGGTGTAATCAGGGACGCGAAACGCGCTTGCTCGTCTACCGACATCTGCTGGTAGACATCACCGAGTAGCGACGGCATGACTTTTATCAAAGCCTGCGCCAGCATCTCGATCTGAGGACCAAAAACCATCCCCAGCACCACTGAAAACACCACTCCCATCGCTATGCTGACCAGCAGCACGCGGTTCCAGGACTCGCTTGCGCGCAAAACCAACGCAAGGCTCGCAGACCCCAGCAGCACCAGAAGTGCCCGTGGATCGTCAGAGTAAAGCCACCAGATCAATGCCGGCAGCAGTCCCAGAGCAAGAACGCCCAGGGCGTCCTTCAATCCGCGCCGCAGGAGCACAAGGCATCCAGCGGCAGCACCCAACCAATACAACAACGGCAATGCCGCGCATCCAGCCACTACGAGAGTGGCCTGCATACGGCCCCGCATGATGAACTCAGCTAAGGCACGCATACATTCAATCCTTTGCTACGTGTCGACTGCCCGGTCTCAGCGGCCGTGGCTGTCGGTGTAGGCCAGCAGGGCCAGGAAGCGGGCGCGCTTGATAGCGGTGGCCAGCTGACGCTGATAACGTGCTTTGGTACCGGTGATGCGGCTTGGAACGATTTTGCCGGTCTCGGATACGTAGGCTTTCAGAGTGTTGAGATCTTTGTAATCGATCTCTTTCACGTCTTCAGCGGTGAAGCGGCAGAATTTACGACGACGGAAGAAACGTGCCATTTGATAGGCTCCTTAAAAGGTCCGTGGATTACTCGTCAGCGTTATCGCTGTTGTCGCTGTCATCACTATCAGCGCTTTCAGCGCCTTCGTGCTCAGGACGGTCGCGACGCTCACGGCGCTCACTGCGGTTTTCTTCAGCCTTGAGCATCTCGGATTGGCCGGTAACGGCTTCTTCGCGACGGATGACCAGGTTACGGATCACTGCATCGTTGTAGCGGAAGTTGTCTTCCAGCTCGGCCAGGGCCTTGCCAGTGCACTCAACGTTCAGCATCACGTAGTGAGCCTTGTGAACATTGTTGATTGCGTAGGCCAGTTGACGACGGCCCCAATCTTCCAGACGGTGGATTTTGCCGCCGTCTTCTTCGATCAGCTTGGTGTAACGCTCAACCATGCCGCCGACTTGCTCGCTTTGATCCGGGTGGACCAAAAAGATGATTTCGTAATGACGCATGAATGCTCCTTACGGGTTGTAGCCTGCCGCTCAAAAGCGGTCAGACAAGGAGTGAATGACACTTATGGACTTGAGGACGCTAGACACGTGGGTGCCTGCCATCACAGCAAGGGGCGCAATTGTAGAGAAGGGGCGTGGGAGGCGCAAGGGAATTGGTGATTATTTGAACAACCCCCATTGAAACCGCACCTGTAGGAGCCAGCTTGCTGGCGATCGATGCGATGCGGTCCGCCAGACGGACCGAGGCGCTTCAATCGCTGGCAAGCCAGCTCCTACAGGTTATGGGCGTATCAGGTTTTTTTGGCGGCAGCCTTGGCTTTGACGCTGCGCTGGCGCTGGGCCTCGAACAGGCACACACCCGTCGCCACGGACACGTTGAGACTGCTGACGCTACCGGCCATCGGCAAGTTCACCAGATAGTCGCAATGCTCGCGGGTCAGGCGACGCATGCCTTTGCCTTCGGCGCCCATGATCAGGATGGTCGGGCCGGTCAGGTCCTGGTCATACAGGCTGACCTCAGCCTCACCGGCCGTACCCACGACCCACAGGCCGCGCTGCTGGAGTTTTTCCAGGGTGCGCGCCAGGTTGGTCACGGCCACCAGCGGAATCACTTCCGCCGCACCGCAGGCGATTTTTCGTACTACCGGAGTCAGGGTCGCCGACTTGTCCTTCGGCACGATCACTGCCAGCGCACCCGCGGCATCGGCGGAACGCAGGCAGGCGCCGAGGTTGTGCGGATCGGTCACGCCGTCGAGCACCAGCAACAACGGCGCGCCGTCGGTGCGATCGAGCAACTCGTCAAGCATCGCCTCGCCCCAGACCTGGCTCGGACTCACGTCCGCGACCACGCCCTGGTGCACGCCTTCAACCCAGGCGTCCATCTCGCGGCGCTCGGCCTGGCCGACCTGGACCCGGTTTTCGTTCGCCAGCTCGATCAGCGTCTGGACCCGGGGGTCATTGCGACCTTCGGCCAGCCAGATCTGCTTGACGCGCTTGGGGTGGTGACGCAGCAACGCTTCGACAGCATGCACGCCGTAGATTTTTTCCAACTGACTCATGACTTGGCCTTAGGTTTACGCGCCCCGCCGCTTTTGGCTGGAGCCGAGCCCGCTTTTGGCGGGCCTTTACGATGTTTGCTCGGTTTGGCTGGCTTGCCGCCGGAGGCCTTTTCAGGCGCCGACCGTCCGGTCTTTCCCGTAGACGCCGCTTTACCGCCGCTTTTCGCGCCGGCGAGCAACGCCTGCTTCATTTCACGGCTCTTGCGCACTTCGGCGTTTTTCGCCGCAGCATCACTCGGGCGATAAGCCTCGACTGCCTTTTCCTTGGCAGGACGACGACCGGTTTTTGCCGGTGCCGGCTCTACTTCGGCTTTCGCGGCAGGCGCTGCGGTTTCAGCACCGCGCTTTTTGCGGCCGATCGGTGCGCTGATGGTTTTTTCGGCCATCTCGAAATCGATCTTGCGCTCGTCGAGGTCGACGCGCATGACCCGTACTTCAACGGTGTCGCCCAGACGGAAGCTGCGACCGGTACGCTCACCGGCCAGGCGGTGATGCACAGGATCGAAGTGGTAGTAGTCGCCCGGCAGCGCGGTGACGTGCACCAAGCCTTCGACGTAGATGTCGGTCAGCTCGACGAACAGGCCAAAGCCGGTCACGGCAGTGATCACACCCGGGAACGACTCGCCCACGCGATCTTTCATGAACTCGCACTTGAGCCAGTTCACCACGTCGCGGGTCGCTTCGTCGGCACGGCGCTCGCTCATCGAGCACTGCTCGCCGAGCTGCTCCAAGGCCGCCTCGTCGTACGGATAGATGCGCGCCTTCGGAATGGTCATCGCACCGGCACGGCGAACGTGCGGGGTGTTCTGCTTGGAATGGATCACGCTGCGGATCGCCCGGTGCGTGAGCAAGTCCGGGTAGCGACGGATCGGCGAGGTGAAGTGGGTGTACGCCTCGTAATTCAGGCCGAAGTGGCCCTGGTTATCGGCGCTGTACACCGCCTGGCTCAACGAACGCAGCATCACGGTCTGGATCAGGTGGAAATCCGGACGATCCTTGATGCCGGCCAGCAACGCCTGGTAATCCTTCGGCGACGGGCCGTCCTTGCCTTTGTGCAGGGACAGGCCGAGTTCACCGAGGAACGCGCGCAGTTTTTCCAGGCGCTCCGGCGGCGGGCCGTCGTGCACACGGTACAGCGCAGGAATTTCGTGCTTTTTCAGGAATTCGGCGGTGGCCACGTTGGCCGCCAGCATGCATTCCTCGATCAGCTTGTGCGCATCGTTGCGCACGGTCGGACGGATTTCCGCGATCTTGCGCTCGGAGCCGAAGATGATCCGGGTTTCCTGGGTTTCGAAATCGATCGCGCCACGCACGTGACGAGCGGCCAGCAACACCTTGTACAGCGAATACAGCTGCTTGAGGTGCGGCACCACGTCGGTGTACTCGCCACGCAGCTTGCGCGCTTCGGTGGCTTTCGGCGTTTCCAGCATCGCGCTGACCTTGTTGTAGGTCAGGCGGGCGTGGGAGTGGATCACCGCTTCGTAGAAGCAATAGTCGGTCATCTCGCCGGATTTGGAGATGGTCATCTCGCAAACCATGGCCAGGCGGTCGACCTGCGGGTTCAGCGAGCACAAGCCGTTGGACAGCTGCTCTGGCAGCATCGGAATCACGCGCTCGGGGAAGTACACCGAGTTGCCGCGAACCTGCGCCTCGGCATCCAGCGCCGAACCGAGTTTCACGTAGCTGGAGACGTCGGCAATCGCCACGTACAACTTCCAGCCGCCGGAGAACAGGCGCAGCTTGCCCGGACGGGCCTCGCAGTAGACCGCGTCATCGAAGTCGCGGGCATCTTCGCCGTCGATGGTGACGAACGGCAGATGACGCAAGTCGATGCGTTTCTCTTTGTCTTTCTCCTCGACTTCCGGCTTGAGCTTGCCGGCTTCCTTGAGCACGGCGTCAGGCCAGACGTGCGGAATGTCGTAGGTGCGCAGGGCAACGTCGATCTCCATGCCCGGCGCCATGTAGTTGCCCACGACTTCGACCACGTCGCCTTGCGGCTGGAAGCGTGGCGTCGGCCAGTGAGTGATCTTCACTTCGACGAACTGACCGATCTGCGCGTTGGCGTTACGGCCCGGCGTCACCAGCACTTCCTGCTGGATCTTCGGATTATCCGCGACGACAAAACCGATACCGCCTTCTTCGAAGTAGCGACCGACGATGGTCTCGTGAGCACGGGACACCACTTCGACGATCATGCCTTCGCGGCGACCGCGACGGTCCAGCCCGGAAACACGCGCCAGTGCACGGTCGCCGTCAAACACCAGGCGCATTTGCGCCGGGCTCATGAACAGGTCGTCACTGCCGTCGTCCGGCACCAGGAAACCGAAACCGTCACGGTGACCACTGATGCGGCCCAGGATCAGGTCGAGCTTGTCCACCGGCGCATACGTGCCGCGACGGGTATAGATGAGTTGAGCATCGCGCTCCATGGCGCGCAGGCGGCGGCGCAGGGCTTCGATCTGGTCTTCCGTGGTCAGACCAAACTCTTCGACCAGTTGCTCGCGGTTAGCAGGCGAACCCCGATCAGCAAGGTGCTGAAGGATCAGTTCGCGGCTAGGAATGGGGTTTTCATATTTTTCCGCTTCACGAGCGGCCTCGGGATCGAGGGACTGCCAATCGGCCATTAGAGAGTTTTCACCTTGTCTATATACGGGTTAGTTTGGCATAGGCGTAATGAAACGGGAAATTTCAGGCTAAGACGCCTCATCTAAAGCCCTTTATCGACACCAGGATGTTGATTTGAATACCACTGGTGAAATTTTTCAGGTTTTTTTGGTGTCGGGGGTTTACAGTTAAAAAGACGCTCCGTATAGTGCGCGCCATCGACGACGCACAACGTTGCCGATACTGCCCAGATGGTGAAATTGGTAGACACGCCAGCTTCAGGTGCTGGTGACCGCAAGGTCGTGGAAGTTCGAGTCTTCTTCTGGGCACCAATTTCGAGTTTGAGATTAGTTCAATTTCAAGGCTCACACAAAAACCCGCGAAAGCGGGTTTTTGCATTCTGGAGATCTGATTAATTAATTTTAAATCAGGGGTTTACAGATCAATTGGCGCTCCGTATAGTGCGCCACATCAACAGCGGCAACGCTAGCGATGAAATGCCCAGATGGTGAAATTGGTAGACACGCCAGCTTCAGGTGCTGGTGACCGCAAGGTCGTGGAAGTTCGAGTCTTCTTCTGGGCACCAATTCAAATTCAAGGTTACGGCCTTGAATTTCACAAAAACCCGCGAAAGCGGGTTTTTGCGTTTCCGGGGTTTGAAAACCTGCCCCCGCAGAGCCCATTTGAGAAACAATATCGTTTATCATTGTTGCAAGTTTTTGCAATGCGACAGTGAGGAACCCTGCGAATGATGTTTCGAAATACCCTGCGCCGCGGCCTGACCACCACCCTGCTCGGCCTGGCACTCGCCACTCCCCTCACCCAGGCTGCGGACCCAGTTTCCCTGACCCTCTACAACGGCCAACACAAGGAAGTCGGCGACGCAGTCGCCAAAGCCTTCGAAGCCAAGACCGGCATTCACGTCAATGTGCGCAAAGGCAGCAGCAACCAGCTCGCCAGCCAGGTCGTCGAAGAAGGTGATCGTTCCCCTGCCGACGTAATCTACACCGAAGAATCGCCGCCCCTGAACAAGCTCGGCGAGCAAGGCCTGCTGGCCAAGGCCGATGACACCACGCTGGCGGTCCTGCCCAAGGACTATGTCGCCGCTGATAGCACCTGGATTGGCGTCACCGCCCGGGTGCGCGTCGTCGCGTTCAACCCGAAACTGATCGACGAAAAAGACTTGCCGAAATCGGTCATGGAATTCTCCGATCCAAAATGGCAAGGCAAGGTCGGCTTCGTACCCACCAGCGGCGCGTTCCAGGAACAAGCCGTGGCGATCATCAAGGTGCATGGCATGGAGGCGGCCGAAGAATGGCTGACCGGCCTGCGCGCCTTCGGCAAGACCTACAGCAACAACATGGTTGCCCTCAAAGCCGTGGAAAACGGCGAAGTGGCGACGGTGCTGGTGAACAATTACTACTGGTTCGCCTTGCAGCGTGAAAAGGGCCAGCTCGATTCGAAACTGCATTACTTCACTGGCGGCGACGTCGGCGGCCTGATTACCGTATCGAGCGCGGCCGTACTGAAATCCAGCAAGCATCCAAAAGAAGCCCAGCAGTTGCTCGCCTACATGGCCAGCGAAGAAGGCCAGCGCGTGATCACCCAGACCACCGCCGAATACCCGCTGCACAAAGGCATGCAATCGGATCGTGGCCTCAAGCCTTTCAGCGAGCTGCAAGCGCCGAACGTCACGCCCGCCGACCTGGGCAATGCCGAAGAAGCCCTGGACCTTGAACGCGAGGTTGGCCTGAACTGATGAGCGCTTCGCTATCCGCCTCCGCCACCTATGGCCGGTATGTGCCAAGGCGCAAGCGGCCCTCCATCTGGCTGGTACTGCCGGTTCTACTGCTGGTAGTGCTCAGCTTGCTGCCCTTGGCCTACGTCGGCTTGAAGACCTGGCAAGCGGGCTGGGCGCAAGCGCTGCATTTGCTGTGGCGGCCTTATGTGTTTGGCCTGCTGCGCAATACCCTGGCACTGATGGCCGGCGTCACGCTGGCCTGTGGCGTGATCGGCCTGTCACTGGCCTGGCTGCTGGAGCGCAGCAATCTGCCGGGGCGGCGCCTGTGGGGGGTGATCCTGTGCTTGCCATTCGCCGTGCCGGCGTTTGTCAGTAGTTTTACCTGGGTGTCGCTGAGCGCCCATTTCGAAGGGCTCGGCGGGGCGATCCTGGTGATGAGCCTGTCCAAATACCCGCTGATCTTCCTGCCGGTGGCGGCTACCCTGCGCAATCTCGACCCCTCGCTGGAAGAGTCCGCCCGCACCCTGGGGCAGAATCGCTGGGGGGTATTTTTCCGCGTCACCCTGCCGCTGCTCTGGCCTTCGCTGCTGGCGGGGTCGTTGCTGATCGCCCTGCACATGCTGGTGGAATTCGGTGCGCTGTCGATCATCGGCCTACAAACCTTCACCACCGCGATCTATCAACAGTTCGAGCTGGAGTTCAGCAACGCCAACGCCGCGATGCTCTCGGCCGTGCTGCTGGCGCTGTGCCTGATGTTGTTGTGGCTGGAACTGCGCGTTCGCGGTAAAGGCCGGCACGTGCGCACAGGGCAAGGCGCGGCGCGCCAGGCAGAACAGGTCCGATTGGGCCCTTGGATGGTGGCTGGGCAGCTTTATTGCCTGTTGCTGGCGATCATCGGCAGCGGCATTCCGCTGGGGATGCTGGCGTACTGGCTGGCCGTGGGCTCTTCGGCGGCATTCCCGGTGGCGGCCATCGGCGAGGCGTTGCTTTCATCCCTGGCGCTGTCATTGGGCGGCGCGGCGCTCTGCCTTGTCCTGGCGGTGCCGGTGGGACTGCTGGTGGTGCGCCACAAAGGCCAACTGGCGATCTGGGCCGAACGCTTGCCGTATCTGCTGCACGCGCTGCCAGGTCTGGTGATCGCGCTGACCCTGGTGTATTTCGCGTTGCACTATGTGCCAGCGCTGTACCAGACGTCGACGCTGTTGCTGATCGCTTACGCACTGCTGTTCTTGCCACTGGCCCAGGCGCCGATTCGCACGGCGCTGAACAAGGCTGCACCGCAACTGGAAGAGGCGGCGCGCACGTTGGGTGCGTCATCGTTCAGTGCGTTTTGCCGGGTGACGTTGCCGATCATTTTCCCGGCATTGGGGGCGGCGTTTGCGCTGGTATTCCTGGATGCGATGAAGGAACTGACGGCGACTTTGCTGCTGAGTCCGACCGGGCTTAATACCCTGGCCACCGAGGTCTGGGCGCATACCGCGAACGTGGAGTTTGCGGCGGCGGCGCCTTATGCGGCGTTGTTGATATTGGTGTCGGGGTTACCCGTGTACCTGTTAACGACCCGGATGTATTTGAGCCGCTGAGGCCGTCATCGCGAGCAGGCTCGCTCCCACAGGGTTCGGTGGATCAACTGTGGGAGCGAGCCTGCTCGCGATGAGGTCAGCCCTGGCAACCCATCAAGCCCTGAACTGCCCCAGGCTCGCTTTCAACTGTGCCGCCAGGCCATCGAGCACCTTGCCGCTGGCCGTGGTTGCCACCACCGCCTGAGCCGCCTTCTCGGCCTGCACATGAATGGTCTCGACCCGACCGCGCACCGCCTGGGCTCCGCGAGCCTGATGCTCGGCGGCCTGGGTCGCCAGGCCGATCGCCGTGTGCACCTGCTCGACCGAAGCCTGCACCGATTGCTGCAACCGAGCACTATCACGCAGAACCAGCAGGCCTTCGCTAGCCTGACGCCCGGCCTGGCCGATCGCCGCCACGGCTTCGCGTGCGCCTTGCTGCAACGCCACGATATGCGCCTGGATATCGCCAGTGGAGCTTTGGGTCTTGCTCGCCAACGCGCGCACCTCATCAGCCACCACCGCAAAGCCGCGCCCGGTCTCGCCTGCGCGCGCCGCCTCAATGGCCGCATTAAGCGCCAGCAGGTTGGTCTGCTCGGCAATCCCGTGGATCACCGTCAGCACCACCTCGATCTGCTCGCTCTGCTGCGCCAGGCGCTCGATCACTTGCGCGCCGGTTTCGACCTGGCCAGCCAATGCTTCAATCAGGTTGCCAACTTTCGCTGAGGTCCGGGTGTTTTCATCGGTGGCCTGACGAATATCCACCACCTGCTTCAAGGCCGCCTGCATGGCCTGGCTTTCGGACTGCGCTTCATCCGCCATTCGCGACAGGGCCCGCAGACTTTCCGCCACTTCATCGCGTTGCATGCCTGCCGCCGCATCCGCCCCGGCGTTACGCAACGTCATGGCACCGATTTCCACACCGGTACGCTGAGCGACATCCCCCGCCTCGCGCACGATCGGCTGCAACTTATCCACAAAGCGATTGACCGCCGAAGCCATATCACCGATTTCGTCCTTGCTGCTGATCTGCACGCGCTTGGTCAGATCGCCCTCGCCTGCCGCCAGGTCATCCATGGCGACAATCAGCATCTTCAAGCGATTGACCACTCGACGCCCGAGCACTACCGCCAGCAACAGCAGGACACCAAAGCCCACCACCGCCAGGCTCACACCAATTCGCCAGCGCAAGGTTGCCGCGGCTTCCTGCACGGTGCTGGTGGTGTTGGCCTTCATTTCAGCGGCCGTAGACTGGGCCGATTGCAGACGCGCACGCATGGCGGCTGCGCTATCGGCCGCGGCGCCTTTCAGGCTGTCGCCCACCAACTGGTCGCCACTGGCGATCAAGGCCGAGAAGCGCTTGTCCAGCGCCGCCAGATCGGCCTCCACCGAAGCCGTCGAGACGCCCATCAGGACCTTGCCGATTTCCACGCCATTGGGGTTGATCGAAGCCTCGATGTAGAACACCGATGGATCGTTCTTAGCCGCATCCAGCACCTTGTCCAGCGCACGTTCGCCCTGGCCTTTTTCCAAAAGGGCCTTGTTGATCGGGTTTTCCCGGTTGAGGTAACGCGTCAGGTGCTGGCCGTTGGCGTCGTCGTACACCACGAACAGGACGTTGGGATTGCGCTGGGCCCGACGGGCGAACTCGGACAAGGTCGGAACGTCGTTGTCCCACATGGCGCGGGGAGCCACCGATGCCAGAAGCTGGGCCATGTCGCTGGCGGAATCCTTAAGGTCTTTTTCCAGGGTCGAACGCAACTGCGCCTGCTCATCCTTCAACCGCGAAGACAAACCAACCGTGAGGCGCTGACGGGTACTGGCAGACAGACTGTCGAGGCTCGACGTGACTTCACGTCCCGCCTGCTCGAGCTCACCGGAGAGTTTTTGGCTGTCCGCGCCCAGGCGCTGACCGAGATCGGCTTCCAGCGCCGTCACGGTGCTCCGGGTCAGAGCGACCGCCACCAGCACCTGCACTAAAAGGGCGATACCAAGGGTAACGAATACGGGCCGCAACAAACGGCTTTGTAACAATGAGAGAACGGCCGACAATTGAAATCCCTCTGCTTTAGCGCCATTAAATTGATGGCACGCCCGAAAGTGACGCTTTAGGCAAAGCTAATAGCAAAGGTCATGCCGTTCGACAGGCATAAACGACAAAGGCCCCTATTGAGGGGCCTTTGTGTTTTACATCAACAGCTTATCAAGCGAACGGATGGCGCAGGACGATGGTTTCGTTGCGGTCCGGACCCGTCGAAATAATGTCGATCGGCGCGCCGATCAGCTCTTCGACGCGTTTGATGTAAGCACGGGCGTTAGCTGGCAGCTCTTCCAGGGTTTTGGCACCCACGGTCGACTCGGTCCAGCCCGGCACTTCTTCGTACACAGGCTGCAGGCCCACGTAGCTGTCAGCATCAGTCGGGGCAACGGCGTTGCCTTCTGCATCCTTGTAGCCGACGCAGATGTTGATGGTTTCCAGACCGTCGAGCACGTCCAGCTTGGTCAGGCAGATGCCCGAGATGCTGTTCACATCGATAGCGCGACGCAGGATAACAGCGTCGAACCAGCCACAACGACGAGCACGGCCGGTCGTCGCGCCGAACTCGTGACCTTGTTTAGCCAGGTGTGCACCGACTTCGTCGAACAGCTCAGTCGGGAATGGACCCGAACCTACACGCGTGGTGTAAGCCTTGGTGATGCCCAGGATGTAGTCCAGGAACATAGGGCCAACACCCGAACCGGTAGCGACGCCGCCAGCGGTGGTGTTAGAGCTGGTCACGTACGGGTAGGTACCGTGGTCGATGTCCAGCAAAGAGCCTTGGGCGCCTTCGAACATGATGTCTTTGCCAGCGCGACGCAGGTCGTGCAATTCGGCAGTCACGTCCAGCATCAGCGGCTTGAGCAGCTGCGCGTATTCCTTGCATTCGGCCAGGGTCTTGTCGAATTCGATGGCTGGCTCTTTGTAGTAACCCACCAGCATGAAGTTGTGGTAATCCACCAGTTCACGCAGTTTGTCTTCAAAGCGCGGCATGTTGAGCAGGTCGCCCACACGCAGGCCACGACGTGCAACCTTGTCTTCGTAGGCCGGGCCGATGCCGCGACCGGTGGTGCCGATCTTCAGCTCGCCGCGGGCCTTTTCACGGGCCTGGTCCAGCGCTACGTGGAAGGACAGGATCAGTGGGCAGGACGGGCTGATACGCAGGCGCTCACGCACCGGTACGCCTTTCTCTTCCAGCTTGGTGATCTCACGCAGCAGGGCGTCAGGTGCAACCACCACGCCGTTGCCGATCAGGCACTGCACGCCTTCGCGCAGCACGCCCGACGGGATCAGGTGCAAGACAGTTTTTTCGCCATCGATCACCAGTGTGTGACCAGCGTTGTGGCCACCCTGGTAGCGCACTACGGCGGCAGCATGTTCGGTCAGCAGATCAACGATCTTGCCTTTGCCCTCATCACCCCATTGGGTGCCCAGGACTACGACATTCTTACCCATAACACTTGTCCTCATTCGCGCAAACTTGGTGCCGGCGGCAGCCGGCGGGAAATCTCAAGAAGCCAGTGGCGATACTTGCCAAAGCCCGTTCTGCTGGATCAATTGCCGGTCGCAGTCCGCTTCACGGGCGGCGGCCAATGGCTGCCCAGGCAACGCCTGGACGACACGCTGACCCTCACTGCGCAACTGGCAAACCTGCTGCCAGAGTGCCGCATCCGTACTGTCAGGCATCCAGATACCGCCAGACGGTAGCTCGATTTCAGCACGCCCCAGGGTCACCAGGGTTTTCAAATCGGTGGAGAAGCCGGTGGCCGGACGGGCACGCCCGAAGTCGGCGCCGATGTCGTCGTAGCGACCGCCCTGGGCGATGGACTGGCCAACGCCCGGCACGAATACCGCGAACACTACACCGGTGTGGTAGTGGTAACCGCGCAGCTCGCCCAGGTCGAAGTACAGCGGCAGCTCCGGGAAACGCACGGACAGACGCTCGGCAATCGCCAGCAAGTCATCCAGTGCCGCCAGTACCGGGGCCGGAGCCTTGGCCAGACGCTCACGCGCGGCCGCCAGCACTTCGCGGCCGCCACACAGGTCGACCAACGCGCGCAGCATGCCCGACAGGTCAGCCGGCAAGCCTTCGGTCAAGGTAATGACCTCGTCGATGGCCTTGCGTTGCAACGCATCGAACAACTGCTGTTCAACTTCGCCGGACAGGCCGGCGGCGCGGGCCAGGCCGCGGTAGATGCCGACATGCCCCAGGTCCATGTGCACATCCGGCACATCGGCCAGTTGCAGCATGGCGAGCATCAGGCTGATGACTTCCACGTCGCTGCTCGGGCTGGCATCGCCATACAACTCGGCGCCCAACTGGATCGGGCTGCGCGAGGACGACAAGGCCCGCGGCTGGGCATGCAGCACGCTGCCGGCATAACACAGGCGGCTCGGACCTTCGCGACGCAGGGTGTGTGCATCGATGCGCGCTACTTGCGGCGTGATGTCGGCACGGAAACCCATCTGCCGGCCCGATTGCGGGTCGATGACCTTGAAGGTCCGCAGGTCCAGGTCCTGGCCCGCGCCGGTCAGCAGGGATTCCAGGTACTCGATATGGGGAGTCACGACAAACTCGTAACCCCAGCTCTGGAACAGATCCAACACCTGACGACGCGCGACTTCAATGCGCGCCGCTTCAGGTGGCAGTACTTCTTCGATGCCATCTGGCAGAAGCCAGCGGTCTACCGTTGCCATTACGCCTTCCCCTGTATCCGGGCGGTCAGCCTGTGGCCGAGCCTTGAGTGAAGCAGAAAATGATCAGCCCATGTGCATAAATCAGGCGCAGGAGCAACGAAGCGAAACGCCTGCTACCGGCTTCGCCAATCACTTTCCTCGAAAAACCTGTCGAGCATTCAGCTCGGGCGCCTGCACAAAACAGCAATCAAACATGCAGACGCAAAAAAGCCGGGAATTTCCCGGCTGCCGCATCATACACACGTTTTCCCAAAGGATCACCCCGCCAGAGGTTTTAGCCGCCCGGCGGGATGAATCAGGTCAACGTCGTATCAAGGCTTGGCTTTTTCCAGGTAATGGAAGAAGTCACTGCTTGGGTCCAGGACCATGACGTCGGATTTGTTCGCGAAGCTTTCACGGTAGGCACGCAGGCTACGGTAGAACGCGTAGAACTCCTGATCCTGACCGTAGGCCTTGGAGTAGATCGAAGCGGCCTGGGCGTCGCCGTCACCGCGAATCTCTTCGGATTCACGATAGGCTTCAGCCAGCAGCACGCGGCGTTGACGATCGGCGTCGGCACGGATGCCTTCAGCCAGCTCGTTACCCTTGGCGCGATGCTCGCGAGCTTCACGCTCACGCTCGGTGCTCATACGTTCGAACACGCTACGGTTCACTTCCTTCGGCAGGTCGATGGTCTTGACCCGAACATCGACAACCTCGATGCCCAGCTCTTTTTCAGCCATCTTGTTCAGCGAAGCGGTGATATCCGCCATCAGCGCATCACGCTCACCGGACACTACTTCGTGCAGGGTACGCTTACCGAACTGGTCACGCAGGCCCGACTCGAGACGACGGGACAGACGCTCGTCGGCAATTTGCTTCAGACCGGAAGTCGCGGTGTAGAAACGCTCGGCGTCCTTGACCCGCCACTTGGCGTAGGCATCGACCATCACGGCTTTCTTTTCCAGCGTCAGGAAGCGTTGCGTCGGTGCATCCAACGTCATCAGGCGTGCGTCAAATTTACGCACCTGGTTAACGTAGGGCACTTTCACATGCAGGCCTGGCTGAACATCGGCCTGGACCACGCGTCCGAACTGCAGCAACACCGCACGCTCGGTCTGAGCCACGATGTAGAAGCAGTTCCAGGCAGCGATCGCCACGACGACGCCGACAATAAGGGCGATCAGCGATTTATTGCTCATCAGCGACTCTCCCTGGTACGTGCTTGCTGTTGCTGCAGATCAGCTGCCGCACGCGCATTCGCTTCATTGCTGGTGGCTGCCGCGCCGGTCACCTGAGTGCTGGTGCTGCGACCACTTTCGACCATCTTGTCCAGAGGCAGGTACAGCAGGTTGCTCTGGCCATTCTTGTTGCCGGTCACGAGAACCTTGCTGGTGTTGCTGAAGACTTCCTGCATGGTGTCCAGATACAGACGCTGGCGGGTGACTTCAGGTGCCTTGCGATACTCGGCGACCAGCTTGGTGAAGCGATCGCCCTCACCCTTGGCGCGCGAGACGGTTTCGTCACGGTAGCCATTGGCATCTTCAAGGATGCGCTGGGCCTGGCCACGGGCTTCCGGCACGACGCCGTTGGCATAGGTTTCAGCCTGGTTGCGCGAACGCTGCTCGTCTTCACGGGCGCGGATCACGTCATCGAAGGCTTCCTGCACTTCACGCGGTGCCGCTGCGCTCTGTACGTTGACCTGGGTGACGGTGATACCGGTGCGATAGGTATCCATGAAGCGTTGCAGGCGCTCCTTGATTTCGCTGGCCATCAATTCACGACCTTCGGTCAGCACCTGGTCCATCGCGGTGGAACCCACCACATGGCGCAGGGCGCTGTCGGTCGCGTGCTGCAGGCTGATTTCCGGCTGATCGACGCTCAGCACGAAGTCCTGCAGGTTGCTGATCTTGTACTGCACGGTCAGCGGCACTTCGACGATGTTCTCGTCTTCAGTCAGCATTTGACCCTGCTTGGTGTACGCCCGCTCACGCGTGACGTTTTCCATGTACTTCTTGTCGATCGGCGGGAAGTAGATATTCAGGCCGGGGCCGACGGTTTCGTAGTACTTGCCGAAGCGCAGCACCACGGCTTGCTCCTGCTCGTCGACGACATAGACCGCGCTGTACAGCCATACGGCTGCCAACACGACCAGGCCGATGCCCAGCAGGCCGCCGAAGCCGCCGCTCTTGCCCGAGCCACCACCATCATCCCCGCGTTTCTTGCCACCACCGAACAACCCATTCAGGCTTTCCTGCAGCTTTCGGAAGGCCTCGTCGAGATCTGGTGGTCCCTTGCGGTCGCCATTATTGCGGCGCTTGCCACCCCAAGGATCCTGATTATTCGAGTTGCCACCCGGCTCATTCCAAGCCATAGCGCTCTCCATCTGATAAAGCAAAGACGCACCCACGGCGCGCCGACCAATGCTACAGAATGCCTGTCACCACGGCACAACCGCTTTCTCAGGCTTTTATTGCAAAGTGTGTTGCTCGATGAATTCCATCGGCTGCAATCCTTCGCGGCTTACCAGTCGATTCAACTCGACCCGGGGCAAACGAACGGCCAGCAAACTGATGCCTTCTTCGTCGTGCTCTTCTTTTTGCACCGCACCGAGTTCGAAAAACTGCGCACGCAGTCGGGCGAATCGTTGCGGCAAGCGCAGGGTACCGATAAACAAATCACTGCCAAGCAATTCGGCAATGGCTTGCTCAAGCAATTCCAGACCAGTGCCATCGCGCGCCGACAGCCAGACCCGCTGGGGTTTGCCGTTTTCATCGCGCTGGATTTGTGGCTCAACGCCTTCAAGCAAATCGAGTTTGTTATAGACCTCGAGGATCGGCAAGTCCTGGGCACCAATCTCGCCCAGCACCACCATCACCTGCTCGATCTGCAACATGCGATCCGGTTCCGCCGCATCGATCACGTGCAACAACAGGTCGGAGTTGCTCGACTCTTCGAGGGTAGACCGAAATGCCTCGACCAGCTTGTGGGGCAAGTGGCGAATGAAACCCACCGTGTCCGCCAGGACAATCGGCCCCAGATCGTCCAGATCCAGACGACGCAAGGTCGGGTCCAGCGTGGCAAACAGTTGGTCAGCCGCGTAGACGTCGGATTTCGTCACATTATTGAACAGCGTGGATTTACCGGCGTTGGTATATCCCACCAGCGACACGGTAGGGATATCCGCACGGGATCGGCCACGCCGCGACTGTTCGCGCTGGCTGCGCACTTTCTCCAGCCGACCCTTGATCTGGCGCAGGCGCACCCGCAGCAAGCGGCGGTCGGTTTCCAGCTGGGTTTCACCAGGGCCACGCATGCCGATACCGCCACCCTGGCGCTCAAGGTGAGTCCACCCGCGAACCAGCCGGGTGCTCATGTGGTCAAGCTGGGCCAGTTCTACCTGGAGCTTGCCTTCATGGGTACGGGCGCGCTGGGCGAAAATATCGAGAATCAGGCCGGTACGGTCGATCACGCGACACTCGAAAACACGTTCGAGGTTACGTTCCTGACTGGGCGTGAGGACGTGATTGAAAATCACCAGATCGGCTTCTTCGGCTTTGACCAGGTCGCGCAGTTCCTCGACCTTACCGCTGCCAATCAGGAATTTGGCGGTTGGCCGATGACGCGGCACGTTAAAAAACGCAACGGTCTCGGCGCCAGCCGAATTAGCCAATTCCTGAAACTCCTGCGGGTCTTCGCGCGCCTCAGGGTCCTGTCCATCCAAGTGAACGAGTATGACTCGCTCACCACCACCGTGGCGCTCAAAGAACAAAGGAGACTCCTATCAGGCGTTACCTGGCTCAGCATCACCCGCTTCCGATTCGGTTGCGCTAGGCAGACGAATTGGACGAACCGGCACTACTGTAGAGATAGCGTGCTTGTAGACCATTTGGCTGACGGTGTTTTTCAGCAGGATAACGAACTGGTCGAAAGACTCGATCGTACCTTGCAGTTTGATACCGTTGACCAGGTAGATGGACACCCCAACTTTCTCTTTACGTAAAGTATTCAAGTAAGGGTCTTGTAGCGAATGCCCTTTTGACATGTGCCGCACTCCTTTAAGGATTCAAAATAAAAAAATAGGTAAACAGATGGCTTTGGCCGCCCCACCCCCAAGGATAGACGGCAATTGCAAGGACTCAGCTCAATATGGAGATGGTCCCCAGGTATTTCAAGGCGCGCGGCAGATTGTCGCAATCGAGGCTGTCCAGCCAGTGCAAATCAGCCCAACTGCGAAGCCAGGTGAACTGGCGCTTCGCCAATTGGCGCGTGGCAATGATTCCACGCTCCTGCATCTCGGCTGACGTCAGCTTGCCATCCAGGTAATCCCAGACTTGGCGGTAGCCTACCGCACGTATAGACGGCAACCCGGTATGCAGGTCACTTCTATTACGCAGGGCTACGACCTCGTCGATGAATCCCTGTTCCAACATTAAAGTGAATCTTTGTTTAATTCGCTCGTGCAATACCTGGCGATTCGCCGGGGCAATGGCCAAGTTCGCGACAGTATAGGGCAATTGTGCCCGTCCCGAAGCGGCTGCTTCAGTACTTTGCGCAGATTGTTGCAAGCGCAGCTCGGTCATGCTCTGACCGCTAACACGAAAAACTTCCAGTGCTCGACTCAGACGCTGAGGATCGTTCGGATGAATACGCGCCGCGGAAACCGGGTCAATGATCGCCAACTGATCGTGCAACGCCTGCCAGCCAAGGCGAGCGGCCTCTTCCTCGATCTGCGCGCGGATCTGCGGGTCGGCGGCCGGCATGTCCGCGAGCCCTTCGACCAAAGCCTTGTAATAGAGCATCGTGCCGCCGACCAACAGCGGAATCTTACCCCGCGCGGTGATCTCGGCCATGGCTTGCAGGGCATCGCGACGGAAATCCGCCGCCGAATAAGCCTCGGCCGGGTCGAGAATATCGATCAGGCGGTGCGGAAATTCTGCCAAAAGCTCTTTTGAGGGCTTGGCGGTACCGATGTCCATGCCGCGGTAGACCAGCGCCGAATCGACGCTGATCAGCTCGCAAGGCAGGACCTTGGTGAGTTCGATGGCCAGGTCGGTCTTGCCGGCGGCGGTCGGGCCCATCAGGAAAATCGCAGGAGGGAACTGGCTCATCAACGACCGCGCAAGAACAGTTTGTCCAGATCGTCCAGGCCCAATTGGGTCCAGGTCGGTCGGCCATGGTTGCATTGACCGCTGCGCTCGGTGTTTTCCATGTCACGCAGCAGACCGTTCATTTCCGGCAAGGCCAGGCGCCGATTGGCCCGGACCGCGCCGTGGCAGGCCATGGTCCCGAGCAGTTCGTTCAGGTGCGCCTGGATCCGGTCGCTGGTGCCATATTCCATCAGGTCGGCCAACACGTCACCCACCAGTCGATTGGCCTCAGCCTGCTTGAGCAAGGCCGGTATCTGCCGAATGGCCAGGGTTTCCGGACCGAGGCGCTGCAGCTCGAAGCCCAGGCGCTGGAACCAGGCGATGTGCTCTTCGGCGCAGTCGGCTTCACGCTGACTGACCGCCAGGGATTCCGGCACCAGCAGCGGTTGCCCGCTCAAGCCTTCGCTGGCCATGGCGACTTTCAGTCGTTCGTACATGATCCGCTCGTGAGCGGCATGCATGTCTACCAGCACCAAACCCTGGGCGTTCTCCGACAGAATGTAGATGCCCTTGAGTTGCGCCAATGCATAGCCCAGCGGCGGAATGTCGTCCTGACCGGCTGGCAGCGCTACCGCGTTGGCCTCGGGCAACGGCGCGAAGAACTCGCGATAGGCGGCCTGCGCTTCTGCAGCCGGAACCGCTGACTGCGGACGCGGAGTGTATTGATACTGGTATCCGGCGCCAGAACCCGAACCGGCCGGCGCATTGAACGACGGCTGGGCCTGAGGCTGCTCCAGCAGCGCATTGGCGGCCAGGCGCATTTCGCCCTGGGGGCCGAATTCACCGGCTTCGAGGCCAGTAGGCCGGACGATGGCCGTGGCAACCGGCGCCGCCAGCTGATCGTCGGGTCGCACATCGCCCAAGGCACGGTGCAAAGTGCCATAGAGGAAATCGTGAACCATGCGCCCTTCACGGAAGCGTACTTCGTGCTTGGTGGGGTGCACGTTGACGTCGACGCCCGTCGGATCGACCTCGAAAAACAGCACGAAGGTCGGATGCCGGCCATTGAACAGCACGTCGCGATAAGCCTGGCGCACGGCGTGCGCCACCAGTTTGTCGCGCACGGCACGGCCATTGACGAAGAAATATTGCAAGTCGGCCTGGCTGCGGTTGAAGGTCGGCAAGCCGACCCAACCCCATAGATGCAGGCCATTACGTTCGATTTCGATCGGCAGCGCCTGCTCCAGGAACCCTGGCCCGCAGATTGCCGCTACGCGCCGGGCGCGAGCCGCGTCATCGTGGGCTTCGTGCAGGCTGAGGATGGTCTTGCCGTTATGACGCAGATGAAAGGCCACGTCGAACCGCGCCAGCGCCAGACGCCGGATGACTTCCTGCAGATGATCGAATTCGGTTTTTTCGGTCTTGAGAAACTTGCGCCGCGCCGGCGTATTGAAGAACAGGTCGCGCACTTCAACCGAGGTGCCGACCGGATGGGCCGCGGGTTGTACGCGGGGCGCCATGTCTCGACCTTCAGTTTCGACTTGCCAGGCCTGCTCGGCATCACGGGTGCGCGACGTCAGGGTCAGGCGCGCCACCGAACTGATCGATGCCAGGGCCTCACCACGAAAACCCAGGCTCATGACCTGTTCAAGGTCTTCCAGGTTACGGATCTTGCTGGTGGCATGTCGCGCCAGGGCCAGCGGCAGGTCATCGGCGGAAATGCCGCTGCCATCGTCGCGCACCCGCAGCAACTTGACGCCGCCTTGCTCCACGTCGACATCGATGCGCCTGGCACCGGAGTCGAGGCTGTTTTCAAGCAGTTCCTTGATCACCGAGGCCGGGCGCTCGACCACCTCACCCGCAGCGATCTGGTTCGCCAGGCGCGGGCTGAGCAGCTCGATGCGAGCGCCGTTGTTCACCACCTGATTCATTCTTTGGCCGCCAGTTCAGTTCCCGGGATGGTCAGGTGCTGACCGATCTTGAGCTCATCACTCGACAGGTTGTTGGCGCTGCGCAGGGTCGCCGGCGACACCTGATAGCGCACAGCGATCATCGCCAGCGTCTCGCCCGGGTTGACCCGATGGTCACGGGGGCCTTGGGCGATTTTGCCGGAATCACGCAGCCAGGCAATGTAAGTGCCTGGAGGCGGGTTCTGCTGGAAGAACTGGCGCACGCCGCTGCTGATGGATCGCGCCAGCGCCTGCTGGTGGCTCGCTGCAGCCAGTTTCGAGGCTTCGTTGGCGTTGGAGATGAACCCGGTTTCGACCAGGATCGATGGGATGTCCGGCGATTTCAGCACCATGAACCCGGCCTGCTCGACCCGTTGCTTGTGCAGCGGCGTGACCCGGCCGATGTTGCTCAGGACTTTCTGGCCGACGTTCAGGCTCGAGGTCAGGGACGCGGTCATCGACAGGTCGAGCAATACACCGGCCAGCATGCGGTCCTTGTCGTCGAGGCTGACATTGCCGGCGCCACCGATCAGGTCGGAACGGTTTTCACTGTCGGCCAGCCAGCGCGCGGTTTCCGAAGTGGCACCGCGATCGGACAGGGCGAACACCGAGGCACCGAAGGCCGCGGCAGAAGGCGCGGCGTCGGCGTGAATCGAGACGAACAGGTCGGCGCCTTTCTTGCGGGCAATTTCCGTACGGCCACGCAGTGGAATGAAGTAGTCGCCGGTGCGGGTCAGTTCGGCGCGGAAACCTTTCATGCCACTGACCTGGCGCTGCAGTTCGCGGGCGATGGCCAATACCACGTCTTTCTCGCGCTGACCGCGGGAGCCGGAGGCGCCCGGGTCTTCACCACCGTGACCGGCGTCGATCACCACAATGATGTCGCGTTTGCCAGCCGGTGCTGGCGGCAACTTGATTGCCGGCTCCGAGGGCGTGACCGGCACGGCCGGCACTGTGGCGACCGAAGGGGTCGGCGCTGGCGGCGGCGCGGCGTCGGCCGGGTTGTCGAACAGATCGACTACCAGTCGATTGCCGTACTGGGCGTTGGGCGCCAGGGAGAAGCTTTTCGGCGTAACGGCCTTTTTCAGGTCGATGACCACCCGCAGGTCGGTCGGCGTACGCTGGGCCGAGCGCATGGCGGTGATCGGGGTGTTGGCGCTGTTGACGTTCAACGGCGCACCGAGGCTCGCGCCATTGATGTCGATGACCAGGCGATCCGGGGACGTCAGCGTAAAGACGCTGTGCTGCACGGGGCCGGTCAGGTCAAACACCAGTCGCGTGTTATCCGGCGCCCGCCACAGGCGAACGCTGTTGACCTTCGTCTCGGCCACAGCGTCGACGGTCACCGCCAGAAACAACACCCCTACGGCAGCCACCAACGCGCGAAAGCGCATACCTAACCCCATCATCTATTTGGATTCCAATGCCAAAGCGGCACACCAGGCCTCGCCACGCGAGCCCTGGGATAAAATTTTCAGCGAACGCCCGCTGTCTTGCGGGCTAATGGTAATGGTCAGGTCGGGCTTTGGCAAAAAGCCTGCACCTTTATCAGGCCACTCGATCAGGCACAGGGCATCGTCTTCGAAATAGTCGCGGATGCCCAGATACTCCAGCTCCTCCGGATCGACCAGGCGATACAGATCGAAATGGAAAGCGCGAATGTCGCCGATCTCGTAGGGCTCGACCAGGGTGAAGGTCGGGCTCTTGACCGCGCCGACATGCCCCAAGGCGCGGATGATACCCCGGGACAAGGTGGTTTTGCCCATGCCGAGATTACCTTCAAGGAAGATCAGGCCATGCCCCTCGGTGATACGGGCGATGCGTGCGCCAAAGTCGCTCATGGCCTGCTCGTCGGCCAGGTACAGGGTTACTTCAGACACGGTGCTTGCTCCTCCAACAACTGACGAATGGCTGGTATCAGATCACTGGCCGCCAGCCCACGGCCGAATTTACCCTGGTGCTCACCGGCATTGGCGTGAAGCCAGACCGCCAGGCAAGCCGCGTCGAACGCCGCCAAGCCCTGCGCCAGCAATGCCCCGACCAGACCGGCCAGAACATCGCCCAGCCCCGCCGTGGCCATCGCCGGATGGCCCTGATGACACAGGGCAAGCCGCCCGTCAGGACAGGCGATCAGACTACCGGCGCCCTTGAGCACGACGACAGCGGTGTATTTTCTACTCAGCGCATGGACCGCCGCCGGGCGATCCGCCTGAACCTGGGCAGTGCTCAGACCCAGCAACCGCGCGGCTTCCCCCGGGTGCGGCGTGATCACACTCCCCTTGGGCAAGCACACACGGCCTTCCGCAAGCAGGTTCAGCGCATCGGCGTCCCAGACTTGCGGCAATGGCGCGTTGGCGGCGGCCGACAACAGGCTTCGTCCCCAGGCGCCCTGACCCAGCCCAGGACCTACCACCAACACGGACACCTTTTGCAGCAAATCCATCAACTGATTGGCCGACGCGGCGCCCAACACCATCGCTTCGGGGATCCGCGCCAGCGCAGCGGGCACATGCTCGGGACGGGTCGCCACCGACACCATGCCCGCGCCGCTGCGCAGGGCACTTTGCGCGCTCAACAGGATCGCCCCGCCCAGGCCACGATCACCACCGATCAACAGGACATGGCCGAATCGGCCTTTATGGGAAGCAGGGGCTCGAGGAACCAGGAGTGGCAGATTGCCAGCGGCGAGTCGGCGAGCAGTGGTCGGCGCGCCCTCAAGCAGCTGCGGATCGGCGTGCAGGTCGTTGAAAACCAGCTCACCCACGACATCCGCCGCGTCACCGGTGAACAGGCCCAGTTTCAGCCCGATAAAGCTTACCGTCAGATCGGCGCGCACCGCGCAACCGAGGATGCGACCGGTATCGGCGCAAAGCCCCGAGGGGATGTCCACCGCCGCCACGCAAAGGCCGCTGGCGTTGATCGCAGCGATGACACTGGCATACGGTTCACGCACGTCACCGCTCAGGCCGGTTCCGAGCAAGGCGTCCAGCACGATGCCACGAAAGTCCGATTGCGCGCTCCACGCTTCGATCACAACGTTTTCGGACACTGCTTCGGCATGGGCCGAAGCCGCATCACCGCGCAGCTGCTGCGGATCGTCCGCCGCCAACACCCGCACCGTCCACCCGGCGCGCCTGGCCAGCACGGCGACCAAATAACCGTCGCCCGCGTTATTGCCGCCACCTACGACCACCGTCAGCTCACTGGCCGTCGGCCATTGCCGGACCAGTGCCCGCCAGGTAGCCCGTGCGGCGCGCTGCATCAGTTCGAAGCCCGGGGTGCCGGCCGCGATCAGGCTCGCATCGAGCCCTCGGACCTGCGCGGCGCTGTACAGCGCGTCGGGTAAATCATCTTTAGCGTGCGGCATGCGTCTATGGGCTCCGATGTCTGGCAGAATTATACGCACCTCAGCTCCGGTTTCTCTCGCCTCATGCCCGCTATTACTACAGATTTGCCCGCTCTCGCCCAATCCATCAAGGACTGGGGCCGCGAGCTGGGCTTTCAGCAAGTCGGCATCAGCGGCCTGGACCTGGCCGAGCATGAGCAGCACCTGGAACGCTGGCTCGCCGCCGGCTACCACGGCGAAATGGAATACATGGGCGCCCACGGCAGCAAACGCTCGCACCCCGAAGAACTGGTGCCGGGCACTCTGCGCGTGGTGTCGCTGCGCATGGATTACCTTTCGGGCGATACCAGAATGGCGCAACTGCTCGCCCAGCCGGAAAAAGCCTACGTCTCGCGTTATGCCTTGGGCCGCGATTACCACAAATTGATCCGTAAACGTGTGCAACAACTGGCGGACAAGATTCAGGCAGAAATCGGCCCATTTGGTTTCCGGGCCTTTGTCGACAGTGCCCCGGTGCTGGAAAAAGCCATCGCAGAGCAAGCGGGCCTGGGCTGGATCGGCAAAAACACCCTGGTCCTGAATCGTAAGGCCGGCAGCTATTTCTTCCTCGCCGAACTGTTCGTCGACTTGCCGCTGCCAGTGGACCCGCCCCATGCCACCGAACACTGCGGCCGCTGCAGCGCCTGCCTCGATATCTGTCCGACCAATGCCTTCGTCGGGCCCTATGTGCTGGACGCCCGGCGCTGTATTTCCTACCTGACCATCGAACTTAAAGGTGCAATTCCGCAAGAACTGCGGCCGCTGATCGGCAATCGGGTGTTCGGTTGCGATGACTGCCAGATCGTCTGCCCGTGGAACCGCTTCGCCCGGCCGTCCGGCGAAAGCGACTTCAAGCCTCGGCACAACCTGGACAACGCCGAACTGGCCGAGCTGTTCATGTGGGACGAGGGCAAGTTTTTAAGCAGCACCGAAGGCTCGCCGCTGCGCCGGACCGGGTACGAAAACTGGCTGCGCAATCTGGCCGTCGGCCTCGGCAACGCGCCTTCGACCATTCCGGTGCTGGAAGCGTTGAAGGCGCGACGGGAGTATCCGTCCGAATTGGTCCGTGAGCATGTCGAGTGGGCGTTGCAGCAGCACGCCGAGCGTCAGGCCTCGTCGTTGTAGACGAATTTGGGCATTTCCCAGTGAAAGCGGATCGCCAGCAAGCGCAGCAGGAAACCGCCGAACAGGGTGATCAAGATCGCCTGTTCCCCCGGCAAGTTCAGGTATAGGCAAAGCATGTAGCACCACGCCGCCGCGAACGAGACGCTGGCGTACAGCTCGCGCCGGAAGATCAGCGGAATGTCATTGCAAAAGATATCCCGCAGGATGCCGCCGAATACTCCAGTGATCACACCACTGACCGACGCGACCAACATGCCATGCCCCATTTCAAGGGCGGTCATGCAGCCGATCAGCGTGAACGCCACCAGGCCGACGGCGTCGAGCACCAGAAACAATGAACGCAGATGACGCATCCAGCGCGCGGTGAATACTGTGAACATTGCTGCGATGGTGGTCAGCACCAGGTATTCCGGGTGTTTCACCCAGGTCAGTGGATAGTGGCCGAGCAACACGTCGCGCACCGAACCACCGCCCAGCGCCGTGACACATGCAATCAGCACCACGCCGAACCAATCCATGCCGCGACGCCCCGCAGACAGGGCGCCGGTCATGGCCTCGGCGGTGATGGCGATCAGGTAGAGCATCAGCAACATGGTGGCGATCCTTGCAAAAAGGCGCGCAGTCTACGCACTTCGCCGAGGCACCAAAAGAGGGCACCGCTATCTGTAGGGGCCGGCTCGCTGGCGATAGCGTCTTCAAAGCCCCCTTCGCTGGCAAGCCAGTTCCTACAGAACCGCGCAAACCTGTAGGAGCTGGCTTGCCAGCGAAAGGGCCATAACAGACGCTACACAATCAGGCCTTGATGAAATGCTGGCGATAGTGCTGCAGCTCGGCGATCGACTCGCGGATGTCGTCCAGCGCCAAATGAGTGCTGCCCTTCTTGAAGCTGTCACGCACGTCCGGCGCCCAGCGCGCAGCCAGTTCCTTGAGGGTCGAAACGTCAAGGTTGCGGTAGTGGAAATAGCTTTCCAGGGATTTCATGTGGGTATAAAGGAAGCGACGATCCTGGCAGATGCTGTTGCCGCAGATCGGCGATTTGCCCTTCGGCACCCACTTTTCCAGGAAGGCGATGGTCTGGGCTTCGGCTTCGGCCATGCTGATACGGCTCTCCCGCACGCGCTGGGTCAGACCCGAACCGCCGTGTTGACGGGTGTTCCACTCGTCCATGCCGGCAAGGATTTCGTCGCTGTGGTGAATGGCGATCACCGGACCTTCGGCCAGTGTGTTCAGGTCGCTATCGGTGACAATGGTCGCCATTTCGATGATGACATCGGTATCCGGGTTCAGACCGGTCATTTCCAGGTCGATCCAGATCAGGTTCTGCGGGTTTTGCATGTGTCGGCTCCTAGGCAATGCTGCGCAGTTTAGCCTAGGCCGGTGGCCGGGCGTGCTAAACTCGCGGCCGTTTTACCTAATCGCTGCATTCTTGATACGGAACACCCATGGCCAAACGCCAACTCAATCGTCGTCAAAACTGGCGCATCGAAAAGATTCAGGGCGAACGCGCTGCCCGCGCCGCCAAACGCGAGTCCTCGGCCGTCGAGGCACTTGAGGGTGGCGACCTGGGCCCGGAACAGCACGGCCTGGTGATCGCCCACTTCGGCGTGCAGGTCGAAGTCGAAGCCCGTGATGGCGAGCTGGCCGGCCAGGTGTTCCGTTGCCACCTGCGGGCGAACCTGCCCGCACTGGTGACCGGCGACCAGGTGGTCTGGCGTGCCGGCAACCAGGGTATCGGCGTGATCGTGGCGCAATTGCCGCGCAATACCGAACTCTGCCGTCCGGACAGCCGTGGCCAGCTTAAACCGGTGGCGGCGAACGTCGACATGATTGTCATCGTATTCGCGCCGCTGCCTGAGCCCCATGCCAACCTGATCGACCGCTACCTCGTCGCCGCCGAACACGCGGGCATCAAGCCGCTGCTGTTGCTGAACAAGTTCGACCTGATCGACGAACACAACGCCCCGGCGTTGAACGCATTGCTCGCGGTCTACCGCACCCTGGGTTACCCGGTGCTGGAAGTGTCGGCCCACCACGGCAACGGCATGGAACAGCTTCAGAAGCAGTTGGACGGGCGCATCAGCGTGTTCGTCGGCCAGTCCGGCGTCGGCAAGTCGTCGCTGGTCAACAGCCTGCTGCCAGAGGTGGAAACACGCGTCGGCCCGTTGTCCGAGCTGTCCGGCCAGGGCACCCACACCACGACCACTGCGCGCCTGTTCCACTTCCCCGGTGGCGGTGAGCTGATCGACTCCCCGGGTATCCGCGAATTCGGCCTGGGTCACGTCAGCCGTGCCGATGTCGAGGCTGGCTTCATCGAGTTCAGCGACCTGCTCGGTACCTGCCGCTTCCGCGACTGCAAGCACGACCGCGAACCCGGTTGCGCCCTGCTCAAGGCCCTGGAAGATGGCCGAGTGCAGCAGCAACGAATGAACAGCTACCGCTCGATCATCGCCAGCTTGCCGGAAAACGGCTACTGAGCCGCTTCCCGCAGACATGAAAAAGCCGCGATGATCGCGGCTTTTTTTTGCGTTACGGCTTCGGGGGCTCTCCCGGCTTCGGCGCAGGGTCATCGAACAGGTTCAGCCGTTCGCGCAGTTCGTGAGCCGGCAACGGCTCCTTGTCTGCCGGCAACGCGTTCGGGTCGGCTGGAGTGGCCGGCGTTGATTCCGGAGTTTCCTGTGAGCTATCGGGAGCCGGCTCCACCCCTTGCGAACCTTCAATGGCACGCTGGGCCTTCTTGGTCAGCACGATAATGTCGATACGGCGGTTCACCGGGTTGAACGGATGTTCGCGATCGAACAGGGCCGACGAGGCGTAACCGACCACACGCGCCACCTGTGCCTCCGGGTAGCTGCCCGCCACCAGGGCACGGCGCGCGGCGTTGGCACGGTTGGCCGAAAGCTCCCAGTTACCGAATTCACCGCTGCCGCTGTACGGCTTGGCATCGGTGTGGCCGCTGATGCTGATCTTGTTCGGCACCGCCTTGATGGTGTCGGCCATGGCCAGCAGGATGTCTTCGAAATACGGTTTCAGGCGGGCCGAGCCTGAGTCGAACATCGGCCGGTTCTCGGCATCCACGATCTGGATACGCAAACCATCCGGGGTAATCTCGAACAGGATCTGGTCCTTGAACTTCTGCAGTTGCGGGTTCTCTTCGACCTTGTTCTGCAGTTCTTGCAGCAGCAGTTCCAGGCGCTCCTTTTCCACCGTCTCGGCCATGCCTTCGACCTGATCGACGTCGACCGTCACTTTGTCCGGCTGCGGCTGGGTCTTCATCTCGGGGTTGAGGGTGTTATCCGGCGCCATGGTCGGCGTGCCACCCAGATCGATGACGTAGGGCGTGCCACTTTCGGAAAAGCCGATCGGGTCCTTGAAGTAACCGGCGATGGCGATTTTCTGTTCCGGCGTTGCCGTGGATAGCAGCCACAACACCAGGAAGAACGCCATCATCGCCGTGGCGAAGTCGGCGAAGGCGATTTTCCAGGCGCCCCCGTGATGCCCACCGGCGATGCGCTTGACGCGCTTGATGATTATCGGCTGGTTATTTTCCATAACTTAACGACCGCGAACCGCTTGTTCCAGCTCGGAGAAACTCGGACGGTGCGCCGGGTACAGGACCTTGCGCCCGAACTCCACGGCCAGCGATGGCGGCATGCCCGAAGCGGAAGCCACCAGTGAGGCCTTGATGGCTTCGTAGACGTTCAGTTCTTCCTTGGCATCGTGGGCCAGGGAATGCGCCAGCGGGCCGAAGAAGCCGTAGGCGGCGAGAATACCGAAGAAAGTACCGACCAGTGCCGCACCGACGTGCAGGCCGATGGACTTCTGGTCGCCCTCACCCAGCGAAGCCATGGTCACCACGATACCCAGGACCGCCGCGACGATACCGAAACCGGGCATGGCGTCGGCGATACCGTTCACTGCGTGGGACGGGTGCTCCAGGTCTTCCTTGAGGCTGTAGAGCTCCATGTCGAACAGGCCCTCCAGTTCATGGGGCGCCATGTTGCCGGAGGACATGATGCGCAGGTAGTCACAGATGAACGCGGTCATGCGCTCGTCCTTGAGAACAGTCGGGTATTTGGCGAAGATCGGGCTGGCCGCGGCGTCTTCGATGTCCGCTTCGATGGCCATCATGCCTTCGCGGCGGCTCTTGTTGAGAATCTCGTAGATCAGGCCCAGCACCTCAAGATAGAAGGCATGGCTGAAACGCGTACCGAACATGCTCAGGGATTTCTTGAGCACGTGCCTGGTCATGTAACCGGGGTTGGCCTGCAGGAATGCGCCGAGGGCCGCACCACCGATGATCATGACCTCGAAAGGCTGGATCAGGGCGGCAATCTTGCCATGGGAGAGCACGTATCCGCCGAGCACGCTCGCGAATACGACGATGATGCCGATAATTTTAGCCATAGGTAGGAGAGCACTTACTGAGTCGGGTTCAAGGTCATATTCGGAAGTTAAAAAATCTCTTCTTCTACTTATCGGCAAAACTGCGCCAGACTATAGCCAGTTCAGGCGAAAAGCCAATTTGACCCCCTCCGGGCCCAGGTATTGTTGACGATGATCGCCTCCAGACATGGCTAGACAAACGAACTCCCCGACGCCAACACCGGACACGCTCGAAGGCTGGGTCAAGCTTCTCGACGGCGTGCGCCTGCCGGTTCCGCAGGCCAGTCATGACCGCGTGTGCCGAGCCCTGCGCGACAGTCGCAGCTCGCTGCGCAATATCGCCGACTTGATGCAGGGCAGTCCGGCCTTGGCCTTGAGCGTGATTCGCGAGGCCAACCGGTACAACCATGGCGGCATGAGCGAGCCTGCGGAAAACCTTGAGGTCGCCATCAACCGCCTCGGCTTGAAGCGTACCGAGGAGCTGCTCGCGCGACTGCCCGCCATGCCCCAGGCCGAGATTCCGAAAGCCCTGCGCCAGTTGCAGATGATCAGCCAACACGCCAGCCAACAGGCCAACGGTTTTTTTGCCAGCCGCCTGGCGCGCCTGTGGCAGGACATCCACTGGGGCAGCCTGCTGTTCCTGTCACCGCTGTGGCCGCTGGCCCTGACGCATCCGCACCTGCTC
This sequence comes from Pseudomonas sp. MHK4, assembly GCF_054600775.1. Lineage (NCBI taxonomy): Bacteria > Pseudomonadati > Pseudomonadota > Gammaproteobacteria > Pseudomonadales > Pseudomonadaceae > Pseudomonas > Pseudomonas sp. MHK4. The sequence goes on along the minus strand of NZ_BAAIAK010000004.1, from coordinate 372,708 downwards.
GAAGCCTGGGAGCTGCGGGTCATTCATAAAGGCGAATCGGCGCGCACCGTCGAACAGCAACTGTTTGGCGCACGCCTGCTTGAAATCGGCCAGGCCCTGGTGGACCTCTGGCACCTGCCGATCTGGGTGCAACAGGGGTATCGACTGCTGCTCACCGAACAACGGGAACTGGTAAAAGTCCTGCGCATTGCCCGCGACAGCGAACATCCGCTACGCCAGCAGAACCGCCTGGATGACGACCCGACCCTGCGCCGCTGGCTCAATCAACCGGCCAACACGGTGCTATTGGCCAACGGCCTGGCCCTCTCTGCGCAGCAGGCCTGGGACAGTCCGCACAGTGAGCGCTGGCAGTACTTGACCAGCCTTTACCTGCAAATACCGATGGACGAGGTGCAACAGCAATTGCACCAGCAAGCCGCCAACAGCGCGCGTTATCACGCCATGCCCGATCTCTGGCATCCCGCTGTTTCATTGATCTGGCCGTGGGGCACGAATCCTGTGCATGCCGGTTTGCAGCCAGCCCCGGCCCCCACCGCCGAGGACCTGGCGAAGTGGCGAAAACAATGTGCCGAGCTGTTGCACGAGCCAAGTCGCTTTACCAACGCCTTCCACCTGACCACCTCTGCCCGCGACGCACTGGTGGCCTGTGGCATGCGTCGGGTGATGATCCTGATGGCCGACCGCACCCACGCCAATCTGCGGGTACACCAGACGGCCGGCCTGCCTGACGAAGTGGCCGGGCTGAATTTTGTCGTCAGTCAAAGCCCGGTATTGCAACGCCTGCTCTCGCAACAGGCCCAGGTACGCCTGACACCGCTCAACAACGCGCAATTTTCCGCCTTGCTGCCCAACAATCTGCGTAGCCAGTTCAGCGGCGAACACCTGTTGCTGCGTTCGCTGCTCAACAATGGGCGGGTGATCATGATCGTCGTGGCGGACCAGGGTGGCGGGCCGTTCTCGGACATCACCGTGCAAGCCTTCGGCAAAACCGCGCAATGCATCGAAAAAGCACTGCACAGCTTTAGTCAGCGCGGCCAATAAGGCTGCGCTACAATCCTCCCTTTTGTGCCCTGGAGACCTCACATGTCTGACTTCTCTGGCTTGCCGCTGGTGATCGAGCCGAGCGACTTGCTCCCTCGCCTCGAAGCCTGCCAACTGATCCTGGTGGACCTGACCAGCCACGCCCGCTACACCGAAGGGCATATTCCCGGTGCGCGGTTCGTCGATCCGAAACGCACACAACTCGGCCAGGCGCCCGCGCCAGGGCTGATGCCGCCGCAAGCGGCCCTCGAAGCATTGTTCGGTGAGCTGGGGCACAACCCCGATGCCGTCTATGTGGTCTATGACGACGAAGGCGGCGGTTGGGCCGGGCGCTTTATCTGGCTGCTGGATGTGATTGGCCACAGCCAATACCACTATCTCGACGGCGGGCTGACGGCCTGGCTGGCAGAGGGCATGCCCATGTCGATCCAGATCCCGTCGGCCGCTGGTGGCCCGGTTGCGTTGACCTTGCACGACGAACCCACTGCTACCCGCGAGTACCTGCAAAGCCGTCTCGGCGCTGCCGACCTGGCGATCTGGGATGCACGCGGGCCGCTGGAGTACTCCGGTGAAAAAGTCCTGGCAGCCAAGGTCGGGCACATCCCTGGTGCGGTCAATTTCGAATGGACCGCCGGCATGGACAAGTCACGTCAGCTGCGCATTCGCAGCGACATGCCGCAGATCCTCGAACAGCTGGGCATTACGCCTGACAAAGAAGTGATTACCCACTGCCAGACTCACCATCGATCTGGCTTCACCTATCTGGTGGCCAAATCCCTCGGTTATCCGCGGGTCAAAGGCTACGCCGGCTCCTGGGGCGAATGGGGCAACCATCCCGACACGCCCGTAGAGATTTAAGGTTTTTAAGGACAGTTAATGAACAAGCGTCTGTTTATCGTCAGCCAATACCTGCTGCCCCACAACCTGCTCTCGCGACTGGCCGGCTGCATCGCCGAATGCCGCGTGCGCTGGTTCAAGAATGCGTTCACCGCGTGGTTCGCCAAGCGTTACCAGGTGAACATGTCCGAGGCACTGGTCGAAGACCTGACCGCCTACGAGCACTTCAACGCGTTCTTCACTCGCGCGCTGAAAGACGGTGCCCGCCCGTTGGACGAAACCCCGGGCGCTATCCTCAGCCCCGCCGACGGCGCAGTCAGCCAGCTCGGCCCGATCGAGCACGGTCGCGTGTTCCAGGCCAAGGGCCACAGCTTCAGCGTGCTGGAACTGCTGGGTGGCGATGCGGCGAATGCGGCGCCGTTCATGGGCGGCGACTTCGCGACCATCTACCTGTCGCCGAAGGACTACCACCGCGTGCATATGCCGCTGGCCGGCACCCTGCGCGAGATGGTCTACATCCCGGGTCGCCTGTTCTCGGTCAACCAGACCACCGCTGAAAACGTGCCGGAGCTGTTTGCCCGCAACGAGCGCGTAGCATGCATTTTCGACACCGAGCGCGGGCCGATGGCCGTGGTGCTGGTGGGCGCGATGATCGTGGCCTCGATCGAAACCGTGTGGGCCGGACTGGTGACGCCGCCGAAACGCGAGCTGAAAACCTTGCGCTACGACGAAGCCGCGCGTGCGCCGATCCACCTGGAAAAAGGTGCGGAGCTGGGTCGTTTCAAACTGGGGTCGACCGCTGTCGTGCTGTTCGGTCCGGATCAAGTACAGTGGGATGCAGAGTTGCTGGCTGGTTCGCCGGTGCAGATGGGTCAGGGTATGGGTCTGCCGAAGGCCTGATAGAGACTGCAACTAACTGTAGGAGCGAGCTTGCTCGCGAAAAAATCGAAGGCGCCGCGGACATTCAGAATGCCCGCGTCATCGTTAATGTCCTTCGCGAGCAAGCTCGCTCCTACAGTAGTTTTGTGGTGCTGTTAGAGCTGGCCGTCGCGGTCGCGGAAGCCCAGCAAATACAGCACGCCATCCAGCCCAAGGGTGGAGATCGCCTGTTTCGCCGACTGCTTGACCAGCGGTTTGGCGCGGAACGCCACGCCCAACCCGGCAATCGCCAGCATCGGCAAGTCATTGGCACCGTCGCCGATCGCAATGGTCTGCTCCAGACGCAAGCCTTCCTTGTGTGCCAGTTCCTTCAGCAGATCAGCTTTGCGCTGGGCATCGACAATCGGCTCGACCGCCACACCGGTCACCTTGCCGTCGACCACTTCCAATTCGTTGGCAAACACGTAGTCGATACCCAGCTTGGCCTGCAATTGCTTGGCGAAGTAGGTGAAGCCGCCCGACAGGATGGCGGTCTTGTAACCCAGGCGCTTGAGTTCGGCGAACAGGGTTTCAGCGCCTTCGGTGAGGCGCAGCGAGGCGCCGATCGAGTCCAGCACGCCGACATCCAGCCCTTTGAGCAACGCCAGGCGCTCCTTGAAGCTGGCGCGGAAATCCAGTTCACCGGCCATCGCCCGCTCGGTAATTTCCGACACCTTGTCGCCCACGCCGGCTGCCTTGGCCAGTTCGTCGATGACTTCGGCTTCGATCAGGGTCGAGTCCATGTCGAACACCGCCAGACGGCGGTTACGACGGAACAGCGAATCTTCCTGGAAGGCGATGTCCACGTTCAGTTCCTGGGCAACGCTGAGGAATTCGGCCCGCAGCGCCTGCGGATCAGCCGCTTCGCCACGCACGGAAAACTCGATGCAACCCTTGCCTTTATCAGCCGGGGTGTCCAGCGGCATGCGCCCGGACAGACGATCGATATGGTCGATGTTCAGGCCATATTTAGCGGTGATCGAACTCACGGCCTGCAATTGCCCGGCAGTAACCTTGCGAGTCAGCAGGGTCACGATGTGGCGTTTTTTGCCCTGGTTGCCGACCCACTGCTGGTAATCCTCTTCGGACACCGGCGTGAAACGCACCTGTTGATCAAGCTCGTAGCCCTTGAACAGGATGTCCTTGAGCACCGACTTGCCTTGTTCGGTGTCAGGAATTTCAACCAGGATGCCGAACGACAGGGTGTCGTGGATCACCGCCTGACCGATGTCGAGAATGTTCACACCACCCTGGGCCAGAACGCCGGTAATGGCCGCAGTCAGACCCGGACGGTCGACTCCCGTGATGTTTATCAGGACGATTTCGCGCAAGGCGCACCCCCGCAGGTGGAAAAAAACCGCATTCTACCCACATTCAGTGACCATCGGGCACCGTGAGCGCTTTGACGGCCTAGGGCCTGTCGCTATACTGCGCGTCAACTTCACGGACAAAAGAGCCGAGCTCAAGTGAACCGGCCCACGCCAGTAAAAACCGATAACTTCTTCCTGCTGATCTTCCGTGCACTGCGCCACCGCCGTGTACCGATTGCATTGCGCATTGCCAGCCATAACGTGATCCTGGTCGCTCTGGCCCTGGTGATCTACGCCTGTGTGATGGGTTTGCAGTTCAAGCAGGCCATGCACGAGCAGGCGGATGCGCTGGGTGAAAGCCTGACGATGCAGACGGCCACCTCGGCCACTGAGCTGCTGGTGTCCAACGACATCCTCAGCCTCAACGTCCTGCTCAATAACCTGACCAAGAACAAGCTGGTGGCCCACGCCGCCATCTACAGCGTGGATAACCGTATCCTCGCCGAAGCCGGCCAGCGTCCCAAGCATGGTTTGTTGGGCGAGGCCGAGGGCATGTACCAGAGCAAGATCACGTTCCAGGATGTGACCGCCGGTCAGCTGCGCATCAGCCTGGACATGGATCAGTTCCAGCAGCCGATGACCATCAGCCTGCAAAGCATGGGCATCTTGAGTGCGATCCTGCTGGCCCTGTCCCTGGCCTTGAGCCTGCGCATGGGCCGCTACCTTTCCACGCCGCTGCTGCAACTGCGGGTATGGCTGCGCAACATCGACGAATACACCCCGGCCACCGAGCGTAATGACGAGATCGGCGACCTGGCGCGCCAGCTGCACGCCGACTTCGCACCGGAACCGGTCGAACCGCAACCCGAGCCGGAACCCGAATTCGACGACAACGATGACGACGAAGGCGAGCCGGGTTTCGAAGTGCGTAACCTGCGCGATCCGAGTTTTGATGAAAGTCGCCCGATGGCCGCGATGAAAGCCGCGCCACGGCGTGTCGTCAGCACCGTTGAAGACGATGACGATGATGCGTTCGCCGATTTGCTCGATGAGGCCCCGCAGAGCGTGGCGAAACCGTTGGCCAAACCCGTGGTTTCCAACGTGCCGCAGCACAGCGCCGTGCTGGCCGTACAGCTGGGCTCACAGGAACAGCTGCGACGCCTGCCGCGTACCCGCCTGGAAGAACTGCTCAAACGCTACCGCGACTGCCTCGACCAGGCCGCCTCGCTCTACGAGAGTGAGCTGCACACACTGAACGATGGCAGCACCCTGATGCTGTTCCACTCCGAAGACAGCGGCGACGATTACCTGACCAACGCCATCTGCTGCGGCGAGCTGCTGCGAGCGCTGGGGCATCAATTGCAGATCGAAGTCGCCGACAGCGGCATCACCTTGCAATTGCAACTGGGCCTGACCCTGGGCGAGGAGCTGTTCGGCCTGAGCCAGATCGACCTGTTGCTGACCGACGCCGCGCAGGATGCCCTGGCCCTGTCGCAACACAGCCGCAACCTGCTGCTGGTGGAGCGCAAGATCAGTGACGATGCGCTGATCCGCCAGCGCGCACGGATCCGCCCGATAGCCAGCCCTGAAGGCGCCTGCTGCGTAGAGCGGCTGATGGAGCCTTATCCGTCGATGCTGGAACGCCAGCTGGCGCGGATGCACGAACGCCGGGCGTAAAAACCCTGTTATAAAAAAGCCCGCAGACAAGTGATTGTCTGCGGGCTTTTTTGTTGCCTGTCCTTCCGCTAACGCTGGCAAGCCACCATACGAACCCTGAGCTGGCTTGCCAGCGATGAGGCCATCAAAAGCGCTGGAAATCTCCAACCTGCAGAAACAACAAGGCCCGCATCAACGCGGGCCTTGTTTCACATCCATCAGGCTTTAGAAGCGAAACACTTCCATATCCGTACGAATCGGCGCAGCCATCGGGATCTTCGGCTGTTTTTCCTGTTCCGCCGCAGGTGCCGCTGGCTTGGCTGCCGGTTTGCGTGGCGCTTCGGCAATCGGTGGCTGGTTGGCCAGCGGCTTGAGCGCTACCGAGAGCTGTTCAGCGAGCTTCTGCAGCAACACACCCTGCGCCTGGACCTGTGCGGCCGTGTTGCCGGCGTGCTGTTCCTGCAGGTGAATGATGCGGTTATCGCGCACCTGGCCACGACGGTCGATCAAACGCCACTGGGCATCGAGGATCGCCGGTTGCGACTTCCCCGAATCCAGGCGCGTGATGGTCAACAGCACTTGGACATCCGGTGTGAACCCGGTTGTCGCAGGTGCCAGCACGACACGCTGGCTGTCCAGGTGACCGGCCACTTGACGCAGCAACAGCTGGTCGATGTCGGAGGACAGGCTGCCAGCCCAACGGCCGTCGACCGAGGCTTGCAGGCTGCCATCGGGCTGACGCTGCAACAGGGTTTCGCGCTGCAGGTAATCCGCCACGGTTACCGGGCCCAACAGAACCGCCATGCCCGCGCTTTGCGCAGGCTGAACCGGACTTCCGCTGTCCAGTTGATACAGCGACACCGGCTGGTGAACGCTGCAACCCGCCAGGCCAAGTACACCGGCGAGCATCAAAATAAAAGGAAGGCGCAGAGCAGTCATCGTCCCATCCAGGTGATTGCCACAAGGCTAATCACAGTGAAAATACTCAATAAATATGAAGAACGCTCGGCCACGCCGGCGCTTGAAAGGCCATATCATCCGTGAATATGCGTTCCGACTCCAGCGCCAAAGCGTCGATCTACGCGTTAAATCGTAGATCGAGCGCTCTAGGACGCTTAATTGAGGTTTTCGACGAGCAGCGCATCCACCCGCTGAAAGCCACGTGGCAGTTTGTTACCACGACGGCCACGCTCACCCTTGTAGTGTTCGAGGTCGTCCGCTTTCAGTGACAAGGTACGTTTTCCGGCCTGTAGCACCAAAGTGGCGCCATCCGGCACAACGGCGATGTCCGTGACATATTCTTCGCGACTGGCCACACGCTCACCGGAAATCCCGATGATCTTGTTGCCTTTGCCCTTACCTAATTGTGGCAGATCGCTGATCTTGAAGATCAGCAGGCGACCTTCGGTGGTCACCGAAGCCAGCCAGTTCTGCTCACGGTCAGCCACCGGACGCGGCAGGATCACCTTGGCGTTGTTCGGCAGGCTCAGCAGGGCCTTGCCCGCCTTGTTCTTGGCCTGCAGGTCTTCACCCTTGACCACGAAACCGTAACCGGCGTCCGAAGCGATGACATACAGCGCATCGTCTTCGGGCATCAGCACGCATTCGAAACTTGCCCCTGGCGGTGGTGTCAGACGACCGGTCAGCGGCTCGCCCTGGCCACGGGCCGAAGGCAAGGTGTGCGCCGCCACCGAATAACTGCGCCCGGTGGAATCGATGAACACCGCAAACTGGTTGGAACGCCCCGCCGCCAGGGCCTTGAAACCATCCCCGGCCTTGTAGGAAAGCCCGGTGGCGTCGATGTCGTGGCCCTTGGCGGAGCGCACCCAGCCTTTTTCAGACAGCACGACGGTGACTTTCTCGTTTGGCAGCAGGTCGTGCTCGGTCAGCGCCTTGGCTTCGGCACGCTCGACGATTGGCGAGCGACGGTCGTCGCCATAGGTCTCGGCGTCCTTGATCAGCTCGGTGCGTACCAGTTTTTTCAGCTTGGCTTCGCTGCTCAGCAGGGCTTGCAGCTTGGCTTGTTCCTTGAGCAGTTCGTCCTGCTCGGAACGCAGCTTCATTTCTTCCAGTCGCGCCAATTGGCGCAAACGCGTGTCGAGGATGTAGTCGGCCTGGATTTCGCTCAGGGCGAAACGCTCGATCAGCGCGGCTTTGGGCTGCTCCTCGGTGCGGATGATGTGGATCACTTCATCCAGGTTGAGGTAAGCGATCAACAAACCGTCCAACAGGTGCAGGCGACGCTCGACCTTGTCCAGGCGGAATTGCAGGCGACGACGGACGGTCCGGACCCGGAACTCCAGCCACTCGACCAGCAGGGCCCGCAGGTTTTTCAGCTGCGGCTTGCCGTCCAGCCCGATGATGTTGATGTTGACCCGGTAGCTCGACTCCAGCTCGGTGCTGGCGAACAGGTGCTGCATCAACGCATCGTGGTCAAAGTTTTTCCGCGCGCCGGGAATAATCACGATCCGGCACGGGTTCTCGTGGTCCGACTCGTCCCGCAAGTCGGCAATTTGCGGGGCTTTCGACGGTTTGGCCTGCATCATCGCCGCGATCTGTTCCAGCACCTTGGCACCGGAAACCTGGTGCGGCAGCGCGGTGACAATGATGTCGCCGTCTTCAATGTGATAAACGGCGCGCATGCGCACCGAACCGCGTCCGGTCTCGTAGATTTTCAGCAGGTCGGCGCGCGGCGTGATGATTTCCGCTTCGGTCGGGTAATCCGGGCCCTGGATATGCTCGCAGAGTTGTTCGACCGTGGCCTTGGGCTCATCGAGCAAACGCACGCAGGCGCTGGCGACTTCGCGCAGGTTGTGCGGCGGTACGTCGGTGGCCATGCCCACCGCGATACCGGTGGTGCCATTGAGCAGGATATTCGGCAAACGTGCCGGCAACACCAGCGGTTCGTCGAGGGTGCCGTCGAAGTTCGGCCCCCAATCCGCCGTGCCCTGGCCCAGCTCGCTGAGCAGCACTTCGGAGTAGCGAGACAGCCGTGCTTCGGTGTAACGCATGGCGGCGAAGGACTTGGGATCGTCCGGCGCACCCCAGTTACCCTGGCCGTCCACCAGCGTATAGCGATAGCTGAACGGCTGGGCCATCAGGACCATGGCTTCATAGCAGGCCGAGTCGCCGTGCGGGTGGAATTTACCGAGCACGTCACCGACGGTACGCGCCGACTTCTTGTGCTTGGAATCGGCGTCCAGCCCCAACTCGCTCATCGCATAAATGATGCGGCGCTGTACCGGTTTCAGGCCGTCGCCGATATGCGGCAAGGCACGGTCCATGATCACGTACATGGAGTAGTTGAGGTAGGCATTTTCGGTGAAGTCAGCCAGTGACCGGCGTTCTACACCGTCCAGGCTGAGATCAAGGGAGTCGCTCATGCGGGCCTCATCGGTTCGTTGTCTGGCGCAGCAGCATGGTGCCACCGCGCTGGGTAAATTCAAGTTTGTTCAGTGCGCTCATACCGAGCAGCACTTGCTCGCCATCCAGGCCTGGCACGACGATGGCGCGCACATCACGCAACACAATATCGCCCAGTTGCAGCCGGTCGACGCGGGTTCGATAACCCTCGGTGCGACCGTTGGCGGTGCTCAGGATCACCCCGAAGCCTTGTTCCAGTTTCAGCCGTTCGGCCATTTGCGCCGGGATCGCCACATCGGTCGCCCCGGTATCGAGCATGAAATTCACCGGCTGGCCATTGATATGGCCGCTGGCAACGAAATGCCCCTGGCCATTGCTGACCAGTTTCACTTCGACGAAACCCTCGCCGCGTTCCGAGCTGACGACCACGTTCGGATTCTGCTGGCGCTCTTCCCACTGGCCGAAAAACCGCGTCGCCAGAAACAGCGCGGCACACCAGGCCAGTACCATCAATACCCGACCAGCACGTTTGCCCGGCGTTTGCTGGCTCATGACTTGGCGCTCCAGCCACCTTCAGGCGCGGCAAAGCGCCAGACGATCGGACGGACCTCGCCGTCGGCGCGGGGACCGGTGTTGTTGTCGATACCGATCCAGGCACCCTCGGCGTCCACGATCAAGGCTTCCGTCAACGCAAAGTCCTGGGGAAAACGGCGATTTTCCTGCAACGCCTCATCGGCAAACGACCAGCAGCGTTCAACCTTGGCCGTCAGCGCATCACGGCGGCAAATCTCGTACGCATTGCGCTCGAGGGTAAACAGCTTGCCGTCGAACCATGACAGATCGGCAAAATCCCGAGGCATCGCCCTGGCATTGGGAAATTGAGCTGGTTGCATTTCCTTTCCGCCTTCGCTCAACAGCACACAGCCGCCATCGCAGTCCCAGACGGTCTGCTTGCGCTTGACCAGTAGCAAGCCGCGGCTTTCGCGCTCGGCAGCCAACCACAACTGGTCGCCTTGCGGGTTAATCGCCAGGCCTTCGAACAACGCATTGAAGCGCAACAACATACCGCTGGCCCGCGACTCGCGAACCATGATTGGCGAAATCTTCAGCCAGGAGGTCGGCCCGGTTGGCGGAATTTGCAGGACCGCCGCATGGGACTCGCTGACCACGTAGCGATTGCCGGCGCTGTCGCAGGTGATCCCTTCGAAATCCAGGTCACCGCCGCGCACGAACGACGACACCCAGGCCCGCGAACGCAGGCCCCAGGGCAAGCCGCTGTCCGGCACGGGCGGGATGCCGATGCCCACCGCCTCTGCTTGCCAGACACCCTCGCCCGTCTGGAGGCGGTAGATCTGGTCGTCGTCGCGGTCGGAGACCGTCCACAACTGCGTACCGCACTGGGCCAGCCCGGACAGGTTGCCGCCGCGCATGCCGTCCACGGCGTGCTCGGACAACAGACGCAGCTGCGGTGTCGGCTTGGCAGACACCGTGATCGAGGTCAGCAGCAACGCACACGCCAGGGCAAAGCCCAGCCGCATCAGCCCAGCACCTCCGCCAGGTTGCCCTTGGACTCCAGCCAGGTCTTGCGGTCGCCGGCGCGTTTTTTCGCCAGCAGCATGTCCATCATTTCCGAGGTCGCGTCGAAATTATCGCCCAAGGTCAGTTGCACCAGGCGCCGGGTGTTCGGGTCCATGGTGGTTTCGCGCAGTTGCGGCGGGTTCATTTCACCCAGGCCCTTGAATCGGGTGACCTGCGGCTTGCCGCGCTTCTTCTCGGCCACCAGGCGATCGAGAATGCCATCGCGCTCGGCTTCGTCGAGGGCGTAGTAAATCTCTTTGCCCAGGTCGATGCGGTACAGCGGCGGCATGGCGACGTAGACGTGGCCGGCATCCACCAAGGGGCGGAAATGCTGGACGAACAACGCGCAAAGCAGGGTTGCAATGTGCAGACCGTCGGAGTCGGCGTCGGCGAGGATGCAGATCTTGCCGTAGCGCAGCTGGCTCATGTCCGCGGCGCCCGGATCGACGCCGATGGCCACGGCAATGTTGTGCACTTCCTGGCTGGCCAGCACTTCGCTGCCGTCGACTTCCCAGGTATTGAGGATCTTGCCGCGCAACGGCAGGATCGCCTGGAACTCCTTGTCCCGCGCCTGCTTGGCCGAACCGCCGGCGGAATCACCTTCCACCAGGAACAGCTCGGAACGCATCGGGTCCTGCCCGGCGCAGTCAGCGAGCTTGCCCGGCAACGCCGGCCCCTGAGTGATGCGCTTGCGCTCGACCTTCTTGCTGGCCTTGAGGCGACGACCGGCGTTGTTGATCGCCAGTTCCGCCAGCGCCAGGCCGGTTTCCGGGTGCGCGTTGAGCCACAGGCTGAACGCATCCTTGACCACGCCAGAGACGAACGCAGCCGCTTCACGGGACGACAGGCGTTCCTTGGTCTGGCCGGAGAATTGCGGCTCCTGCATCTTCATCGACAGCACAAAAGCGATGCGTTCCCAGACGTCTTCCGGCGCCAGCTTCACGCCGCGCGGCAGCAGGCTGCGGAATTCGCAAAACTCGCGCATGGCGTCGAGCAAGCCTTGGCGCAGACCGTTGACGTGGGTACCGCCCTGGGCCGTCGGGATCAGGTTGACGTAGCTTTCCTGCACCGCGTCGCCACCTTCCGGCAACCACAGCAGGGCCCAGTCCACAGCTTCCTTGTTACCGGCCAGGCTGCCGCAGAACGGCTCGTCCGGCAGGCGCTCGAACTCGCTGACGGCGTCGACCAGGTAGGAACGCAGGCCGTCTTCGTAATGCCACTCGACCTTCTCGCCGGTGGCCTTGTCTTCAAAACTGACCAGCAGCCCTGGGCACAGGACAGCCTTGGCCTTGAGCACGTGCTTGAGGCGGCTGATGGAGAATTTCGGTGAATCGAAGTATTTGGGGTCCGGAGCGAAGAACACGCTGGTGCCGGTATTGCGCTTGCCAACCGTACCGACGATCTCCAGCTCGGTTTTCTTGAAACCGTCGGCGAAGGTCATCTGGTATTCGTTGCCGTCACGTTTTACACGCACCCGGACTTCGGTCGACAAGGCGTTGACCACCGAAATACCCACCCCGTGCAGACCGCCGGAGAACTGGTAGTTCTTGTTGGAAAACTTGCCACCCGCATGAAGCTTGGTGAGGATCAGTTCGACCCCGCAAACGCCTTCCTCGGGGTGAATGTCCACCGGCATGCCGCGGCCGTCATCGCTGACTTCCAGCGAGTGATCGGCGTGGAGGATGACCTGCACCGATTTGGCATGCCCGGCCAAGGCTTCGTCGACGCTGTTGTCGATGACTTCCTGGGCGAGGTGGTTCGGCCGACTGGTGTCGGTGTACATGCCGGGGCGTTTGCGCACCGGGTCGAGGCCCGAGAGGACTTCGATGGCGTCGGCGTTATAAGAGCTAGCGCTGGGAGTGGCCATGGGGTCTCGTCGTCAGTCTTTCATTGAAAATAGGGGCAAGGTTTCACAGCGCGGTGAAATCAATCGCCTGATACAAATCTGCGCCAATGCCGGCAAAACTCAGCATTGCCGGAAGCTGCGCGGCAAAACCCTGGAAACCATGGTCGCCACCGGCCTGGATGCGCAAGGCACAGGCCCGGTAATACTGCTGTGCGAGGCGATAGTCCAGCGTTTCGTCACCGGTCTGCAACCATACCTGATAGCGGTCCGGGTCCTGGGGGGCCGGCACTTCCAGCTCGGCGAGGGCCGTCACATGGTCGTGGGTCATTTCCCAGGTCTCGTCGGTATACAGGTTTTTCTGTGTACCCAGGAATCCGTCGAACATCCGGTGGGGACTGACGGCAGGGTTGATCAACAGGGCTTTCAAGCCATGGCGCTCGGCCAGGTGAGTCGCATAGTAGCCGCCGAGCGAGCTGCCGACCAGCAGTGGCCGTCCGAGCGCCTCAATCGCCTGCTCCAGCTGACCGATGGCCTCGCGGGGATGGTGATGCAGGGCCGGCACACGCAAATGGTCGCTCAAGCCCAGGCGTTCCATCACTTCGCTCAACTGAGTGGCCTTTTTCGACGCAGGCGCGCTGTTGAAACCGTGGATATAAAGGATCGAGCCGGACATTTGAACTCCCTGAGCGTCGGGCAAAGAGGCGGAGTTTACAGGGAGACGCAGATGTTGGATGCACCTGTAGGAGCGAGCATGCTCGCGATGGTCGTCAACGATAACGCTGGCTGCCTGATTTCCAGTGTCGTCATTGCGTTTTTCGCGAGCGTGCTCGCTCCTGCAGTGAAGGCGGGCGTGTCAGTAGCCGTCGGAGCCGTAATCGACCTGAAAATCGAATCCGGTGAGCCGCTCCACACCCGTTTCCAGCCGCCCATCCGGCAACAGCCGCAACCACCGATACCCCGGCGCCTGCTCCCCGACCTTGAAGTCTTCGCTGCCTGGCTCGAACTGGATGCACGTCGACGGCGAGGCGATCAGACGCACGCCTTTACGCAATTGATCGATTTCCTGATGCACATGCCCCCACAGCACGGCACGTACCTGTGGAAAACGATCCAGAACGTCAAAAAACGCTTCGGGATTGCGCAGCCCGATCGGCTCCATCCACGCACAGCCGATCGATACCGGGTGATGGTGCAGGCACACCAGATGGTGCCGCTCAGGCGCTTCGCTCAACGACCGGGCGAGCAATTGCAGCTGGTCATCCTGCAAATACCCGGGCACCGAGCCCGGCACTGCCGAATCGAGCAGGGTGACCCGCCAATTGCCGGTATCCACCACCGGTTCCAGCAAGGCACTTTGCACCGCCGCCCCGGCCATGATCCGTGGTTCGTCGTGATTGCCGGGAATCCAGCGCGCCGGCGCGTCGAGCTGTCGGGTCAATTCGCGAAACTGCTGATAGGACGCCAGCGTACCGTCCTGAGAAAGATCGCCGGTGGCCAGGATCAGATCGATCCGAGGCTGCTGCTCGCGCACCAACTCGATGACCTTCTGCAGGCTGTCACGGGTATTCATGCCCAGCAGCGAGCCGTCCGCCTCGGCAAACAGATGACTGTCGGAGAGTTGCACCAGCAACGCCGGATCGGCGGTGGTCAAGTTGGATACGCTCGGCAAGGCGTTCTCCCAGGGCGTGATCGCGGGATTGGATAATGACGCAATTATGCTGGGGGATGATCGAAAAGGGGAATCCGCGAACCTGACGCTGTTCACAAGATCGCTAACGGACCACTTCGTACTCGTGCCCCAACGCCAGGCAATGGCTCAACCACTCGCCCAGGAACATGTTCAGCTGGGCCTTTTCGTCGGGCTGATGCATCGAGGCGTTCGGGTAAGGATAGATGCCGCGAAAGCGTCGCGCATGTTCGGCGCTGACCACTTCGGCCATGCACGCGTCGTGATAGACCTGCACTTCCAGTTGCGGCACCGGTAGCCAGGGCAGGCTGTGTTCCTGGCGCACCTGCAGGGTAGTGGTATAGGGACAGACCTGCAGCACCTCCAGCGCCAGCACGCCGAGCATCTGGTCGCCATGGGTCACGGCGATACGCCGTGCTGCCGGCTCGCTGCGCATGTCCGGCAACAGTCGCATCAGGCGCGCGTAATTCGCCTCGCAGGACGCCTGCAGCCCCACGAGGTCCACCCGATAGCGATCGCGCAGCTTGTTTACGACCATAGCCCCCTCACTTCAACGCGATTAAGTGCCAGCCATTGCAAGGCAATGATGCTGGCCGCGTTGGCAATACGTCCGTCGCGTACGGCTTGCAGGGCATCCTCGAACGCCCACACCGTGACGCGAATATCTTCAGCCTCTTCCTCCAGCCCATGCAGGCCGCCTACCCCACTACTATCGCAACGTCCCAGGTACAAATGCACGAATTCGTTGCTGCCGCCCGGCGATGGAAAATATTGGGTCATCGGCCATAGTGCCCCGATGACAAGCCCAGCTTCCTCCTGCGCTTCGCGGTGAGCAACTTCTTCCGGTTGCTCATCCTTGTCGATCAGACCAGCGACCAGTTCGATCAGCCACGGATTGCCGGTCTTGCCCAGGGCGCCGACGCGAAACTGCTCGATCAGCACCACTTCGTCGCGCTGCGGATCGTAGGGCAGCACGCACACCGCATCGTGGCGCACGAACAGTTCACGGCTGATCTCGCGGCTCATGCCGCCGGCGAACAATTCGTGGCGCAAGTGCACGCGATCGAGCTTGTAGAAACCCTCGAAGCACTTTTCGCGCCGAACGATATCCACGGCGGTCGGAATGGCTTTGGCAAAATCAGTCATGACAATCCTCGTATCTAACACCGAGGCTCCAACCTCGACTTCGCGCCATCCTAACGCGCCCGTGAGGTTTGATGCAGCCCCTTTACCTTCATCGAGATGGACGGTGAGGGCGAAACCCACTCTAATTAGCTTAGTGGCGAACTGACTGCTCCGTTGATAGTCGAAGCGGGTAACTTTTTGCCTTTCCCTGTTTTATGAAGGACGCCCATGTCGCTTTTTAAAATTGCCTCCGTGGCCGCTCTCGCCCTGACCCTGGGCGCTTGCCAGAGCCTGTTCCAGCCCAATTATCGCGCGCCGCTGGAAACCACCCGCGACGCCACCGAGCAACTCAAGCCAGGCTGTACGGACCAGGACTGTCCGCTGGTGAACATCGACACCCTGCACTTCCCCGCCGAGCCTGAACTGGACGGCATCATCGAAAAACGCCTGCTGCAAATGACCCGCACCTCGCCCGATGCCCCGGTGGCACCGACCCTGGCGGCCTATCGCGAACAGTTTTTGCGCACCGCAGGCCCGCGCAACAGCATTTACCTGCAGGCCAAGGTACGTGAGCAGCATGACGGCTTGGTGATCATCGAGTTGTCCAGCTACCTGGACACAGGCGGCGCCCATGGCACGCCGGGTCGGGGTTTCATCAACTATTCGCGTCAGCAGCATAAAGTGCTGACGCTCTCGGACATGCTGGTACCCGGGCAGGAAGAGGCGTTCTGGAAAGCCGCGCAGGTGGCGCACAACAGCTGGTTGATCAGCACCAAGCTCGATCAGGAACCGGAGTTCGTCAAGAGCTGGCCGTTCCAGAAAACCCAGAACGTGGCGCTGACCTACGGCGGGGTGATCCTCAAGTACGAAACCAGCAGCATCGCGCCTTACGCGCTGGGCCATGTCGAACTGAAGATCCCCTACCCTCGCCTTAACGGCATCATCAAGCCCGAGCTGTTTCCCGGCCGTAACTGAAGGCCCGGCCCAGCACCAGCTGCAGCAGCCCTGCCAGGATCAACGCCGGCAGGGTTGCGCCGATGTCCGGATACAGATTAGCCAGCAAGTGATAGGTGCTCACCCCGCCCAACCAGGCAAGCAGCGCCGGCCAACGCAATGCGGCTGACGCCACTTGGCCACTGCGTTTGCGCAGGATGAAGTGATCCACCAGCACCACGCCGAACAGCGGCGCAAACACCGAACCGATCAACAGCAGGAAGTTCTGATACTGGGCCAGTGGCGCCAGCAAGGCGACCAGGGTGCAGACCACGCCGATGGCCAAGGCCAGGTGCTCGACTTTCAGGCGCAACAGGATCCCGCTGGAAACGGCTGCCGAGTGAATGTCGGCAAAGGCGTTTTCCGACTCATCGAGCAGGATCAGCAGCAGCGGAATGCCCAGGCCTGCGCCCGCCAATGCCAGCAGCAAGGCATTGACTTCACCACTCGGCGCGAACGCCAGGGTGTAGGCTACGCCCAGGCTCATCAGCCAGAAATTACCAATAAAGAAACCGATCGCCGTACCGCCGAAGACATTCTTCGCACGCTTGCCGAAACGCGAGTAGTCGGCAATCAGTGGCAGCCACGACAGCGGCATCGCGATAGCGATGTCGAAGCCCACGGCGAACGGCATCGAACCGTCACCGGCCTGCGCCCACAACGCGGCCAGATCGGCTTTGGCGAACAGGTTCCAGGTCAGCCAGATGCACGCGGCCAGCAGCAGCCAGATGCCCCATTTGCGCAGGATCTGACGCACGAAGGTCAATGGACCGCTGACGGCCAACAGGGTCGCCAGTGCACCGAAAAACAGGGTCCACAGCACTGGATTGGACAGCACGCTGCCATCGCTGAAGGCCTTGGCACCCAACAGACTGGCGGCATCGCGCATGACGATGATTTCGAACGAGCCCCAACCGATCAGTTGCAGCAGGTTCAGCACCGCCGGCAGGCTTGCGCCACGTTTCCCGAGGCTGAGCTTGAGTGCAGCCATCGACGACAGGCCGGTGTCACTGCCGATCACGCCGACAGCGGCCAACAGCAGGACGCCGACCAGCGTGCCGAGGAAAATCGCCAGCAACGAGCCGGACAGGCCCAGGCCTGGCGCGAGCAATGCGCCGGTCTGCAGGACCATAAGGCCGATGCCGAGGGAGAACCACAGGGAAAACAGATCACGGCCGCCGAACACACGCTTGTCGGTCGGCACCGCGATGTCGGGGGAATAAGTACTCGGTTGAATGCTCAAGGGTGTTATCTCAGAGGGACATTTGTTGTAGTGTCGATCGCTATCGCCAGCAGGCTGGCTCCCACAGGGGACTTGTGCAACTCACAGATCCAATGTGGGAGCCAGCCTGCTGGCGATGGGGCCTGTGCAGGCCCCACCCTTTCAGGTCAGATCAAACTTTCTGGTACAGCTGACTGCCTTCCTGCTTGAAGCGCTCGGCCTGTTCGGCCATGCCCTGGGCGACCTCCACGTCGACCGCCTCGATCCGTTGGTTGGCCGCATACTCGCGGACTTCCTGGGTGATTTTCATCGAGCAGAATTTTGGCCCGCACATCGAGCAGAAGTGCGCGACCTTGGCCGAATCCTTCGGCAATGTCTCATCGTGATACGAACGTGCGGTGTCCGGATCAAGGCCCAGGTTGAACTGGTCTTCCCAACGGAATTCGAAGCGTGCCTTGCTCAAGGCATTGTCGCGGATCTGAGCGCCCGGATGCCCCTTGGCCAGATCGGCGGCGTGGGCAGCGATCTTGTAGGTGATGATGCCGGTCTTGACGTCATCCTTGTTCGGCAAGCCCAGGTGCTCCTTGGGCGTGACGTAGCAGAGCATGGCGCAACCGAACCAACCGATCATCGCCGCACCGATGCCGGAGGTGATGTGGTCGTAGCCCGGCGCAATGTCGGTGGTCAGCGGGCCGAGGGTGTAGAACGGCGCCTCGTCGCAGCATTCCAGCTGCTTGTCCATGTTCTCTTTGATCAACTGCATCGGCACGTGGCCCGGGCCTTCGATCATGCACTGCACGTCGTGCTTCCAGGCAATCTTGGTCAACTCGCCGAGGGTTTCCAGTTCGCCGAACTGCGCTTCGTCGTTGGCGTCGGCAATCGAGCCCGGACGCAGGCCATCGCCCAGCGAGAAGCTGACGTCGTAGGCCTTCATGATTTCGCAGATGTCTTCGAAATGGGTGTAGAGGAAGTTTTCCTTGTGGTGCGCCAGGCACCACTTGGCCATGATCGAACCGCCACGGGAGACGATGCCGGTCACGCGCTTGGCGGTCATCGGCACGTAGCGCAGCAACACACCGGCGTGGATGGTGAAGTAATCGACGCCCTGCTCGGCCTGCTCGATCAGCGTGTCGCGGAACAGCTCCCAGGTCAGGTCTTCGGCCACGCCGCCGACTTTTTCCAGGGCCTGGTAGATCGGCACCGTACCGATCGGTACCGGCGAGTTGCGGATGATCCACTCACGGGTTTCATGGATGTGCTTACCGGTGGACAGGTCCATGACAGTGTCCGAACCCCAGCGAATGCCCCAGGTCAGTTTCGCCACTTCTTCTTCGATGGACGAACCCAGGGCGCTGTTGCCGATGTTGCCGTTGATCTTCACCAGGAAGTTACGGCCGATGATCATCGGTTCCAGTTCGGTGTGGTTGATGTTGGCCGGAATGATCGCGCGGCCACGGGCGATTTCGTCACGGACGAATTCGGGGGTGATGATTTTCGGCACGCTGGCGCCGAAGCTGTGACCGGCGTGTTGCTGGTCCAGCAGGCCGGCAGCACGAGCCACTTCCAGCTTCATGTTTTCGCGGATGGCGACGTATTCCATCTCGGCGGTGATGATGCCCTGGCGCGCGTAGTGCATCTGGCTGACGTTGGCACCCGGCTTGGCGCGGCGCGGGTTGTTCACGTGGGCAAAACGCAGCTTGGTCAGTTCCGGATCGGCGAGGCGTTCCTGGCCGAAGTTGGAGCTCAGGCCGCTCAGGCGTTCGGTGTCGCCACGGGATTCGATCCACGGTGAGCGCACATCGGCCAGGCCTTTGCGCACGTCGATGATGACGTTGGGGTCGGTGTACGGGCCGGATGTGTCATAGACCACGACCGGTGCGTTGACCTCGCCGCCGAAGTCGGTCGGCGTCACGTCGAGGCTGATTTCGCGCATCGGCACGAGGATGTCCGGGCGAGTGCCCTGGACATGGATTTTTTGCGAGCGGGTAAACGGCTGCACCGATTGTTGATCGACCTTGGCCGAGTCACTCAGGTTGGTGGCGATTTTTGCTTTTGTAGTCATCACGGGCTCTCCAGACAGCATCCAGGCAGTGGAATTTTGTCGGAGCGAACCTGCAAACGAATGGACGCACGGGCGCTGGAAAACCAGCTGTGCTGTGCTCAGTGCTCGAGGGGTGTTCGATTGTCGAACAACATCCCGGACGAAGCACAAGAGGACTCGCCGGGTGACGAGAAATCTTGTTCCCTACGCAGGCGCTAACCTGATCAGGTTCAACGGGATCCGAAATTATTCGATCTCAGCCTCATAGCAAGGCACCCCGACAAGAACCCGGCCAGTCTAGACACAACTGGCAAAGAACGCCAACACCGTTGCAAACACCGTGATGAATGGCGCAATTACCGGGATCGTCAGGATTGTTGCCGCTCGAATGCACAACTACACTCGCTACGCCAAGCTGCGCATTGACGTTGCACAGGCAGCGCCTTAGCCTTGGCGCTCAAATTACTTGTGTAATATTTTTACTAGGGAACGCCTATGCTGCGCAAACTCTCACTGGCCCTTGCCGTGTCTTGTGCGTCCAATGGAATGGCCTGGGCAGCAGAAGCGCCCTTATCGACCAGGACCGACCTGGTCAGCGTCTACCAGGAAGCAGTGAACAACAACGCCGACCTCGCCGCCGCCATCGCCCAATATGGCGCCCAGAAGGAAGTCGTACCCCAGGCCCGCGCCGGGTTGCTGCCCAACCTGTCGGGCGGCGCCGATGTTGCCAGCGTGCGCACGGCGATCGACCAGCCTTCGGCCACGACCAACCGCAATGCCCATTCGTACCAGGCGACCCTGGCGCAACCGCTGTTTCGCGCCGACCGCTGGTTCCAGTTCCAGGCCGCCAAGGACGTCAACGAACAGGCTGCGCTGCAACTCTCCGCGACCCAGCAGAACCTGATCCTGCAGACGGCCGACAGTTACTTCAACGTGCTGCGCAGCCAGGATAACCTGGCCTCGACCAAGGCCGAGGAAGCCGCGTTCAAGCGTCAACTCGACCAGTCCAACGAGCGTTTCGATGTCGGCCTCTCGGACAAGACCGACGTGCTGAACTCGCAAGCCAGCTACGACACGGCACGCGCCAACCGCATCGTTGCCCAGCGCCAGGTAGATGATGCCTTCGAAGCCCTGATCACCCTGACCAACCGTCAGTAC
Organism: Pseudomonas sp. MHK4; assembly: GCF_054600775.1. Classification (NCBI taxonomy): domain Bacteria; kingdom Pseudomonadati; phylum Pseudomonadota; class Gammaproteobacteria; order Pseudomonadales; family Pseudomonadaceae; genus Pseudomonas; species Pseudomonas sp. MHK4. The sequence goes on along the minus strand of NZ_BAAIAK010000004.1, from coordinate 351,933 downwards.
AAGTCGATCCAGGGCATCAGCCACAACCTGCCGATCCTGCCGCCCGCGCCCAACGACGCCAAGGCCTGGGTCGAAACGGCGGCCAGGCAGAACCTCAACCTGCTGGCCAGCAACTACGCCGTCAGCGCCGCCGAGCAAACCCTCAAGCAGCGCAAGGCCGGACATGCCCCGACCCTCGACGCCGTGGCGCAATATGAAAAAGGTGACAACGATGCGCTGGGGTTCAGCAACCCGAACAACCTCCCACAGGCGTATGGCGGCAACGTCGAGCAAACGACTGTAGGCCTGCAACTGAACATCCCGATCTACAGCGGCGGCCTGATCAATTCCCAGGTGCGCCAATCCTATGCGCAACTTGACCAGACCGAGCAGCAACGCGAATCCCTGCGCCGGCAAATCGTCGAAAACACCCGCGACCTGCACCGCGCGGTGAATACCGATGTCGAGCAGGTTCAGGCGCGCAAGCAGTCGATCATTTCCAACCAGAGTGCGGTGGAAGCGACCGAAATCGGTTATCAGGTGGGCACGCGAAACATCGTCGACGTGCTGGATGCGCAACGCTCGCTCTACACCTCGGTGCGTGACTACAACAACACCCGCTACGACTACATCCTCGACAACCTGCGTTTGAAGCAGCAGGCCGGTACCTTGAACCCGGGGGATTTGCAGGATCTGGCACGTTGGCTCAATCCCAACTACAACCCGGACAAGGACTTCCTGCCGCCGGATCTGGCGAAAGCCGCGGCTGAACAGCTCAAAGCCAGGCCCTGACACAGATCCTGTAGGAGCCGGCTTGCCGGCGATGGCGGTTTCAAAGACGCCATCGCCGGCAAGCCGGGCTCCTACAAGTCAGCGGTCAATTAACCGGCCTAGTCCATCCAGCAAACGCTGTAACGCGCCCTGATTGGCCCGCATCACTTGCAACCCCGCCTGCGACATCCGCTGCGCATCGCGCGGCAATTCGAACAAGCGCTGCACTGCCACCGCCAGCCCTTCGGCATCCTCAACCTCCTGCAACGCCCCGGCACTGCGCAACTGCGCGGCGATTTCAAGGAAGTTGAACAGGTGCGGTCCACTGAGCACCGGCTTGGCCAACGCCGCCGGCTCAAGCAGGTTATGCCCGCCATTAGGCACCAGGCTACCGCCGACGAACGCGCTGTCTGCCAAGGCATAGAGAAACAGCAACTCGCCCATGGTGTCACCCAACAGCACCGAAGTGGCGGCGGTGACCGCCTCTGCGCTGGAGCGCCGCACCGTGGCAAAACCCTGCTGGCGGCACAAGTCGAATACCGGATTGAAACGCTCAGGATGGCGCGGCACCAGAATCAGCAAGGCATCGGGATGGCTGGCGAGCAACTTGCGATGGGCCGCCAGGACCACCTCGTCTTCACCATCATGGGTACTGGCGGCGATCCATACCGGGCGATCCTGCGCCTGCCATAACCCGCGCAACTCGGCGGCGCGCTGTAACAGTTTCGGGTCGATGGCCAGGTCGAACTTGATCGAACCGGTGACTTCGACGGTTTCCGCCCGCGCACCCAACTCACGAAAACGCTGGGCCTCGGCTTCGGTCTGCACCGCAAACAGGCTCATCTCGGCCAGCATCGGCCCGGTCAGTTTACCGAAGCGGCCATAGCCCCTGGCCGAACGCTCGGACAGGCGCGCATTAGCCAGCGCCACGGGAATCCCGCGCTTGGCGCATTGATGAATATGGTTGGGCCAGAGCTCGGTTTCCATGATCACCGCCAGTGTCGGCTGGACCCGATCAAGAAATCGCCTGGCGGCGCACGGCAAGTCGTACGGCAGATAACAGTGCTGGATGCGCGGTTCGTTGGCGAACAATGCCTGGATGCGCTCCGAACCGGTGGGGGTCATGCAGGTCACGGTGATCGGCAGCTGTGGATAACGTTGCAGCAAGGCGCGAATCATCGGCGCGGCAGCGATGCTTTCACCCACAGACACCGCGTGCACCCAGATTCCTCCGGGTTTCATCGTCGGCATCGCGTAGGAGAAACGCTCGCCGATGCGCTTGGCATAGGCCGGCGCCTTGCGCGAGCGCAGCCACAGACGAATCGCCACCAATGGCAGCCCCAGGTAAAACAGCGCGGTATAGAGAGTTCTATTCATGGCGGCGGAGTTTATCGGTTTTTTCGCCGATCGCCTGCAGATGCACGGCAAAACGCTCCGCCAGCCAGCGAGCGGCGGGGCCAAGTGGCTCGTCACGGCGCCAGACCAGTTCCACCACCAGGGCAGGAGGAGTCCATTCGCTGACCAGTTCGACCATCAAATCCTGATACGCCGGGTACTGCACCACGTGCCGTGGCAGCCAGGCCCAGCCGAGGCCGCGCACCAGCCATTCGGCCATCACGTAAAAACTGTCGGCCCGCCAGACCTGCGGGCTGGCCGGCTCGCTGCCGGGGTAGACGCTGGACTGGGTGGACATCAACAGCTGGCGATGCTGCGCCAGTTCCTGGCAGTTCACTTCAGTCTTTGCCGCCAACGGATGCCCCACACCGCACACCGTGACCATCTCGACACTGCCCAGCACCCGCCGCTCAAGGGCCTCAGGAATTTGATCGTGGTAAAACAGCAAACCCAGATCGGCCCGACGTTCCACCAGTTTGCGTGCCACATCGCCTTGGGCAGCACTGGTCAGTTGCACTTCAATGCTGGGAAATTTTTCCGCCAGGGCCTCAAAGCTTTCGATGATCGGCTGGTATGGCATCGCCTCGTCCTGGGCCAGACGCAGGCGAGCCTCCTGGCCGCGCATCATTGCCAGCGCCCGGCCATTGAGGCGCTCGCATTGGCGCAGCACTTCCCGCGCCTCTTCCAGCAACGCGTTGCCGGCCTCGGTGAGTTTCGGCTGGCGGCCGCTGCTGCGGTCGAACAGGCTCACGCCCAGATCTTCCTCCAACAGCGCAATCGCACTGCTGACTGCGGACTGGGCCTTGCGCTGGTCCCGCGCCACGGCAGAAAACGAACGTTGCTCTGCCACTCCGACAAACAGGCGCAGTTGTTCAAGGTTCCATTGCATCGGCAAACCCATCTTCATAACAGATAGGTAATGACTTTACCGCATCTGGAGAATCTCTAGAATGCCGAACTCAGCAAGCAACACTTCATACGAGGATTGACCCATGACCGCTTACTATTACCTGGCCATTGCCATCTGCGCCGAAGTGATTGCCACTGTTTCGATGAAAGCGGTCAAAGGCTTCAGCACCCCGTTGCCGCTGCTGCTGGTGATCGTCGGCTACGGCATCGCCTTCTGGATGCTGACCCTGGTAGTGCGCAGCGTGCCGGTGGGCGTGGCTTACGCGGTGTGGGCCGGCATGGGCATCGTGATGGTCAGCGTCGCGGCGCTGTTCATCTACGGGCAGAAGCTGGATGTGCCGGCGATGCTGGGGATGGCGTTGATTGTGTTGGGGGTCGTGGTGATTCAGCTGTTCTCCAAGACCGCGGGGCATTAACACTCTGTAGGAGCCGGCTTGCTGGCGATCCGGCCAACGCGGTGTGCCTGATACACCGCTATCGTCGGAACGCCGCCCGCAGCAAGCCGGCTCCTACAGGGTCACCTGTATCCTGAAGATGCCTTGTATACTGCGCCCTCGTCTTGAACACTGAGGTCGCCGCATGCCATCCGTTATTTCCACCGACGTTCTCATTGTCGGCGCCGGTGTCGCCGGCCTCTGGCTGAACGCGCGCCTGCGCCGCCAGGGTTTTTCGACCGTGCTGGTGGAAAGCGCCAGCCTCGGCGGCGGGCAGAGTGTGAAGTCCCAGGGCATCATCCATGGCGGCGCCAAGTACGCACTGCATGGCGCCCTGACCGGCGCTTCGGAAGCCATCGCCGACATGCCGCGGCGCTGGCGTGAAGCCCTGGACGGGAATGGCGAACTCGACCTGTCGGGCGTGCGCCTGCTGTCCGAGGCTCACTACCTCTGGTCCCCGGGGACGATCGCCGGCAACCTCACCAGCTTCTTCGCCAGCAAAGCCGTGCGCGGTCGCGTCGATCAAGTCAAGGGCGACCAACTGCCTCCCGCCCTGCAAGACAAGCGCTTCAAGGGCAAGGTCTATCGCTTGGCGGAACTGGTGATCGATGTACCGAGCCTGATCCAGCGCCTGGCTGACCTCGCGGGTGACGGCCTGCTCGCCGGTCAGAAGATCGAGCCGCTGCTGGAGGGTGGTGTGCTGGTCGGCCTGAAGGTCGACGAACGCGAGATTCGCGCCCAACGCATCGTCTTGAGCGCCGGTGGCGGAACGGCGGCGTTGCTCGAAGCATTGGGGCTGACTCAGCCCGCCATGCAACGGCGCCCGCTGCACATGATCATCGCCAAAGGCCCAAGCCTCAAACCGCTGTACGCCCATTGCCTGGGCGGCGGAACCAAACCACGCATTACCGTGACCACGCACCCGGCGGCCGATGGTCAGTGGGTCTGGTACCTGGGCGGCGATATCGCCGAAGCCGAGGGCGTGGCCCGAGAGCCCGCCGAACAGATCGCTACTGCGCAGAAAGAACTTGGCCAGTTATTGCCATGGATCGACCTCAGCACCGTGCAATGGGCAACCTTGCGCGTTGACCGCGCGGAGCCATTGCAATCGGGGCTGACCCGTCCCGACAATGCTTTTGTTGCCGAGGAAGGTCGCCTGGTGGTGGGCTGGCCAACCAAACTGGCACTGGCGCCGGACTTCGCCGACCGGGTGATCGCCAGCCTTGCGCGCGATGGCATTCAACCAGGTCCGGCCAGCGCGTTGCCGCCGCTGCCAAAACCGCCAATGGGCGTCCCGGCCTGGGAGCAACTGCTGCCATGAGCCAACCAACTTTGCACGACCTTCACCGCCCCTTGGGCAGCACTGGCCTGACGGTATCGCCACTGGGCCTGGGCACGGTAAAACTCGGCCGCGATCAAGGGGTGAAGTACCCTAGCGGGTTCAAGATCCCCGATGATGACGAAGCGCGCATGCTGCTCAAACTCGCGCGTGATATGGGCATCAACCTGATCGACACTGCGCCGGCCTATGGTCGCAGCGAAGAGCGCCTCGGCCCGCTGCTGCGGGGCCAGCGTCAGGATTGGGTGATCGTCAGCAAGGTCGGCGAAGAGTTCGCCGACGGGCTGTCCCGCCACGATTTCAGTGCCGCGCACACCCGCCTCTCGGTGGAGCGCAGCCTGCGACGTCTTGAAACTGATTTTATCGACCTGGTGCTGGTGCACTCTGACGGCAACGACCTGGCGATCCTCAACGACTGCGAAGTCTATGCAACGCTTGCCGCGCTCAAGGCCGAAGGCAAGATTCGCGGCTTCGGCTTTTCTGGCAAAACCGTCGAAGGCGGCTTGAAGGCGCTGGAGCAAGGTGATTGCGCCATGGTCACCTACAATCTGAACGAGCAAAGCGAAAAGGCGGTCATTGACTATGCTGCTGCTCACGGCAAGGCCATTCTGGTCAAAAAAGCCCTCGCCAGCGGTCATGTGTGCCTGAGTCCAGGCGTGGACCCGGTGCGCGCCAGTTTCGAGTTGTTGTTCGAACATCCCGGTGTGGCCAGTGCTATTGTCGGAACGATCAATCCGCTGCACCTCGCCCATAACGTGGCGACCGTTGCCCAGGTCCTACGTAGCAACTGATGCCGCCTCACGCGGCCTAAAGCAGGAGCCGACATGCCGCGTACGCTCATCAGAAAGAACCCGAGCAACTTCAAGACCCTGCCGTTATTCGTCGAAGCGACTCCCGAAGGCTTGAGTTATCAGAGCGTCGGGAGGCCGTTGAATTTCTCTCAGATCCTGCAACGTCGGCGTCCGGTGACCGTCGCCGATTCGCAACGGTTTTCCCTTGAGTTGGCCAACCTCGGGGTTTCGGTACGCCTGACACTGCATTGGCAGAATCGCGATTACTGGGTGCTGGTGCGCCAACGGCGGCAGGACCGCGGTGACGTGGTGCTCAAACTGATTTCCGGCTACGTGCCGGCCCATGAGCTGAATCTGCCGTTGCACACGGCCATCCAGGAAATTGCCGAGGAATGCCTGCTGGAAACCCCGGAAGGCTGGCTCGGCGGGCGCTTCAATGACACCTGGCTACCCGCGCCCTACTCGAGCGCCCTGCACTATCGCGAAGCCCTGCCGTTTCGCCTGTCACCGTTGTCCGGATCGGCGCGCCCGGTGCGATGCGCCAACCTGCCATTGATCGAACGACCACGGGCTTACGTGCACTTGCCGACCGCATCGCTACAGTTGATTTACGACTTGCGCCTGGAGGTGCCCAAGGAAGCCAAATCCCTGAGCCTGTTTCACGTCGACGAACGCCTGGAAGGCGATCAATTGGTAGCCCGTCTGGATCGCAAACGTCCCGACCTGTACCTGATGCCTTTGAAGGACGGCCACCCCCTGGCCGAGCTCTACACCTTGAAAAAGGATCAACTGCACCCGGCGAGCACACGTGGACTGTACCTGGCCGAAAGCTTTGCCCGACAGGAAGGCTGGCTGGTGAACGATGAGCGGATTCGCTGGAAGGACTGGGTGCGGCAGCAGGGTTTGACGCCGCCGGGGAAGGCTTCGGGATTGGCGCGATTGCGTGGCAAGGCCAGGCAACTGCTCAAGAAGATCGTACCGCGTGCCTTGTAGGAGCGAGCTTGCTCGCGATGGAAGTAGGGGCACCGCGTTGAATCAGGTAGCCCGCGTTATCGTTAACGTCCATCGCGAGCGAGCTCGCTCCTACAAGGGCTTTATTCTGACTTGCGGATCTTCTCGACAATGGCGGTGGTGGAGCTATTTTCCACCAGCCCCAGCACTTTCACGGTGCCGCCGTAGGCGGTAACGATGTCCGCGCCGACCACCTGGTCAATCCCGTAGTCCCCACCCTTGACCAGCACGTCCGGCTTGACCTCGCGCAGCAGGTTCTCCGGTGTGCCCTCAGCGAAACTGATCACCCAGTCGACCGCGCCCAGACCTGCCAACACCGCCATGCGCCGATCGACACTGTTGATCGGACGGCCAGGCCCTTTCAGGCGGCTGACCGAGGCATCGTCATTGACTGCAACGATCAGGCGATCGCCTTGAGCCCGTGCCTGCTCCAGGTACGTCACGTGCCCGGCATGCAGGATGTCGAAGCAGCCGTTGGTGAAGACGATCTTCTCGTTATGCGCACGCGCATCATCGACTGCCAGCAATAGCTGTTCCAGGCCCAGCACGCCGCGCTCGGAGCCTTCTTCACGCTGGATAGCCCGACGCAGTTCCGGCGCGCTGATGGCCGCCGTACCGAGCTTGCCAACCACGATGCCTGCCGCCAGGTTAGCCAGGCCCACCGCGTGCGGCAGCTCTTCACCCGCGGCAATCGCCGCTGCCAGGGTGGAAATTACCGTATCGCCAGCACCGGTCACGTCGAACACTTCACGGGCGCGAGCCGGCAGGTGCAATGCCGGATGATCGGGGCGCAGCAAGGTCATGCCATGTTCACCACGGGTCACCAGCAAGGCGCCGAGGTCCAGGTCTTGCATCAGCTGCGCGCCTTTGCTGACCAACTCGTGCTCATCGGCGCAACCACCAACGATGGTTTCGAATTCGCTGAGGTTCGGCGTGATCAGGCTCGCACCACGATAAATGGAGAAATCCTTGCCCTTGGGATCGGCCAGCACCGGAATGCCACGGGCACGGGCGGCCTGGATCAACACCTGATGGTTTTTCAGCGCGCCTTTGCCGTAGTCGGACAGTACCAGCACCTTGATGCCTTCGAGCAGTTCGTCGACTTGTACGGACAACGCCAGGGAGTCAGTGGCGAACGGTTCTTCGAAGTCGATCCGCAACAGTTGCTGGTGACGACTCATGACCCGCAGCTTGACGATGGTCGGCTGGTGGGCAATGCGCTGAAACAACGCGCGCACACCGGCACCCTTGAGGCTATTGACCAGACTGTCGGCGGCTTCATCGTCGCCGGTCACGCCGACCAGCGAGGCCGGCGCGCCAAGGGCGGCAATGTTCAACGCAACGTTGGCGGCACCGCCCGGGCGGTCCTCGATGTGTTCGACCTTGACTACCGGTACTGGCGCCTCAGGGGAAATCCGTGAGGTACCACCATGCCAGTAACGGTCGAGCATGACATCGCCGACCACCAAGACAGGGGCTTGATCGAATCGCGGCATGGACAACTTCATGGAGCAACCCACATACAAAATGAACAGGGGCGCGATATTAACACAGGGTGGGCACAGGCTTGTGTGACGGCTGCAACGGGATCTTGCCGCAAGGCTTTTTGATCAATTAATGAGCAAGAACAGCGCGCGGATACTGGTCGGCGCATTGCACGCCGCAAGAGCATCAGGGTGAGCCATGCCCACCCTGAAGTCGGTATCAGGCGATGTCTTCGGCCGGAGAATCGAGCCCCATCGCATGCAGGCGTGAATAGTAGCCATTTTGCGCCAGCAGTTGCGTGTGGGTGCCACGCTCGACGATTTCGCCGTGATCCATCACCAGAATCAGGTCAGCCTTTTCGATAGTCGACAACCGGTGAGCGATGACCAGCGTGGTACGACCTTTCATGACTTGATCCAGCGCTGCCTGAATGTGACGCTCGGACTCGGTATCGAGTGCCGAGGTTGCTTCGTCGAGAATCAGTAACGGCGCATTTTTCAGCAAGGCCCGGGCAATCGCCAGGCGCTGGCGCTGACCGCCGGACAGCAGTACGCCGTTCTCCCCGACCTGAGTATCCAGGCCTTGCGGCATCTGCGCGACGAAGTCCATTGCATAGGCGTCCGCAGCAGCCTTTTCAATGTCGGCGCGAGGTGCGCCGGCCAGATCACCGTAGGCGATATTGTTGGCGATGGTGTCGTTGAACAGGGTCACATGCTGTGTGACTTGCGCTACGTGCCGACGCAGATTGCGCAGGCGATAGTCTTCGATTTCAACATCATCGAGCAGGATCTCGCCGACGTCATGATGGTAGAAGCGCGGAATCAGGCTGGCGAGTGTCGATTTGCCACTGCCAGAGCGGCCAACCAGAGCGATCATCTGCCCCGGCGCTGCAGTGAAGCTGATGTTCTTCAGCACTTCTCGCTCTGTGCCAGGATAGGTAAAGCTCAGGTTGCGCACCTCCAGGTAGCCGTTGACGCGGTCGCGCTCAACGGTACCGAGGTCGACTTCCGGCTCGACGTCCAGTTGCTCGAAAATGCTTTCGGCACCGGCGACACCTTTCTGAATGGTCGAGCTGACTTCCGACAACTGCCGGATCGGCTTGGGCAGCAGACCCGCCGCAGTGATGTAGGCCACCAGGTCACCGGCAGTTGCATCACCACGCAGGAACAGCACCAGGAACATCAATACGGCCATGGCGGTGTAGATCACCAGCTGCAACATCGGCGTGTAGACCGCCCCGGTCTTGGTCATGCGCAATTGCTTGTCGGTATTGCCCTGGCTGGCTTCGGCAAAGCGCCGCTCTTCGTAGCTCTCGCCACCGAAGCTGCGCACCACGCGATAACCCTGGATGGTCTCGGACGCCACATGGGTCACATCGCCCATGGCCACCTGGATCTTCTTGCTCTGCTTGCGGAATTTCTTGCTGGTGTTACCCACCATCAGCGCAATCAGCGGCAGGATGGCCAGCATCACGATGGTCAGTTTCCAGTTCATCCACAGCAGGTAGGCAAACAGGAAGACCACCGTCAGGCCTTCGCGGATCACTACCTTGATGGCATCGGTAGCGGCACCGGTAACCATGGTCACGTTGAACGTGATACGCGAGATCAGATGCCCGGAATTATGGGTATCGAAATAACGGTTTGGCAGGACCAGCAATTTATTGAACAACTCGACGCGCAGGTCATGCACCAACCCCAACGAAACCTTCGCCAGGTAATAGTTGCCGAGGAAGGAGCCCAGGCCTTGCCACGCCGCGATCAGGATGATCAGCAATGGCACGGCCATCAGCAGTTGCAAGTCCTTCAGATAGGGGACGTCAGGGAAGAGCACCGCTTCAGGATTGCTCAGGCCATCGACGAAATACTTGAGAATCCCCGCCAGCATCGGCTGTGTGGAGGCGAAGATCACGAAGCCCACGATACTCAGCAAGAAAAGACCGAGATAAGGTTTTACATACCCCAACAGCCGAAAATAGATTTTCAGGCTGGAGTCCTGTCCCGCTTTGGGCGGTGCGTCACTCATCGTAGAGCTCACTGGTTAGGAAGAACGCGAAATTTTATCACAAGCGTCGGGATTGGCCCGCGCCCATACCAAAACACTGGCCAGGCCAATGGGCAACCAGCTGATAAACCATTCAGCCCTCGGTGTCCCGTTCAGGCTGGCGGCATCGAATTGCATCGCCAGGGTAGAGAATAACCATATGCCGATGATCCCCTTGGCATAGAGTGTTTCCCGAACCTTCCAGGCCTCGCGCAGGACTGCGATCCAGGTCGCCGCCCACAACAACAACCCTGGCAGACCCAATTCGATGGCCACATGGGTAAACAGGTTATGGGCGTGATCAAAGGACTGCCCATCGGCGAACACCCTGTAGTTACTGCCAAGGCCCAGGCCCCGCCATGGGTGCTCAGCGATCATTTGCAAACTGGCCATCATGATCTGCGGGCGATAGGAAGCGCCGCGCGCCAGGACCAGGGACTCGAAAAGCCAGAACGCCAGCATGGCGACGATCAGCGCGAGCGCCGCGACGATGCGACTGCGCCGGTCACCGCACCAGATCGGCATGGCCAGTATCGTGAGAAACAATGCCAAGGCAGCACCTCGACTCTGGCTGAGCAGAACGAAGACACCCAGAAAGCCCAACGCAACAGCACAGACCACCTGCATCACACCTGTACGCGGCGTCCAGAGCACCAGCCACACTGCTGCCAGCCCGATGACGTAGCCGCCCAGAATCGGATGGGCCAATTCACCCAGCCCTTCCACGCGAGAACTCCAGACGTTGCCATGCATTCCATAAAATTTGACGATCGCCACCAGCGCGGTGACAGCCAGTCCTACCCCCCCCCATTGCATGACGCGGATCACGCGCTCAGGTCGGGCATTGGCGAAAATCGGAAAAAACAACAGGAACACCACGATGTACAGCACGCGCTTGGCCGCTCGTTCCAGATCAGGCGCGTTCGACCATGAAAGACTGAGCAGTGACCAGATCACCAACCCAAGCATCGGCAGGTAGATCCAGCGCTGGTCATGGAACAATTCCCGAAGCCGGGCCCGTGCGGGCCAGCAGAGCATGATTGCAGGCAACCAGAGAAACACCACCAAGCCTTGCTGATAGAGCTTGTTGGTAGGCGCAATGGCGATGGCCAACAAAAACCACAAAAGACCTGTTGCCATCCATGCTTGCGCCCAACGAGTTTCTTGCATCAAATTGCTCCTGTAAGCGTTCGCTCACCCAACCCGACATGGTTAAAGCTGAATTTTTTCGGCATCATTGCCCGCCATGACGCCCCGTTCTTCCAACAAGGCTTTCTACGATGCAATGTTCCCGGCTCCCTCAAGCCGCCCTAAATCAAATGATTGACGGTGCCAAAGTACTGGAGGCCGATAGTTACGGGCCAAAAGTCTACCTGTTGCAAGATGGGAATATCCTTAAACTATTTCGTCGCAAGCGTATTTTTTCATCCGCCCTGTTCCGGCCTTACTCGAAACGCTTCATCGACAATGCCGTAGAGCTGCAAAAGCTCGGCGTTCCGACCTTGCAGGTCCTGCAGTATTACCGACTGCAGGCGCCCGGCATGACAGCCGTTCTGTACCAGCCACTGCCAGGCGAGACCCTGCGCCAGATCGCCAGCAAAGACGGTTTCAACTGGCCGCAAGCCTTGCCTGAGCTGGCCGGACTGATACGCCGACTTCATCAATCGGGGATTTACTTCCGGTCACTGCACCTGGGCAACATCGTGATCACGCCCGACAATCAAATGGGCCTGATTGATGTGGCTGACATGCGCTTCCTGCGAGCCCCCTTGCCTCGGCATCTGATCAAACGCAACCTGCAACACTTCGCGCGCTATATTGCGCGCGAGAACCTGAACGACACCTTTCCGATGCAAGCATTGGAGCAGGCAGTGCTGCCCTCATGAAAGTAGCGCACGGGCAGTCTGGCTGAAGCTCTGCCAGGCTTGGTCCGGCCCTAAGGCCTGAAACTGATCCGCGGCGACCGCTTCGGCGCAAACGCTGAACGCTCGCAAGATCGCGTCACTCCAGGCGTTCACATCATCAACCGGGGCGTACCAGCCGCTATCGGCCAACTGTTCGCGAAATACCGCCAGGTCACTGGATAGCACCGGAACGCCAGCCATGACTGCTTCCTGCATGATCAGCCCCAAACCTTCCTCCCGCGACGGAATCGCGACCCAGTCGAACGCACGATAAAGACGCGCCGCATCGTCGAGATGGCCCGGCAGCAAGACTTTGCCGCGTAGTTCCAACTCATCGATACGTGCTTGCAGCCTGGCACGAGAGCTTCCCTCCCCGAGGATGACCAGTCTCATGTCGGCGCGCTCCTGCAATGCCTGCGCAAAAGCGTCGAGCAGGCAGTTGAAGCCTTTTTCCGAAACCAGGCGCCCCACCGCTCCCAATACCGGGCCACCATCCGCAGGCAGGCCCAATCGGGTCCGCGCCTCCTCCCGAGGAAGCAAAGCGCTACGGAAAGCGGCAGGCTCAAAGGCACTGCGCAAGGTCACGACCGGTATGTGCAAGTCACTGCTCAGTGAAGCTGCGAGGGTGTTCGACACTGCAGCCAATGCCAGCTGGGAAGCCGGCAGCTGTTGAAAGAGCACTCGGTCATCCGCATGCAGTCGCGTCGCCCCATGAAAAATCACCACAACACGGATATGCGGCAATGACTTGAGTATCGGCAACAGCGTGCGCGCAACCCCCAACCCGTCAAGCAATAGCAGACGCGCATCGCTGTCCTGGAGGGCGCGGTGAAACCGGGCTCGCATCCAGGGTTTGGTCAATCGCCAGAAATGCCGTCCTTTCAAACGTGCAGAAGACAGCCCCCATTCCCGTATCTCACCGATGTTCACGCCACATTCGGCGGCGCCTCCCTGAAGCAACCAGGTTTTCACCGGGGCCGAGGGCAAGGCCTGAGACAGTATCTGCTGATGCACCTTGTGGATCGAGGCAAACGGAGCTCCACCGACCCACATCACGTTGAGAATACTCATAGGGCAAGCAGCCAATACGGAAGGTTATGGGGATACGCTGCGGTGTCGCTACTTGATGGTCCAGCCAATGCAGACTCCCAACAACAAAAACAATACGAACTTGACCTGTTCGCGTCGACTGCGACGCGCTTTGCGCTGTCGCTCGACAGGCGTTTGCACGTGCAGGCCAAACCCGGTGTGCATGACTGCGTCCGCTTCAAGCGTCAGGGCAGCCAGATTCAACTGTGCGTATCGCTGTGACAGCGCTTTCTCGCCAGTGTGCCCGGAAAAGGGCGCGCACAATCGATATTCCTTTACCCGGCGCAGGCCCGGGTTCAGCGAGAACCCCTGCCACTGCGGCTTGTCGGAAATCAATGGATGGCAAGCCACTCCACCGACGACCTCACGGGGTCCCAGATGAATATAGGGACTGTGAACCCGCAGATCATGAGTATAGCTACGCAACCATATTTGCAGGATTTCCGGGCGGGATTGGAGAATGGTCATGGAGTCTTCCACAAACCCTGGGCGATAGAATTCCCAGTCATCCTCGCAATGGAAGATGTAGCTCGTGCCGACATGTTCGTACGCCAGGTCGATCGACGCCAGTTGACCCAGTTTGGGCCGATTGACGAACACCGTGCAGTGGTCCTTCCAGTGGGTTGGAATGACCGAGTGAACACCTTCGTCACCTGCATCCTCAGTGATGAACACTTCGCGGATCGGGGCCGTATTGAATCGGTCGAAGCTCTCGAGTGTGGTCTTGAGCAGATCCAGGCGACCACAGCTTGTGACCACTAGCGTGATGTCACTCTCGCGGGAAAAATGCACGGCTGTCTCAATAAAGTAGAAGTGGCCAGCAATATCGATGGCTGGCCAACACTTGTCAAACGCCCAAATTGAGTCGAATTCTTTCCAGCAGACTCAACGGCGCGCGAGTGCGCAGTGCAGGCTCAAGTTCTTCAACGATACGTTGGCCAATGCGTGCAAAGCTGAACTGGCTGACCGCCAGCTCCCGACCATTGCGAGCGATGCCCTGCGCCAGTTGTGGGTCGCTGCGCAATCTGGCCAACTTCTCCTGAAGCTGCGCAATGTCCTGGTAGAACACCACGTTGTGCATGTCCTGCAAACCCAGCGCCTGGCTTTCCGCAGCGCCCTGATCAAAGGCCAGCAATACACAGCCACAGGCCATGGCCTCGAAATTCTTGATCATGAATTCGCCCATGCCGACGTCGGCACTGACGAAAAAGCGAATGCGGTTGAGCGTGTCGCGGTACTCCTCGCCGGATTTCGTGCGAGTCACCACCAGGGGCTCGACGCGGCCCAGCTCATCGAGCAGGGCCTTGCGGCCACTGTAGGCAACGCTGTTGGTACTGCCGACGAACGCCAGCTCGATATCGCGCTCGCGCCCCTGATCCTCAAGCTGCGTCTGGTCATAGCCCTTGGGCACGAACACCGCATCGAAACCTTCTGCACGCAGGCGTTCGGTGACAACGAAACCGGAACTGATGACCCGCGCCCACGGCAGGCGACGGTAGTGCGCGCTGAACTTGCCGGTGTACTTGCAAGGAATGTAGTTCTGGTAGGCATCGTGTTCGAGAATGACCAGGTTGGGAATCGTGCGGATAAATCCAACCTGGCGGATCTCCTGCTTGAAGCGCAGGAAAAACACGATCCGGTCGTAGCGCGACACATCGACTTCACGCCGGAAATAACTGCGCAGGTTGCGCTGTTCCTTGCTGCTCAACCACCGCAGGTCGCACTCGCAATGAGCCGCCACGCCGTCGTACAGACGGTCCAGAATGGCCCGCTGATCTTTCTGCACCAGAAATAGAACTTTCATCGTCTTCCTTGCCACAACAGGCAAATGGAGCAACACCTGAATCCGAATCCGCCTTCAGGCAGCCGACCTTCAGGCCCATGACACCTTACAAACGCCAGAACAGTTCCTGGCGCCGCACAGCCTTGCGAAAAAACTCATTTTCGCCGTATCGCGAACCGACCCGACCCGCCAGCAACCGCTGCAATCCGCGCCGCAGGCGACGCTTGAAGGGTGCCGGTGGTTGCAGGTCGTGCATCATTGCCAATGCCATGGCCTTGTCACGCTGCTGCGCCAGGGAAAGCTGCAGGCAGTAGGGATGCATCTGCTGGCCGAGATCGAAGCCGGGAGGTAGGGCAATACCGGCTCCGGTGTCCCCCATGGGCCAGCGATCGTTGTCGTGCAGGTGATTGGCATACCCCAACAACGTCGGTTGCCAATCAAGACCTTTGAGCGCTTCGAGCACCGCGGCCTGCGCACAAATGTGATCGGGGTGCGGGTCGAGGGTCGGGTGCGGCAACACGATCACCTCAGGTCGAGCCCGCAGCAGCAGGGCCTGCAGATCCGCCAGCAGGTTGTTCCAGGTTGGCGCGCCGTCAACATCGCCCGGCAGGCCAAACGGGTTCAATTGGCGAAACAACCGGGTGTCGCTCAAATCCGCTTCTCGCGAGCCTATCGGCTTGGCGGGCGATGCCTGCATGGCTGCCAGTTGCAGGCAGAAATAACCCAACTGCACGCAATGGGCTTGCGGGACGCCGGCCCAGCGCGGCACGGCAATGCTGTCCCAGGCGCGCAACCGGCCTTTCAGGCGCGCCGCCTCGACCTTGTTCATGCCCATGCGCTGATAATGTTCGGCTTCGATTTCACCAGCGGTGAGCGTCACGATCCAGGTCTCGTCCGCCTGGCTGTACAACCCGTAGGCCGCCAGCTCGGCATCATCGGCATGCGGGGCAATGACCATGACCCGTTGGCGGCGAAAGTCCGGGTGCTCGAATGCCCACAAGACCGGCTCGCCCAGCAGTCGGCAGAAACGCCCGCGCAGACGCAAATCACCACGCGAGAGCACCTGGGCCTGACCACTGAGGTTGAGGTAACGCAGGCCATTCACACCCCGCTCGAAGGTCTGCCGGTCAGGATTGTCGCCACCTTCCAACTCGACCACAGGATCGAAGAAGCGTCCCAGCCACGTGCTTTTTACCTTCAGGGCCAGCACCAGCGTCGCGTCGTCGACCAGCATCACCCCCTCATCCAGGCGTAGGTGCTCCCCGCTCAAGTGCACTTTGGGCTGCGGGGTGTAGGGTGCAAAGGTGTACTGATAGTCGTCTTTTGGCGAATAGAACAGGTGATCGGCAAACCAGGCTTCGTGGGCCATCCAGCCCACCAACGCAAGCACCAGCGGCAGCCACCACGCCACCAGGATGCCGCAAAGGACCAATAGCACCAGCGCGACCAGCAGACCGATGCGTTTGTTGCGCCGGTGGCGCTTGAGCAATTGCTGTTTGCGGCTCATGGCTTTACTCATACGGTGTAGACCGGCACAGGGTTGCACCAGCGATCCTTGTATTCCCGGTCGGCGCGGCCAAAGGAAAAGCGCAAGGGCTTGTCCAGTGCCCTGGCGTGCTCCCAGGCGCTTTGGGTGTTGAGAAAACTCAGCACACTACCGGGGCTGAACTCGCGGGTTTCGGGATCGACACCGCCATTGATGTATTCGACGCTGATCCATTGCGGAGTCTCGACGCGATACACCAGTTGAATGGCAATGGGCGCATCATTGAGGAAAATCACCGAACCGATCAGCAACTCGCGCAACAACTCGATGACCTCGGCCATGCGCTCGGCACCGGTCGCCGCAAACCCCCAGCGGCGCTGGAACAGATCACAATAGATCGCCCCCAGCTCCTGGCTGGAAAACTCGCAGACCGGTCGTACGACGCCACCGGCCTCTTCCAGCAACCTGAGTTCGCGGCGCTGGTTATAGCGAAACTTCTTCGACAACTCTTCGGGCGTGCGGGCCATGGCCAGCTGTTCGGCCTGCAGCCTGATGCCGGTGAAACGGTTTTCGTTGAGCGCCGACAGGTAACGCCCGCGATGGCGCAAAGGTGCCTGGGCATCCGCTGCAGCCGGCAGGATGATCTCGGCATTGCCAAGGTCGAACAAGCCCTTCTTGCCGTTACGCTTGAGCACGTCCTTGGACAAGGCGAGGTCGCGCCCCCAGGTCGGGATCGCAGCCTTGATTTCGCCGTCCTGCTCCCAGGCCAGGTATCGCACCGGGATACCGGCCAGCTGCGCCAGGCGGTCGACTACCAGAGGGTGAGTGGCGACACTGCCGCCATAACGCTGCCAGGTCTCGGCATAGGTCGTGGCATCGGATAGCGACCAGCCACGTTCACGCCAGCCTTGAAATCGGTTGAGCATCAGCCCCTCTGTGCCAGTTCGGTAACGTGCGGCAAATGCCAGAAAACATCGCGCACCGCGCGGTCTGAGAAACGTTCACGCAGGCGCTCGAGCATCAGCTCGGCGCACTGGCGACGTTGCTGCTCGTCCATTGCGGCCAGGTGCTGCAGGCCTTGGGCCAGGTGCTCGGCATCGCCCAGCGGGAACAGGATGCCCACGCCTTCGACCACTTCCTTCGCTCCGCCACAGGCCGTTGCGAGCAACGGCACGCCCGCCGCCATGGCTTCGAGCAGCACCATGCCGAATGGTTCATGGTCGGAACTCAGGGCAAACACATCGAAAGCGCTGAAATACCGCCGGGCCTCAGGGACCTGACCGAGGAACAGCACCCGATTGCCAATCCCCAATTCGCGAGCCTGGGCCTTGAGATCCTGCTCCAGACGCCCGCTACCGAGAATCACCATCTGGCTGTTGGCCGGCAAACCGGGCAGCGCCACGGCAAAACCGTCCAGCAACGTCGCCTGGTCCTTGTCCGGATGCAGACGACCGACGTTGCCGACAATCCAGGCATCCGCCGACAGGCCGAGGGTCTCGCGCGCCTCGCGAACCGACAGCTGGCTCGCCTGCAAAGCAGGCACATCGATCCGGTTATACAGCGTCTGGATCCGCGCCGCCGGCCACTTCGGCAGGCATTGGCGCATGTCATCGCGCACCGCATCGGACACCCCGAGCAGGCTCAGGCGCTTGCGGAAAACATGCGCGAAGAGTTTGCGTGTGCCGCGCTTGTAATCGTCAAACGCATGGTGCACGCCAATTACCGGCAACGAGGTGCCGAGCAAGGCGATGTAGATCGGCTTGAAGCGATGGGCGATGCAGAAACTGAAATTGCGCGACGCGGCGATCTTGCGCAGATCGCCGATGGCACCCAGCTTCAGGCCACGAATGGCCTTGGAGCTGTATTCCATGAACAACACTTCATCGCTGGCGCAACCTGCAGCAACCTCGGCATCGGCGACCCCGGTCAGAAACACCGTAGTCACCCGATAACCGGTCCCCGCGAACAGGCTGGCGTACTGCCGGGCGCAGTCCAGGAACGGCCCGTCATAGCCGTGGCAGAACTGCAACACATGGCGTTCAGCCGAGCGTGTCATAGGTGTCCGCGCCCTCTTTGACCACCAGGATATCTTCCATGATCAGATACTGTAGATCGGAACCGAAGAACATGTTCAAGGCGTCCGTCGGGGAGCAAATCATCGGTTCGCCACGACGGTTGAGCGAAGTGTTCAGCGACACGCCGTTGCCGGTGAGTACTTCCAGCGCCTTCATCATGTCGTAGTAGCGCGGGTTGTATTCGCGCTTGAGCACCTGGGCGCGGGAAGTGCCGTCCTCGTGGACCACTTCCGGCACGCGGGTTTTCCATTCTTCCGCCACTTCGAAGGTGAAGGTCATGAACGGCGCCGGGTGATCGATCTTGATCATCTGCGGCGCCACAGTGTCGAGCATCGACGGGCAGAAAGGCCTCCAGCGCTCGCGGAACTTGATCTGGTGGTTGATGCGGTCAGCTACGCCGGGAATGCTCGGGCAACCGATGATCGAGCGACCGCCCAGTGCGCGCGGACCGAACTCCATGCGGCCCTGGAACCAGGCCACCGGGTTGCCATCGACCATGATCTTGGCGATCTGCTCCGGCATGTTGTCGAGCTTGCGCCACGCGGGCTTGTTCTCGTGACGGGCACAGGCCGCGATCACGTCTTCGTTGCTGTACGACGGGCCGAGGTAGACGTGTTCCATCTTCTCGACCGGTACGCCACGGGCGTGGGACACATAGGCTGCCGCACCCACCGCTGTACCGGCGTCGCCAGAGGCAGGCTGAACGAACAGCTCCTTGACGTCGTCGCGGGCGATGATTTTCTGGTTCAGCTTGACGTTCAACGCACAGCCGCCGGCGTAGGCCAGCTTGCCGGTTTCCTTGAGCACGTCGCCCAGGTAGTGGTCGATCATCTGCAGCGAAATCTTTTCGAACAGCGCCTGGATGCTCGCGGCGTAGTGGATGTACGGCTCGTCGGCGATGTCGCCTTCGCGCTTGGGACCCAGCCACTCGATCAGCTTCGGCGAGAAGTAGTAGCCCTTGCCCTTCTCTTTGTAGCGACGCAGGCCGATGACGTTGGCGTAGTCGGTGTTGATGACCAACTCGCCGTTTTCGAACGAAGCCAGGCGCGAGAAATCGTATTTGCTCGCGTCGCCATACGGCGCCATGCCCATGACCTTGAACTCACCGTCGAGCATATCGAAACCGAGGAACTCGGTGATCGCGCCGTACAGGCCGCCCAGGGAGTCCGGATCGAAGAATTCCTTGATCTTGTGGATCTTGCCGTTTTCGCCATAACCGAAGAAGGTCGTGGCGTACTCGCCCTTGCCGTCGATCCCGAGGATCGCGGTCTTCTCCTTGAAACCGGAGCAGTGGTAGGCACTGGAGGCGTGGGCCAGGTGGTGTTCGACCGGCTCGATCTTGATCTTCTTCGGATCGAAACCCAGTTGCTCCAGGCACCAGACGATCTTGTTGCGATAGCGCTTGTAGCGACGGTTGCCCATCAGGATCGCGTCGAGTGCGCGGTCCGGGGCGTACCAGTAACGCTTGGCGTACTGCCAGCGGGCCTTGCCGAACAGGCTGATCGGTGCGAATGGAATCGCTACCACGTCTACGTCGGAAGGCTTGATGCCGGCCTGTTCCAGGCAGAACTTCGCCGATTCGTAGGGCATGCGGTTCTTTGCATGTTTATCGCGTACGAAGCGCTCTTCTTCCGCCGCCGCGATCAGCTTGCCGTCGATGTACAAGGCTGCGGAAGGATCATGGCTAAGGGCGCCGGACAGGCCAAGAATCGTCAATGCCACAGGGGTCTAGCCTCTTTAGTCTGCGTGCAGGCGCAATGCGCCTCAAAATGAATGTGCCCTCGCAAGGGGCGAGAGACAGCTAAAGGGCGGGATTATAGCTTAAAAGCAGCAGCAAGCCTCTAGAGGCAAGCCGCGAGCGTTTCGGGAGAGTCCCGGGTACTGTCTATCCACGTGCTGGCCGCCAGTAAACCAGGATGTTTCCATCAACCCCCTGCCGGTAAACCGTATACGGCAGGACGACGGTGTCCAGGGCGCCGGAGAAAACCAGGTCCACCAAAACGGCCGCTGCGAGGATACCCGTAGGATCGGGCGGCGCATTCAATACACAAAAATCGTAGGCCAGGCCGCTGTAGATCCGCGGGATGGACTGACAGTAGGTTTTTTGCTTGCGAAGCCCCTGGGCCGCGCTGGTGTCATCCTGCAATACCGATGAAACGGTCCCGCACCCCGTCAAAGCCAGTGAGACCACACCTGATGTGACTATCTTTTTGATCGTCAAAGCTTACCCTCCGTGAACGTCAGGCAAACTAGCATCGTGGTCATTCGGGCCACAGTTCATGGCTTCCCAAGATCCTGTAGGACCGTTCACATGAACTTGTCCGCAAATCTCGGGCGGGACTCAGACAGCGCTGGAGGCGTCTTTCGGAAGCCGCTGATCGATGACCTGATACAACGCACTACTTTGCGGCCAGTTGCGCATGAACCGCGCCCGATCCCGCGCATACGCCGGAGCGAAGCTGACGAGCGAGGCGTGCTGGCACATCGAATCCAGATCGATCAGCGCCCAGCGATCCTGCTGCCAGAACAGGTTGTGGCCTTTGAAGTCGCCATGGCTGATGCGCTCACCAATCAATTCGGCGAACAGGTGATCCAGCGCCAGCAACTCGGCTTCAGGAGCATCGCCGCTCTCAATGTATGGCGCGAAACGCTCGATGATGTCTGGGCCCGACAGATGCTCGGTGATCAGGTAGGCGCGGCTGCGCAACCAGAGAAAACGTTTCTCCAGCACCGCCAGGGGCTTGGGCGTTGCGATGCCGAGAAAGGCCAGGCGATTGCCTTCGCGCCAGGAGTGCCAGGCACGGCTCGGGCGCCAGAAGCGCTTGAGCCAGTGGGCGAAACCCTTGATGTTGTAGCGCTTGATCACCAGCGCACGACCGCCCACCTCGACCTTGCCGACGCTCGCTGCGCCGCCGGTCTTGTACAGGTGCCCCTGATCCAGCAAGGCATCGGCCCGGGCCAGTACCGGCAGCATCGCAGCTTCTTCTTCGCGGCGAATCGCCCGCAAGCCGAACGCTCCGCGCTGGACACTGAACAGCGTGCATTCGCGACCGACCTTGATCAGGAAGTCCTTGAGACGCCAGCTGCGCACCTTGTCGACCTGCTTCTGCAGCGCCTCCATGGGCAGGGCATGCTCACCGTTGCTCAGCAGGTAATACACCAGCAATTCTTCGGTGAACGGCTCCAGCGACTTGGGCAACTGGGCGAAAAACACCCCGAGGTTTTCCAGGACCTTCTGCCGCGAAAGCGGCTGGCCCGCCGTTTCACTGCAGATTCCGGCGCCATCGATCAAGTACAGTCGATTGCCCTGACGCAGCAGGTTGTCCAAGTGCAGGTCCTCCTGCCACAAACCCTTGCGATGCATTTGACCGATCGCACCCAAGGCTTGCGCCAGAACGGCTGATTGTTCATCGGCCAGCACCGGCAGGCCTTCCACCTGTTGCCAGGCATCTCCGAGGCTCTGGGCGCCCTCAAGGAATTCAAACAGCAGCCAGCCACCCTCGCCTTCCTTCAGACCGTCAGCCAACAGCACCGGTGTGGTCAGGCCTTGGGCGGCGAGCAATCGCACGCCGTCCAGCTCGCGCTGGAAATGCCGCGCCGCCTTGCTGCCAACCAACAACTTGGCCAGCACCGGCCGACCGCGCCAGACACCCGCACCGACATAACGCTGTCCGGGCAATACCCGCAACAGGGTCAGCAACTGCAACTGCGCCGGCCCGGCAGCATCGGCCAGTGAAAGACTTAGCGGCAGGCTCGGGTGACGGCCAGCATTTTTCAGTTCGGACAAACGCATCAGCGCTTCTCCTTATGGCTGCGCCGCGCGGTCAGGCGCGTCAGCCAGGTGTCGATCAACGAGCTGTCCTGGGGTAGATCCAGGTAGGCGGCGAGCAGCACCCGCAATTGCGCTGCACTCCACTCGGGTGCCCGACGCAGCAACGGCTCCAGGTCCTTGACCCGGTCACGCAGCCCGAACAACAAGTGCCGGGTCTTTTCCAGGTCGATCAGTTGAGCCTCATAGCCGGCGCCGGTGGCCCGCAGGAAAATATGCTTGGGGTAGAAGCAGCCATGCACCTGGCGCATGCGGTGCAGACGCTGGGCCAGATGCCCGCAAGCTTGCAGAATGGCCACCTGATGCGCCTCGCCGAGATCCGCCCAGCGCTGCAACAGCGAGTCCAGATCATCCCAACCGTCCAGGGCACGCGTGAGAAGAATGGCCCGGGTTTCGCCGCCCACCTTGCGCTCACCGAAGAACACCGCCTTGAGTGCCGGTATGCCGAGCTTTTCGTAGCGGCTGATGTTGCGAAACTCCCGGGCAAAACTCGGCTCGCCAAACGGCGCGTGCAAGGTATGCGTCTGGTAGTTGCTCTGGCGCTTGAGGTAGTAGCCATGACCTTCCAGATCCAGTCGAAACACGCTGCTCCAGCCACCACGCTGGGTGTTGGGTTCGTCCACGGCATCGAGCTGCCGCGCCCAGAGCGCATCGAAACTGCCGAGGCCGTGACGCTCAAGCAGCGCACGGTCTTCAGCGGCCAGGAAATCAGTCATTCGCGTCCCTCGAAAAATCTCACCACGTGCCGGATACGTTTCTTGTCGGCGGCATTGAGCCGGGTCCGTTGGCGGTATTGCAGGTAAAAGCGCAGGCGCTGGGTAGCCGACAGTTGATACTTGGCGACCTTGTCCAGGCAGGCCAGGTCCTTGGTGATTCGGTACTTGAGCCAGAAACCGCTCCAGAAGTCACCGTTGGGACAGTCGATCAGGAACAGCCGGGCCTGATCGTCGACCAGCAGGTTGCGCCACTTCAAATCGTTATGGGTAAAGCGATGCTCGTGCATCGTGCGGGTGTAACTGGCCAGTTGCTGGCTGATACTGTCGACCCAGGCGCGGTCCGCCAGTTTCGCGTCGTGCCGCTCGGCCAGTGCAGACAAATCTTCTGTACGCGGCAGTTCGCGAGTGATCATCGCCCCGCGGTCATAGGCCGCACCGCGACGCTCCAGCCCCCAGGCCACTACCTCTGCGGTAGGAATGCCCCACTTGGCGAAGCGCTTGAGGTTCTGCCACTCCATCTTCACCCGTGGTTTGCCCAGGTAACGGCGCAAGCCTTTGCCAGCCCCCACGTAGCGCTTGACGTAATAGTTGACGCCATTGCGCTGTACGCGAATGACCTCCGACAGCGGATCGCGGGTCAGGCGCTCCCCCTGCAGTGCAAACACGGCATCGAGGGTGCCGAAGTCTTCTGCCAGATCGCAGTAAGCCGGCTCCAGATTCCAACCTGCCATCAGAGCGCGTCTCCGTATCGCTGTTTGCGCTCGTAAAGCTTGTTGGCCTTGCCTTCGAGCCAACTCAACAGCCCTGCTTCTTCGCCCAGGATCTGGCGCAGCGGCCGCTGGAAGTAGCCTTTGAGAAAACGCAATTTGTCGCGCCGGGTAAGGCCGATGTCCAGGGCGGAAAAATACAGCGCCGCCAGATCCTTGTTGCGCCAGCGCGAGGTGATCGTCGGACGGGTCTGGGCGCGGTGCAGGTCAATCACCGAGAGTTTGAAATCGTCCGCGGTCACCGGTTTGTCGGTGTGCAGCAGGAAATGGCAGATGTAACAGTCGCGATGGTTGACCCCGGCACGGTGCATCATGCCGGTCATGCGCGCCACTTCAGCGATCAGCGCGCGCTTGAGTTTTGGCGCGGGCGGCTGCTTGATCCAGTTGATGCTGAAGTCTTCGAGGCTGACGGTCGGCGCCAGCTCCTCGGTGACGATGAACGAATGCTGGTCCGCCGGGTTGCTGCCCTTTTCGCCATAAGCGACGGCAGTCATGGTCGGCACGCCGACTTCCTGCAGGCGTTGGATGGCCTTCCACTCCTGACCGGCCCCGAGGACAGGCAGCTTGGCGGTGAGCAGGTTCTTGAAGATCTCGCCCCAGCCGATGCCACGGTGGATCTTTACGAAAAATCCGTTGCCGCCCACCTCGGTACGCAGGGTACGGCGAGCTTCGAGCTCTCGGTACACCTCGCCCTGCAAGCCCTCGACTTCGGCGAACGGGTCGCGTCCGGCCCAGAGGCTCTTGAACGGTTCAGCCAGCATCAACTTCATTTAAGCGTGCTCCGCCAGAATCACATCCGCCGCGTGCTGCGGCATGCTGTAGAGGTCGGCCGTCTCGGCGAAGGCCACACCATTGCGGCTCCAGGCCGCCCTTGCTTGAGCGTCGTTCAACATGCCGGTCAGGTACTGTGTCAGCTGGGCTTGATCGAACGGCTCGTCCAGCACCAGGCCCGCGTCAGCCTCGGCGATGTAATGGGCGTACCCGCAGACCGCACTCACCAGCACCGGCAACCCGGCCACCAGTGCTTCGAGCAGCACGGTACCGGTGTTTTCGTTGTAGGCCGGGTGGATCAACAGATCGGCGCCCAACAGGAAACGCGGAATATCGCTGCGACCCTTGAGGAACGTCACGTTGTCGCCGAGCCCCAGCGTGGCGCTCTGCATCTGGAACAGTTTGGGGTCATCCTGGCCAATTACAAACAGCCGGGTGCGCTTCTTCAGATCAGCGGGCAACGCCGCCAGGGCCTTGAGACTGCGATCCACGCCCTTGGTCTTGAACCCGGAGCCGATCTGCACCAGCAGCAGGTCATCGTCCTTCAGGTTGAATTCAGCGCGGAAACCGGCGCGAATCTCGTCCGCATCCGCCGGCCGACGACGATCCTGGGCGATGCCTGGCGGCAGCAGGTGGAAGCGCTCCAGCGGCGTATCGTAATGCTTGATGAACAGCGGTTGCTGGACCTCGGAAATCATCAGCACTTCAGTCTTGGCATCCCTGGCGAACACCGCACGCTCGTACTCGGCGAAATGGCGGTAGCGACCCCAGCGCCGGTACAGCGAATTGCGCAGGTTCTGCGCCTTGTCTTCAAAGCAGCCGTCAGCGGCGTAGTAGACATCCAGGCCCGGCATCTTGTTAAAACCGATCAGGCGGTCCACCGGACGCTTGGCCAGGTCCGCTTCCATCCACTCGCTGAGCTTTTCGTTGCGTCGATGGTTGAAGAAGGCCTTGACCGGCGCCACCAGCACTTCGAAACCCGGCGGCACCTCGCCTTCCCAGATCAGCGTGTAGACGCGGATCTGATGGCCGCGCTTCTGGCACTCCAGGGCGATTCGCATGAAATCGCGCTGCAGGCCACCAAAGGGAAAGTACTTGTACAGGACAAATGCCAATTGCATCAGCGCAGCTCCTCAGCCAGTAATAACGTGCTCAGTCGGCTCGCGACACGCTCGGGGTTCAGACGCGTGAAGCACAATGGCCACTCGCGTTTCAGGTCAAACTGACGGGCATCTTCGGCCGTCGGTTGATAAGTGCATTTCTTTTGCAGGCACGGCGCGCAGGGGAAGTCGCTGGCCAGGTGAATCTGCGACTTGCCATAGGCGCCGGTCAGGCCCGGATTGGTCGGGCCGAACAGCGACAGCGTCGGCACATCCAGCGCCGCGGCCAGATGACCAAGGCCGGTGTCCACCGCCACGCAGGCCTGTGCGCCGGCCAGCACCTTGCCAACCCCGGCCAGATTCAGCTTGGGCAACACCTCGGCGTGCTTGAAGCCGGCGGCGATGCGCTCGGCGCGGGCTTTCTCCACCGCGTTGCCCCACGGCAGTTTCACGCCCACCCCGAGATACCCGACCCGCTCGGTCAACTCTCGCCAGTAGGCTTCAGGCCAGTGCTTGGTGTCCCATGTCGTGCCATGCAGGAACACCACGTACGGATTCTTGCGCGGCAGTTCCACCAGGCGTTCGACGCTCAGGCCGTAGTCGCCCAGTCCCTTGGGCAAGTCATAACCCAGGGCAATGGCAAACAACTGACGCACCCGCTCTACCGCATGCTGGCCACGGGCAACCGCCAGGCGTCGGTTATAGAACCGCGCGGCGATGGGCTCGCGCGCCGAACTTTTATCGAGTCCGGCCACCGGTGCTTTCACATACCGGGTGAGCAAGGCGCTTTTGAGCAGGCCCTGGGCATCGATCACCAGGTCGTATTGGCTGGCGCGAACGCTTTGCTTGAAGCGCTTCCACTCGCCACTCTTGATGGTCTGCCAGATGTTCTTGCGCCAGCGACGGATCGCTACCGGAATCACCTTGCCCACCGCCGGGTGCCAGCTCGGAATTTCGGCGAAGCCTTCTTCCACCACCCAGTCGAACGTGATGCCGGGGATGGCCCGCGAGGCGTCGGTCAGCGCCGGCAGCGCATGAATCACGTCGCCCAGCGATGAAGTCTTGATCAGCAGTACCCGCAAACTATTTGACCTCGACCACAGTGCCCTGCAAACGCTGCAAGGCTTCGTTCACCGCTTGCGGCATCAGCTGGCGCAGGCAGTTGTAATGGCCGAAACGGCATGTGCGGTCGAAGCATGGGCTGCACTCGATGCCCAGGCGCACGATCTCGACATGCTCGGCCAGCGGCGGCGTGAAGCCCGGCGACGTCGAGCCGTAGACCGCCACCAGCGGGCGGTTCAGCGCGGCGGCAACGTGCATCAGGCCAGAGTCGTTGGACACCACCGAATCGGCACAGGACAGCAAATCGATGGCCTCGGCCAACGAAGTGCCGCCACTGAGGTTCACCGACTCCTCCCGCAAGCCGGGAATCAGCCGCGAACGGATGTCTTCACCCACGGCATGATCGTTTTTCGAGCCGAACAGCCAGACTTGCCAACCCTCGCGAATCTTCGCCTCGGCGACCTTGGCATAGTGCTCGGACGGCCAGCGCTTGGACTCGCCGAACTCGGCACCGGGGCACAGGGCCAATACCGGACGATCGAGGGCCAGGCCAAACTTGGCCAATGCGGCCTCGCGAGTCACCGGATCGATCTGCAGGCTCGGGCGCGGGTAGGGTTTGGGCAGTTCAACGCCCGGCTCGTAGGCCAGGGCCATGAAACGCTCGATCATCAGCGGGTAACGTTCTTTATCCAGCGTGCGCACGTCGTTGAGCAGGACGTAACGGAACTCGCCTCGCCAGCCGGTGCGTTTGGGGATACCGGCAAAGAACGGCACCAGTGCCGATTTCAGGGAATTGGGCAAAAGAATCGCCTGGTCGTACTGGCCGGCCAGGGATTTGCCGATGCGTCGACGCGTCGCCAGTTCCAGTGCACCGTGGCCGAGCGGAAAGCTCAAGGCCTGGCGAACTTCGGGCATGCGCTCAAGAATCGGCCGGCTCCACTCGGGGGCCAGCACGTCGATTTCGCATTGCGGGTGGCGTTGCTTGAGACACTGAAACAGTGTCTGCGCCATCACCATGTCACCGACCCAACTGGGCCCAACGATCAGAATTTTCATGTGGTTTCCATAAACGAACCGGGGAGGCCTACGCCTCCCCGCCTCGAGAATTCTACAAAACACTGCAAATCTACTGTAGGAGCGAGCCTGCTCGCGAAAGCGACATGACCATCAGCATCGATGCTGGATGTGACGGCCTCATCGCGAGCAGGCTCGCTCCCACATTGGGTATTCGGTGTGGCAAATACCGCATTTCAGCTTAGCCCCAGCTCACGCCAGATCCGCATGACTTGTCGCCGTTCGTCCGCGAACTGGTCTCCCGGTATCACCCCGGCATCCTTCTGCAAGGCCTGCCGGTGGGCGGCGGAGCGGTAGGCTTTATAAGCCTCACGCAACAGGCTGGCGTCCTCGACGGGCATCAGCCCTGCCTTCTCCAGCTCTTCCAGAATGCGGATATTGTCCGTCCAGCGCAGCAGTGGCGGATGTGTTTCGGACCACGCCAGGGCCGCGTATTGCACCATAAATTCAATATCGACGATACCTCCAGCGTCCTGCTTGAGGTCGAAGGGTGCCGTGGCCTCGAAGGCATTTGCCCCGGTGCCGGCCGCGGTACTCTTGCTGCCCAGGTTATCGCGCATCTTGGCGCGCATCTCGCTGACCTCCTGGCGCAGGGTCGACAGGTCGCGTGCCTTGCCCAGGATCGCCGCGCGAACCTGCTCGAACGCCCGACCGACATCCTCGCTGCCGACCAGCACCCGCGCCCTGACCAGTGCCTGATGCTCCCAGGTCCAGGCTTCATTTTCCTGATAGCGGGCAAAGGCCCCCAGTGAACTCACCAGCAGCCCGGATGCACCGGACGGTCGCAGGCGCATGTCGACTTCATAAAGCTGACCGGAGTTGGTCTGCGCCGTCAGCAAGTGAATGATGCGCTGGCCCAGTCGGGTGAAAAACTGCGCGCCATCGATCGACTTCGGCCCGTCGGTTTCTGCCTGTGGATCGCCATCATGGATGAACACCAGGTCCAGGTCCGAACCATGCCCCAATTCCAGGCCACCGACTTTCCCATAACCGACAATGATGAAGCCGGGATCGCACAAGGTGCCGTCGGTGCGCAGTGGAGTGCCGTACTTGGCGACCGTTTGCCGCCAGGCCAGGGCCAGCACCTGTTCCAGGATCGCTTCGGCGAGCCAGGTCAGGTAATCGCTGACTTTCATCAGCGGCAGGCTGCCGGCGATTTCCGAAGCGGCGACCCGCAAGCGGTGCGCCAGCTTGAAATGGCGCAAGGCTTCCATTTGCTGCTCGAGGTCGTCCTCGGGAATCCGCGTCAGACGTTCGCGCAACTCGGCGGCCAGTTCCGGCGCCAACGGCGGCTTGAACAACCGGCCTTCGTTGAGTAACTCGTCGAGCAGCAGCGGAAAGCGGGTGATCTGTTCGGCGATCCACGGGCTCGCCGCACACAATGTCAGCAAGCGTCGCAGTGCACCGGGGTTTTCGGTCAACAGCACCAGATAGGCCGAACGGCGCGCCACGGCTTCAACCAGTGGCAATACCCGCTCCAGCACCAGATCCGGGTTGGCATGTTCTACAGCCTGAGCCAGCAAACGCGGAATAAAGGCATCGAGACGTTCGCGCCCCAGACGCTGCATGGCGCGCAATTGCGGACTGCCGCGCAGGCTGGCCAAGGCCTTCAACGCTTTGCCGGCATCGGCGAAACCGCCCTCCTGCAACTGACGGCAGGCGGCTTCTTCATCCTGGGCCTCCTCCCACAATGGCAGCCATTCGCCGCCCACCACCACTTCGCTTTCGGCGCCCTGCTCCTCATCGGGATCGGCGATCACCTGGCCGAAATGCCAGGCCACACGACCACGCCAGTGCATCAATTGCTCATGGAACGCCGGCCAGTCGGCGAAGCCCAGCATGAAGGCAATGCGCGCCTGGTCCTGGGCGCTGTCGGGCAGCATCTGCGTCTGGCGATCGGCAATCGCCTGGATCGCGTGCTCGGTATAACGCAGGAACTCGTAGCCTTCGCGCAGTTCACTGATCACCGCTGGCGGCAAATAACCCTGCCCCTCCAGCGTGCTCAGCACTTTCAATAGCGGACGCTGCTGCAGACTCAGGTCGCGACCGCCATGAATCAGCTGGAAGGCCTGGGCGATAAATTCCACCTCACGGATGCCGCCGGAGCCGAGCTTGATATTGTCGGCCATGCCCTTGCGTCGAACTTCCTGCTGGATCAGCTGCTTCATGGTGCGCAGCGCTTCGATGGCGGAAAAGTCCAGGTAGCGCCGATAAACGAACGGCCGCAGCATCTCTTGCAACTGCGCACCGGCCACTTGATCGCCGGCCACCACCCGCGACTTGATCATCGCGTAGCGTTCCCAGTCGCGACCCTGGTCCTGGTAGTACTGCTCCAGCGCATTGAAACTCAACACCAGCGCACCCGACGAACCATAAGGGCGCAGGCGCATGTCGACGCGAAACACGAAGCCGTCGACAGTCATCGGGTCCAGGGCCTTGATCAGGCGCTGGCCGAGACGAATGAAAAATTCCTGGTTGTCCAGCGGGCGTTTGACCCCGACGGTTTCGCCGCCTTCGGGGTAGGCAAAGATCAGATCGATGTCCGACGACAGATTGAGCTCCACCGCACCCAGCTTGCCCATGCCGAGGATGACCATCTGCTGCGGCTCGCCGCTACGCCGGCCGGTCGGCACGCCGAACTGCTGGCAATGCCGGGTGTACAGCCACTGATAGGCCAGGTCGATGCTCGCATCGGCCATGTCCGAGAGGTCGCGACAGGTCTGCACCAGATCGGCCTGGCGAGTCAGGTCGCGCCAGACGATCCGCACCTGCTGGCGCGCGCGCTGGCGGCGCAAGGCACGACCGAGTTGCTCTTCCGTTTCAGCGGCGTCCACGGCGGCGCCAATCTGCGCGCGCATCTCGCCAGGGGCAAAGCTGCGGTCGAGTTCGCCGGACTGCACCAGCGCCAGCAACATCAGCGGATCACGCACACTTTGTTCGATGACAAAGTCGCTGGCGGCAGTGACGCGAGCGAATTGCGCCCAGCGTTCCGCGGTCCAGGTGGTCAGACCATGGTCATCATCCAATGCGTCGACGGCGGCGCGGAACGACTGCTCGGCGCGGGTGACAAACGGCAACAGAATGGCGGGCAGGTCGGCAAGCGGGGGCAGGCTCATGGTCTATCCTTGATCGGCGTGTGACGGGCTGCATGTAGTGAATCTCGCAAACCCACTACCTGAAGGAGTGTCGAACAAAAGTTAGAAATAGCTGAAAATTCTTTTTTATTGGCAGCCAACATCAAGCTTTCACCTTTTTCGGTTGGCAAAAGACCAACCTTAACGATTATTCTCACAACGCAGCCGGGGGCCACAAGCCGCTCATCTGTAGTTTTACTACTCGTATATACATTAGCAAGGCTGAAATGCCGGAAGATTTGTAGTAAAACTACACACCGCCGGACCAACCTATCGGCAATCCAAGAATTCATAACGTCTGCCCACAAGGCCAGTCGCTAACTCAGGCAACCGATTCTGGTAGCCTTTCCGCCCTGGAGCAAGCCATGCAAGACCTCGATCCCGTCGAAACCCAGGAATGGCTGGACGCCCTGGAATCGGTTCTCGACAAAGAAGGCGAAGACCGTGCTCACTATCTGATGACCCGTATGGGTGAACTCGCGACCCGCAGCGGTTCGCAGTTGCCTTACGCCATCACCACGCCTTACCGCAACACCATCCCGGTGACCCACGAAGCACGCATGCCTGGCGACCTGTTCATGGAACGCCGCATTCGCTCGCTGGTACGCTGGAACGCGATGGCCATGGTGATGCGTACGAACCTGAAAGATTCTGACCTCGGCGGTCACATCTCCAGCTTCGCTTCCAGTGCGACCCTGTATGACATCGGCTTCAACTACTTCTTCCAGGCCCCGACCGACGAACACGGCGGCGACCTGATCTACTTCCAGGGCCACACCTCGCCAGGCGTCTACGCCCGTGCGTTCATGGAAGGCCGCATCACCGAAGACCAGATGAACAACTTCCGCCAGGAAGTCGACGGCCAGGGCTTGTCGTCCTATCCGCACCCTTGGCTGATGCCTGACTTCTGGCAGTTCCCGACTGTATCCATGGGCCTGGGCCCGATCCAGGCGATCTACCAGGCACGTTTCATGAAGTACCTGGAAGCCCGTGGCTTCATTCCTGCCGGCAAGCAGAAAGTCTGGTGCTTCCTGGGCGACGGCGAGTGCGACGAGCCGGAATCCCTGGGCGCGATCTCCCTGGCTGGCCGCGAGAAGCTGGACAACCTGATCTTCGTCATCAACTGCAACCTGCAGCGCCTCGACGGCCCGGTTCGCGGCAACGGCAAGATCATCCAGGAACTCGAAGGCGTGTTCCGTGGTGCTCAGTGGAACGTGACCAAAGTCATCTGGGGCCGTTTCTGGGACCCACTGCTGGCCAAGGACGTCGACGGCATCCTGCAACGTCGCATGGACGAAGTCATCGACGGCGAGTACCAGAATTACAAAGCCAAAGACGGCGCGTTCGTGCGTGAACACTTCTTCAACTCGCCAGAACTCAAGGCGATGGTCGAAGACCTGTCCGACGACGAAATCTGGAAACTCAACCGTGGTGGCCACGACCCGTACAAGGTCTACGCGGCGTACCACGAAGCGGTCAACCACAAAGAACAACCGACTGTCATCCTGGCCAAGACCATCAAGGGTTATGGCACCGGTGCTGGCGAAGCGAAGAACACCGCGCACAACACCAAGAAGGTTGATGTTGAAAGCCTGAAGCTGTTCCGCGACCGCTTCGACATCCCGGTCAAGGACGAAGAACTGGAAAACCTGCCGTTCTTCAAGCCGGAGCCAAACAGCGCCGAAGCCCGCTACCTGAGCGAGCGCCGCACTGCCCTGGGCGGTTTCGTGCCACAGCGTCGCGCACAAAGCTTCAGCGTACCGACTCCGCCACTCGATACCCTCAAGGCCATCCTCGACGGCTCGGGCGACCGTGAAATCTCCACCACCATGGCCTTCGTGCGGATCCTCGCGCAACTGGTCAAGGACAAGGAAATCGGCCCGCGCATCGTGCCGATCATCCCGGACGAAGCCCGTACCTTCGGTATGGAAGGCATGTTCCGCCAGTTGGGCATCTACTCGTCCGTCGGCCAGCTCTACGAGCCAGTCGATAAAGACCAGGTGATGTTCTACAAGGAAGACAAGAAGGGCCAGATCCTCGAAGAAGGCATCAACGAAGCGGGCGCCATGAGCTCCTTCATCGCTGCCGGTACTTCGTACTCCAGCCACAACCAGCCGATGCTGCCGTTCTACATCTTCTACTCGATGTTCGGCTTCCAGCGCATCGGCGACCTCGCGTGGGCCGCTGGCGACAGCCGTACCCGTGGCTTTCTGATCGGCGGCACCGCCGGCCGTACCACCCTGAACGGTGAAGGCCTGCAACACGAAGACGGTCACAGCCACCTGCTGGCAGCGACCATCCCGAACTGCCGCACCTACGATCCAACCTACGGCTATGAGCTGGCGGTGATCATTCAGGACGGCATGAAGAAGATGACCGAAGAGCAACAGGACGTCTTCTACTACATCACCGTGATGAACGAGTCGTACCAGCAGCCAGCCATGCCGGCCGGTGCCGAAGAAGGCATCAAGCGAGGCATGTACCTGCTCGAGGAAGACAACCGCGAAGCGGCGCACCACGTCCAGCTGATGGGCTCCGGCACCATCTTGCGTGAAGTCCGTGAAGCGGCGAAGATCCTGCGTGAAGAGTTCAACGTTGGCGCCGACGTGTGGAGCGTTACCAGCTTCAACGAACTGCGTCGCGACGGCCTGGCCGTTGAGCGCACCAACCGTCTGCACCCTGGCCAGAAGCCTAAGCTGAGCTATGTGGAAGAGTGCCTGAACGGCCGTAAAGGTCCGGTCATTGCCTCGACCGACTACATGAAACTGTTCGCCGAGCAGATCCGTCAGTGGGTACCGTCCAAGGAATTCAAAGTCCTGGGCACCGACGGTTTCGGCCGCAGCGACAGCCGCAAGAAACTGCGTCATTTCTTCGAAGTCGACCGTCATTTCGTGGTGTTGGCAGCCCTGGAAGCACTGGCTGACCGTGGTGACATCGAACCTAAGGTCGTGGCTGAAGCCATCGCCAAGTTCGGTATCAACCCGGAAAAACTCAACCCACTGGACTGCTGAGGAGAGATTCTGTGAGCGAACTCATTCGCGTACCTGACATCGGCAGCGGTGAAGGTGAAGTAATTGAACTGTTTGTGAAGGTCGGCGACCGTATCGAAGCCGACCAGAGCATCCTGACGCTGGAATCGGACAAGGCGAGCATGGAAGTGCCTGCGCCGAAGGCCGGTATCATCAAGAGCCTGAAAGTGAAGCTGGGCGATCGCCTGAAAGAAGGCGACGAGTTGCTGGAGCTGGAAGTCGAAGGCGCTGCTGCAGCTCCTGCGGCTGCCGCTGCACCTGCTGCCAAAGCCGAAGAGAAACCGGCCGCTGCACCTGCGCCGGCCGCGCCTGCTGCTGCACCGGCTGCCGCTTCGGTTCAGCAAGTACACGTGCCGGACATCGGCTCGTCGGGCAAGGCCCAGATCATCGAGATCCAGGTCAAGGTCGGCGACACCGTTGCGGCTGACCAGTCGCTGATCACCCTGGAATCCGACAAGGCCAGCATGGAAATCCCGTCGCCAGCCGCTGGCGTGGTCAAGGCCATCAGCGTCAAGCTCAACGACGAAGTCGGCACCGGCGACCTGATCCTGGACCTGGAAGTGGCGGGTGCTGCGGCACCGGCTGCTGCTGCTCCTGCCCAGGCTGCCGCTCCTGCCGCCGCGGCTCCTGCGCCAGCCGCTGCCGCTCCGGCTGCACCGGTAGCGGACAGCGTGCAGGACATCCACGTTCCGGATATCGGTTCGGCGGGCAAGGCCAAGATCATCGAAGTCCTGGTCAAGGCCGGCGACAGCGTCGAAGCCGACCAGTCGCTGATTACCCTGGAATCCGACAAGGCGAGCATGGAAATTCCATCGCCTTCCGCTGGCGTGGTAGAAAGCGTTTCGGTCAAGCTGGACGACGAAGTCGGTACCGGCGACCTGATCCTCAAGCTGAAAGTCAAAGGCGCTGCTCCGGCCGCTGCTGCGGCACCTGCCGCCGCTGCACCGAGCGCTCCTGCGCCAGCCGCTGCCGCTCCTGCTGCCGCTGCTCCTGCGGCCGCCGCACCGGTAGCCGCTCCAGCCCGGCCTGGCGCCAAGGTTCACGCCGGCCCGGCAGTACGCCAACTGGCCCGTGAATTCGGCGTCGAGCTGAGCGCCGTTGGCGCCAGCGGTCCGCACGGTCGCATCCTCAAGGAAGACGTGCAGGTCTACGTCAAGGCCATGATGCAGAAGGCCAAGGAAGCACCGGCCGCTGCTGCTGGCGCAACCGGTGGCGCGGGCATCCCGCCGATTCCGGTCGTGGACTTCAGCCGCTTCGGGGAAATCGAAGAAGTGCCGATGACCCGCCTGATGCAAATCGGCGCGTCGAGCCTGCATCGCAGCTGGCTGAACATCCCGCACGTGACTCAGTTCGATTCGGCTGATATCACTGAGCTGGAAGCGTTCCGTATCGCTCAAAAAGCCGTTGCAGAGAAGGCTGGCGTCAAGCTGACCATCTTGCCGCTGCTGCTCAAATCCTGCGCGCACCTGCTCAAGGAACTGCCGGACTTCAACAGTTCGCTGGCGCCAAGCGGCAAGGCGATCATCCGCAAGAAATACGTGAACATCGGCTTCGCGGTCGACACTCCAGAAGGCCTGCTGGTACCGGTCATCAAGAACGTCGACCAGAAGAGCCTCCTGCAGCTTGCGGCTGAGGCGGCTGCGCTGGCTGCCAAGGCCCGCGACAAGAAGCTTACCGCTGACGACATGCAAGGCGCCTGCTTCACCATTTCCAGCCTCGGCCACATTGGCGGCACCGGCTTCACGCCGATCGTCAACGCGCCGGAAGTGGCGATCCTCGGTGTTTCCAAGGCAACCATCCAGCCAGTCTGGGACGGCAAAGCCTTCCAGCCGAAACTGATGCTGCCGCTGTCGCTGTCCTACGATCACCGTGTGATCAACGGCGCCGCTGCTGCACGCTTCACCAAGCGTCTGAGCGACCTGCTGGCGGACATCCGCACCATCCTGCTGTAACACCGGCCGGCCCTCCTTCACCGGAGGGCCTGTCGCGTTTCACGTTTTCCGAGCGCCACGCTCGTACCTCAACCCCGCCAATTTGGCGGGGCTTTTTTTGCCCACAGCTTTACCTAAACAGATGCCTTCCTACATTTGTGGCTGATATCCCCCACAAATCGAATCCATTTCCGCCCGGTATTTTTCAAGGCCAAATAACTAGCCTGCTTGCACGGCTACTTAAAGCCGATTGCTCCTTATATAAGCCGAATGGATTCGAACATGTTCAAACCAACAGTCGGGCCAATCCTTGGCCACACCACAACTAACCATGCACGTATTTTCTTGCGTGGAAACTTAATCAAAGACGGCTGTGCATTTGCCGGTATTCGCTATCGACGACTCGGTGACGAGAACTGGTCAAGCGGAGTCTTCGCTGAACTCGAGCAAGCCCGTGACATGTCCGCCGTTCTGGCTCTCAACGACCTGACTGCCGACACCGTGTACGAATATCAGGCCAGCTGGTTCAGCCCGGTGAAGCCTGTAAGCTTTGTGAAGACACTGCAGGAACTGCCCTTGCAGTGGCCACCGCAGATCTACCGCCTGCGCACCCGCTCAAGCCAGGCCACACAACCCAGGGCCTATATCGTGGGTTCTTGCCGCTATCTGCGGCTCACCGCAGGCATTGCAGCCGAACCGCATCTGGGCGACAGGATGTTCGCGACAATAACAAGACTGGCCGAGCAGACCGACCCGCCTGTCAGCGCCATGTTGATGACCGGTGACCAGGTCTATGTCGATGATTTGAACCTCATTGCCCCGGACCGCGAACTCAAGGATATTCTTCACAAGTATCGCGTGGCCTTTTCACAGCCGAACATTGCAAGGTTAATGTCTGCCCTGCCAACTTACATGACCCTCGACGATCATGAGATCGAAGACAATTGGCCGGCCAACAGAAACAAGTCCGATGACTCTCTATATGCCAATGCAATAAACGCCTATGAGTTGTACCAAGCCAGTCATGGCCCGGCACACGAACTTTGCGCCGATGGGCAAATCAACAGGAAGCTGGACAAATACTGGTACCTGTTCACCGACGGCGATATCGAGTGGTTTGTCAGCGACACCCGCACCCGACGCAATCTTGCAGCCAACGACCGACGCATCCTCGATACCGAGCAGGAACAGGCCATGTGCGCATGGCTGGTCAACAGCTCGGCCCGGGTTAAATTCGTGGTCACCAGCGTCATGTTCTACCCCGACAGCAAACGCCCGGACAATGACGCCTGGCAGGGCTTTCCCGAACAACGACTACGGCTGCTGGAAACGATTCGCACACACGCGATCAAGAATGTCTTCTTCGTTTCAGGCGACGTCCACGGCTCATTGACCAGTCGGCTGACCCACAGCACGGATCCGGATTTCGAAGTTCATACCATCGTCTCCTCGCCCCTGTGCAACAGCAAACTGCTGCCCTATTCCAGGGCCTCCACCTTCATCCTCGATCAACCCTTGGCCCGAACCGCCGGGGGTGATTATCGACACGAATTGACCAGTAACGTGATCAGCCAGGATAACTTCGCGCACCTGGTCGTCGACACGGAGCAGGTTCATGTGCGTTATCACGATAGGGATGGCAGCCTTTTACAATCGATCGCCATCCCGCTGCATTAAAAGCAAAAGATCGCAGCCTTCGGCAGCTCCGGTGTACGCATAACCCTGGAGCTGCCGAAGGCTGCGATCTTTTCGGCTCAATACAATCTTTCAGTCGTGTGCTGGAGAAATCTTCCCTCCTGCCGACATATTCTTATAGCACTTGGCCTTCATGTCTCTTGTCAGTCAGTGTCGCAATGATGCAACCTTGCCGCAGGCAACAGTAAAGAGGGCGAGAGCCCGGCGCGATCAGCATATTCGAAGCGAGTTTCCCTCCATGAAAAGCCAACCCGATGCCGCCAGCCGTATGGTGGCCGAGGTAGTGACGCAGCTGCCTGTGCCCTCGCGGCTCGGCATGCTGCGTTTCGAAAGGCTGAATGAACCAAGCTGGGCGCTGCTGTTTCTCGACCCCAATTGCGAACGCCAGTTCGGCTTGCCAGCCGTGGAACTGTGCGCCCTGGTCGGCTCGCCCTACGCCAGCCTGATGGAACCGGAAGCTCGCTATCAGCTGCATGACGCAATTCAGGCGCAGTTGAGCCAGAGCCCCCACTATCTGATCCGTTACACCCTGCATACCGCTTCTGGTTCGCTGAGCCTGCTTGAACTGGGCGAAGCCTACAAACAACACAATCGACATCTGTTGCGCGGTTACCTGCTGGTCATCGACGGCCTGTTCGAGGATGACCCGTTGCTGCCGGCGCTGGACCTCGAAACCCAGAACTCGCGCCTGCAAATCGCCCTGGAGCTCAACCAGCGCGCCCAGCAGGAACAATTGCAGCACCTGGACCGGGTACGCGCCCAGCAGGACTTGATCCTGCTGCTGACCCGTCAGCGCTACAGCAGCAACAACTCCCTGCAGGAGGCCGCCGAACTGATCACCCGCAGCGCCTGCGAGATTTACCAGATCGATTGCGCCAGCCTGTGGCACCTGGAAGGCTCGATGCTGGCGCCCATCTCGGCCTATCACCGCTCGACCCAGGAATACCTGCTGCCGGCGCCGATCGACGTCAGCGTTTTTCCCGATTACTTCGACGCCCTGCAAACCGGGCGCGCCATCGATGCCCACAACGCCATGCGCGACCCGCGCACCCGGGAAATGGCCGAAAGCCTACGCCCGCGCAATGTCAACGCGATGCTCGATGCCAGCATTCGTGTCGATGGACAGGTGGTTGGCGTGCTGTGCCTGGAACAAATCGGCGCGACCCGCGCCTGGCAGTCGGACGAAATCGCCTTCGCCGGCGAGCTGGCGGATCAGTTCGCCCAGGTCATCAGCAATCACAACCGACGCACTGCAACCAGCGCCCTGCATCTGTTCCAGCGTGCGGTCGAGCAAAGCGCCAACGCCTTCTTGCTGGTCAATTGCGATGGCATCGTCGAGTACGTCAACCCGAGCTTCACGGCGATCACCCAGTACACCACCGAAGAAGTCCACGGCCAGCGCCTGGCGGAACTGCCGGCGCTGGAGAACCTCAGTGAACTGCTGTTCGACGCGCCCTCCGCGCTGGCCAAGAGCAACAGTTGGCAGGGCGAATTCAAGAGCCGTCGCAAAAACCTCGAACCCTACTGGGGCCAATTGTCGATATCCAAGGTCTATGGCGACAACCGCGAGTTGACCCATTACATCGGCATCTATGAAGACATCACCCAGACCAAGCTCGCCCAGCAACGCATCGAGCGCCTGGCCTACACCGACAACCTGACCAACCTTGGCAACCGCCCGTCCTTCATCCGCAACCTCGATGAACGTTTTGCCCGCGACAGCGACGCGCCCATCAGCCTGTTGCTGGTGGACATCGACAACTTCAAGCGGATCAACGACAGCCTCGGCCACCAGACCGGGGACAAGCTGCTGATCAGCCTGGCCCGGCGTCTGCGCAACAGCCTCAACCCGGGTGGCAGCCTGGCGCGGTTTGCCAGTAACGAATTCGCGGTCTTGCTCGACAACACGAGCCTTGAGCTCGGGCAGCAGGTCGCCAACCAGTTACTCACGACCCTCGACAAACCGATGTTCGTCGACAATCAACTGATCAGCGTGACCGGCTCGGTGGGCCTGGCCTGTGCCCCCTTGCATGGGCGCGACCCGCAGACCCTGATGCGTAACGCCGGGCTGGCCCTGCACAAGGCAAAGGCCAACGGCAAACACCAGGTCCAGGTCTTCACCGAAGCCCTGAACGCCGAGGCCAGCTACAAGCTGTTCGTCGAGAACAACCTGCGTCGCGCCCTGACCCAGAACGAACTGGACGTGTTCTACCAACCCAAGCTCTGCCTGCGCAGCGGACGCCTGCTGGGGATGGAAGCGCTGCTGCGCTGGAATCACCCGGAAAAAGGCATGATCCGCCCGGACCAGTTCATCAGTGTCGCGGAAGAAACCGGCCTGATCATCCCGATCGGTAAATGGATCGCCCGCCAGGCCTGCCGCATGAGCAAGGCACTGACCGCCGCCGGCCTGGGCAACCTGCAGGTGGCAATCAACCTGTCCCCCAAGCAGTTTTCCGACCCGGACCTGGTGGCGTCCATCGCCAACATCCTCAAGGAAGAAGCGCTGCCTTCGCACCTGCTGGAGCTGGAACTGACCGAAGGCCTGCTGCTGGAAGCCACCGAAGACACTCACCTGCAACTCGACCAGCTCAAGCGCCTGGGCCTGACCCTGGCGATGGACGACTTTGGCACCGGTTACTCGTCGCTCAGCTACTTGAAAAAATTCCCCATCGACATCATCAAGATCGATCGAAGCTTCATTCACGAAATCCCGGATAACCAGGACGACATGGAAATCACCTCCGCGGTGATCGCCATGGCCCACAACCTGAAACTCAAGGTCGTGGCCGAAGGCATCGAGACCGCCGAGCAGCTGTCCTTCCTGCGTCGCCACCGCTGCGACGTTGGCCAGGGCTACCTGTTCGACAAACCGATCCCGGGCCTCGACCTGATCGACAAGCTCAAACGCTACCCGCGCGGCCCGATCGCCTGACAGCGAGGCTACACTCGGGCAAACTGCATCTCTGATTATTCCAACGACTGAGAGGACTGAAGATGGTTCTGCGCTCGGAAATTCTGGTGAACAAAAACGTGCTCCCTACTAAAGAACAAGCTCTGCCTGGCCGCGAAACCCCCATGACCGTGCCGGAAAAACACTTCGTCCACGACGCCCCGCTACTGGGCCCGTTCGCGATGGACGTGGATTTCGCGATCTTCGGCCTTGGCTGCTTCTGGGGCGCGGAACGCAGGTTCTGGCAGCGTGAAGGCGTGGTCAGTACGGCCGTGGGTTACGCTGGCGGCTTTACCCCGAACCCGACTTACGAAGAGGTCTGCTCCGGCTTGACCGGCCATAGCGAAGTCGTGCTGGTGGTCTACGAGCCGGCAAAAGTCAGCTACGAAGAGCTGCTGAAGATGTTCTGGGAACTGCACAACCCGACCCAGGGCATGCGCCAGGGCAATGACCTGGGCACCCAGTATCGTTCGGTGATCTACGCGACCAACCCGAGCCAACTGGAAGCCGCGAAAAAAAGCGCACAGGTATTCCAGGTCGAACTGACCAAGGCCGGCAAGGGCATCATCACTACCGAAATCGACGAAGCGCCGACGTTCTTCTTCGCCGAGGCTTATCACCAGCAGTACCTGGCCAAGAATCCGGAAGGGTATTGCGGGATTGGCGGTACGGGCGTTACCTGCCCGATCTGATTTGGCGCAAAGTCTTATGTAGGAGCTGGCTTGCCAGCGATGGCGGCGGGAAGCCTTACGGTGATCTCCCGGCCGCCATCGCCGGCAAGCCGGCTCCTACAGGCCGAGCATTACTCGGCAATCAACCAATCCATCCGCCACCCGCCCTGCGTCTGCCCAAGCTTCTCGGACAACCACGGCAGCAACTCGCGCAACTCTTCCTCCAGCCCCCACGGCGGATTGGCAATCGCCAAACCGGAACCGTTCAGACTGTTAGGCGTATCCAGCGGATGCACCAGCAACTCCACCCGCAACAACTTCGGCGCACCGGTACCGGCCAGGTCCTGATAGAAACGCCGCAACGCGCGCTGATCCTTCACCGGGTACCAGATCGCCGCCACGGTCTGGCGCATCCGCCCAACCGCCTCTTTCAAGGACGCCGCGCAGCGCTGCATCTCGTCGAGTTTTTCGAAAGGCGGATCGATCAACATCACCGCCCGCTTCTCCGGCACCGGCAGCAACGCCCGCGGCACATGCCAGCCTTCGCCAAGATGCACCTTGACCCGCCGATCACCGGCCATGTTGTCCTTGAGCAACACGCCGTCTTCCGGGTGTTTCTCATTGAGCAGCACACGGTCTTGCGGGCGAGTCAGGCGCCGCGCCAACTCCGGCGACCCCGGGTAATAGCGCAACTGGCCATCCGGGTTCATCTCGTGCAGCACCTGCATGTAATCAGCGGTCAGGATCGGCAGGTCCGGCTGATCCCACAAACGCGCAATGCCTTCCAGGTACTCACCAGTACGGCTGGCCTGATCGCCTTGCAGGTCGTACAGACCAATGCCGGCGTGAGTGTCGAGATAGGCAAACGGCTGCTCCTTGCGCGACATCAGGGCGATGAGGCGGGTCAAGGTCAGGTGTTTGAACACATCGGCGTGATTGCCGGCATGGAAGGCGTGGCGATAATTCATGGTTGCTCCTGCGAAGGCCGGCAAGTTTACCTTTTACCGGCCAGCAAGTCAGGACCTCGCAGCTGAGTGGCGAACCCGCCCCGCGTCCACCTGTGAGACTTGCGAGGTATCTGTAAGTCGCAAGCCGCTACCTGCGATATTCTTCTCCAAAAAAAAATATCGAAATAAAATACAAAATCCAACCAGCATAAAAGCAGTTTTTTATTATTTTTTTATATGTTTTCGCTAGGATCCCGAAGGCAATTAGAAATAATTAAAGACAGAAAACTAATTGAAAAAATATCAATGA
Organism: Pseudomonas sp. MHK4; assembly: GCF_054600775.1. Classification (NCBI taxonomy): domain Bacteria; kingdom Pseudomonadati; phylum Pseudomonadota; class Gammaproteobacteria; order Pseudomonadales; family Pseudomonadaceae; genus Pseudomonas; species Pseudomonas sp. MHK4. The sequence continues at coordinate 309,453 of NZ_BAAIAK010000004.1, read as the reverse complement.
AAGCGCTGGCTCCAGAGCTCCAAGCCCTGAAAATTCTACCCGCCAATCCCGACCACGAGGGCCGCCGGGCAACACAAGATATTGATGAGAAATCGCATAAATTGAAAGCACTAAAAAAAGCAAAGAGGTGCCACCTAGCAGCAACTTCAATCGTAGTGGCGCCTCCTTCAAAATATTGAAGTTTCCTGCGTCGTATATTTTATCCTGCATGAAAGACAACGCCCTCCTTCTATTCGCGAGAAGCCATCCTCATCCAACACTCCGCATTTTTTGCATTGTTTCATTTTAGGCTTCATTATTCACGATCCATCTATTCATATAGAGGAGTTGTACAGTCCTTGCGTGTCATCGCATTACTTCTGGGTGCCGCGCTGACGCGCAAGTGCTGGTACGGTGCGTGGGAGGGGGCTGAGGATTTTTGGAATTAACTCCCAATCCAGCACAAGCCCCCCTGAATTGCAGCGCCTCTGCGTTCGTTGGAGACTGCAGAGGCCGATTAGACAATCTCCATTTCAACCAACGTTGCGAGGCAGAACAGAATAAATAGCAGGACGTTCACAGATAATGACTGGCTAAGCGCAGGACCTGTGGTCGTTATATCCAGCCTACAATTACACCAATGCCACCGAATAACAAAAACAACCCACAAAGGATTAATATTCCCCAGCGCCAAATGACAAGCTTGCGTTTAATTGGAGCCGGTAGATTGTCTATATCCTCGGCACTGAGAGAGCCACTTTTAATATGCCGTCCGGGGAACGCGACGAGCGCTGCTATTCCCGCAATCAAATGAAAGTTCCCCCACGCTCCGAGATGCCGATAATGGGATAAAGCCATGACTGCAGTGCTATTTTTCAGATGCTTGAGCATCACGTCCATCTTGGTGTAGGCCAAGTAAAGGGCGAACCCTATCCAAATGAAGATCATCAGGAAAATCGCGCCACCGAAAAGGCCAAAAGCAAATTTTGCAGGGCTCATTTACGCATCTCGTAAATAATGTCTCCCAATGACTCACCAAGCCTGTTACCCACCGCACCACCTACTAACGATCCCGCCGTCACCACCACCACGCCACATACTAAGGTTCCGATTCCGGCCGAGGTCACGCCAACCGCGAGACAAATCCCACCAACAGTCTTAGCTGTTAAGGTCGCACCTATTAGAGCACCGCCTGCAATTTCGCCGGTGAAGCTCCCCGCTTCAGTAAATTTAACTCGCTTACAGGCCTCCGTATTGCCCGCCGCGCACACATCTTGAACCTTGAGGGCAGATACTCCACCACCTACGGCCGTCCCGACCCAGCCGCCGTACTTGAGGTACTTGGAAGCCTTCGCCACCCCCTCCAGATGAGTGGCGTACCCCGGCATCTGCCCCACGCCGCCGGCCTCCGTCCAGCGATGAACCAGACTGGGAGGCGAAAGGAACATTGCACGATTCAAATTGGGGTGGTCGGGTAAGCCGATACCTTTGCGCGTCAGGCTTGTCAGGTGGATATCGAGTTGAGCGAGCAGCTTTTGGCGCTCTGCCAGAAACGTCGGTGAACTCAGATGGCCATCGCGTAGGAATGAATGCTGATGCAACGCTTCGATTTTCTTCAGGGTGTCGCTGACGTTATCCAGATTGTTTTTCAGAACACTCGCGCCGACGCCGATTGCGGTAGAGCCATGGCCCAGGATGCTCTGGATGGCATCACGGTGCTGCACCATGAAATCCGCCTCTTCCGGGCTGAGTGTTTCAAGCACCTGATTGGTCCTGGCCGCCACGTCCATGAGCAGGGCTTCTTCACGGGTGCACTGGTGGTTGTTGGGGTCGCTCAGCACGATCATCGAGCCGGCTTTGACGTCGCGCAGGCTGGGATTGAGCAGCTTGAATTTGCCCATCACCGCCGGGTCGCGCAGGGTGAACAAGGAGGCTTCGAGCTGTTCGCGGGTGGTGCTCTTGGGCACGATGTAGAAGCCAGGCTCCTGGGCGGCTGCACTGCCCAGGGGCACTGGCTTGGGAGTGCTCGTCGCAGACGCGAAACCGGCTGGCCGTGGCGCTGCCGGATTGCCGGCGAGAGGTGTGGTCGGTTGGGACGCAGCCCTTGTGGTCTGGGGCGCAGCACTGTGGCTCGATTCATACGTGGCGTTGAACACCGACGGGATCAACCTGGCTCTGCACGGGCAGGTGCTGTAGCTGTCCAGCGAGCCCGCCACGATCCTGCCATGACTGTTGATGTAAGAGACGCCTCCCACGATCTTGTAGGTTTCGTCGTTTTTTCCGCAGGATACGCGGTCGCCTTCACGCGCATGGGCGATACCAAACATCATGACGCGTGTGTCGGCTTCCAACACCTTGCCGCCGCAAGTGGTCTCGTCACCCAGGCGAATGAAATGTCCTTTGGCCATTGCTGATCTCCCTCTCTACGGGCGCCCCAGTCATTGAAAGCGCACCACTGTTAACCATCGATAAGCCGACTCGGGGTGAGTGGCCTAACGCAAAGTACGTGGACAGAGAGGAAACTCAAGATGGTCGAGAAAATCAGGAAATGCCTTACGAGTTGCACGGAAAAGGACCACGGAAACTGGAGTACTAATGCCTGTTTTCGATCCTGGCTTGCCAAAAAAAGGCCCGCACTATCAATCGGCGAGCCATTTTTTACATGAACGAATTCGATTCATAGGCGACGTCTACGCCCCCGCCGAAGACCGCCCCCGCAACCGCCGCCCAACCACATCCAGCACATCGCAGCCATCGCGCAACGGAATGGCGCAGAGCAAGGCAAAGTCGCTGAGGATAAAAGACTCGCACTCGATGGAGCCCCGCATCGACAGGTTTTCAAGCACTTGGGTCACTGCGCGGATTCGGTAGTTTGCAGCGTCGGTAAGGATGTCGAGTGGCGCGTGGGTGTCGACGAACAGTGTGGGCATGTCGGTGCAGTTGCTGGTCAATGCCATGAAGCGATTGTCGGGATGGGGGATCGGATTTTCGTAGGGTGGATCGGGATTTATTGATTTCATTTTTTATGCTCCAAGACGCAAATATGGCTCTCCCGGTCTTGAGAGGTTCCTACACCCCGTCACTGAACAGTCAATGACCACCAAAGACTATCCATGAAACCTACGCTCTACCAGTTCATGGAAACCGCTACGTCTTGAAGGAAACGTCCTAGGACCTTGACCGGAAATTTCGCAAGACTGACGATGCTGCAGACTCAGATCTGAATTCGGCCCCAAAAAAAACGGCCCATCTCCTGTAGGAGACGGGCCGTTTTTTGTGAACGGTCAGAGCCTCAGCTCATCCCCATCACTTGTTCATACGGAAGTCTGCCTCGGCAGCAGCGAAGCGCGAAAGCATGCCGGTAGTCGGCGTACCCAGCTTGCTGACGATGTAGATCGCCAGGCTGGCGAAGATGAAACCAGGGATGATTTCGTACAGGCCCAACAGTTCGAAATGCTTCCAGACGATCACGGTGATCGCGCCGACCAGGATACCGGCCAGTGCGCCGTTGCGGGTCATGTCTTTCCAGATCACGGAGATCAGTACGACCGGACCGAATGCGGCGCCGAAACCAGCCCAGGCGTAGCTCACCAGGCCCAGTACGCGGTTTTCCGGGTTGGCTGCCATTGCGATGGCGATCAGGGCAACCAGCAGCACCATGGCGCGGCCGACCCAGACCAGTTCAACCTGGGAAGCGGATTTACGCAGGAAGGTCTTGTAGAAGTCTTCGGTCAGGGCGCTCGAGCACACCAGCAGTTGGCAGCTCAGGGTGCTCATGACCGCCGCCAGGATGGCCGACAGCAGTACACCGGCAATCCATGGGTTGAACAGGATTTTCGCCAGTTCGATGAACACACGCTCGTGGTTTTCGCTCACGGGACCGGCCACGTCAGGGTGCGCCGAGAAGTAGGCGATACCGAAGAAGCCAACCGCCACAGTGCCGCCCAGGCACAGGATCATCCAGGCCATGGAGATGCGACGGGCCTTGGCGATCGACTTCACGGAATCGGCTGCCATGAAACGCGCCAGGATGTGCGGCTGGCCGAAGTAGCCCAGGCCCCAGCCCATCAGCGAGATGATGCCGATGAAGGTGGTGTTTTTCAGCATGTCGAAGTTGCTGGCGTCTTGCGCTTCGATGGCCAGGAACGTGGTGTCAACGCCACCGGTGGCCAGCAGCACGATGATCGGCGTCAGCAACAGGGCGAAGATCATCAGGGTCGCTTGTACGGTGTCAGTCCAGCTGACCGCCAGGAAACCGCCGACGAAGGTGTAGGCAATCGTCGCCGCAGCGCCGGCCCACAGCGCAGTCTCGTAGGACATGCCGAAGGTGCTTTCGAACAGGCGGGCGCCGGCCACGATGCCGGAAGCGCAGTAGATGGTGAAGAACACCAGGATCACGACGGCGGAGATGATCCGCAGCAGGCCGCTTTTGTCTTCGAAACGGCTGGAGAAGTAGTCTGGCAGGGTCAGCGCATCGCCGTTGTGCTCGGTCTGCACGCGCAGACGGCCAGCGACGAACAGCCAGTTCAGGTAGGCACCGACGATCAGGCCGATGGCGATCCAGCTTTCGGACAGGCCGGACATGTAGATGGCGCCCGGCAGGCCCATCAACAACCAGCCGCTCATGTCGGATGCACCGGCGGACAACGCGGTCACGACGCTGCCCAGGCTGCGACCGCCCAGGATGTAGTCGGAAAGGTTGTTGGTAGAGCGATAGGCCATGAAGCCGATCAGCACCATTGCTGCGATGTAGATCACGAACGTGATCAGGGTTGGATTGCTTACGCTCATTTAAGTGACGCCCTGGCTTTGTTTTTATGTAGCAGCGGCTGGTGAATCGCTGGCAAACGGTGATGTTTGACAGACGATCCGGGATCCCGCGCATTTATGACCGATGTTTCCCCAGGAAAGCCATCAGCCGGAGCAACCGAATATGCTTCGGGTTGCACCTTGGGCGCGAATGCTATTCAACAAAGCAAATAAGGTGCAACCAGTTTCTCGAGAATAAGTTGCACCCAGTCGGAAATAAACTTTAAACCCTGTTTCTTGCTCCTTTTCGGAGCAAGAAGGAGGACCGCCCGCACAAAAAGCACCAAGCGGAGACGGAACTTGCGTACCAGAATTTAATTCCTGACGAGCTGCGTAACATTCCGACAAAAAAAGGGTTGCACCCGGTTGCACCTCAACAGTCGCGCGGCTAATCTTGCCGCCAGCTGATGCCACGCAGTCGTGGCAAACATGAGGATAAAAACATGGCTACCACCACCCTTGGGGTCAAACTTGACGACCCGACCCGCGAACGCCTCAAGGCTGCCGCGACCTCGATTGATCGCACGCCGCACTGGCTGATCAAGCAGGCAATTTTCAATTACCTGGAAAAACTCGAGGGTGGTGCAACCCTGTCCGAGCTGAACGGTTTGACCAAGGATTCCGACGACAGCGTCGACGCGCCTCTGGATCACGCCCACCAGTGCTTCCTTGAGTTTGCCGAAAGCATCCTGCCGCAATCGGTCCTGCGCGCTTCGATCACCGCCGCCTACCGTCGCCCGGAACCCGAAGTGGTGCCGATGCTGATCGAGCAGGCTCGCCTGCCGGCGCCGATGGCCGAGGCCACCAACAAGCTCGCCGCCTCGATCGCGGAAAAACTGCGCAACCAGAAGAGTGCTGGCGGCCGTGCTGGCATCGTTCAGGGCCTGTTGCAGGAATTCTCCCTGTCGTCCCAGGAAGGCGTGGCGCTGATGTGCCTGGCCGAAGCGCTGCTGCGCATTCCGGACAAAGGCACCCGTGATGCCCTGATCCGCGACAAGATCAGCACCGGCAACTGGCACCCGCACTTGGGCAACAGCCCGTCGTTGTTCGTCAACGCCGCCACTTGGGGCCTGTTGCTGACCGGCAAGCTCGTATCCACGCACAACGAAGCAGGTCTGACGTCGTCCCTGAGCCGCATCATCGGCAAGAGCGGCGAGCCGATGATCCGCAAGGGCGTCGACATGGCCATGCGCCTGATGGGCGAGCAGTTCGTCACCGGCGAAACCATCGCCGAAGCCCTGGCCAACGCCAGCAAGTTCGAAGCCAAGGGCTTCCGCTATTCCTACGACATGCTCGGTGAAGCCGCACTGACCGAGCACGATGCGCAGAAGTACCTGGCCTCGTACGAACAAGCCATCCACTCGATCGGCAAAGCGTCCCACGGTCGTGGGATTTATGAAGGCCCGGGCATTTCGATCAAGCTGTCCGCCCTGCATCCGCGTTACAGCCGTGCGCAGTACGAACGCGTGATGGACGAGCTGTACCCGCGCCTGCTGTCGCTGACCCTGCTGGCCAAGCAATACGACATCGGCCTGAACATCGACGCCGAAGAAGCCGACCGCCTGGAGCTGTCGCTGGATCTGCTCGAGCGCCTGTGCTTCGAGCCGCAACTGACTGGCTGGAACGGCATCGGTTTCGTCATCCAGGCTTACCAGAAGCGTTGCCCGTACGTGATCGACTACGTGATCGACCTGGCTCGCCGCAGCCGTCACCGCCTGATGATCCGCCTGGTGAAAGGCGCGTACTGGGACAGCGAAATCAAGCGCGCCCAGGTCGAAGGCCTGGAAGGCTATCCGGTCTACACCCGCAAGGTGTACACCGACGTGTCCTACATCGCTTGCGCACGCAAACTGCTGTCGGTGCCGGAAGTCATCTACCCGCAATTCGCTACGCACAATGCCCACACCCTGTCGGCCATTTATCACATCGCCGGTCAAAACTATTACCCGGGCCAGTACGAGTTCCAGTGCCTGCACGGCATGGGTGAACCGCTGTACGAACAGGTTGTAGGCAAAGTTTCCGAAGGCAAGCTGAACCGTCCGTGCCGTGTGTACGCACCGGTCGGTACCCACGAAACCCTGTTGGCCTACCTGGTACGTAGACTGCTGGAAAACGGCGCGAACACCTCGTTCGTCAACCGCATCGCTGACCAGTCGATTTCGATCCAGGAACTGGTAGCCGACCCGGTAGCCAGCATCGAGCAGATGGCGACCGTGGAAGGTGGTTTCGGCCTGCCGCACCCGCGCATTCCGCTGCCGCGTGACCTGTACGGTTCCGAGCGCGCCAACTCAAGCGGCATCGACATGGCCAACGAACATCGCCTGGCGTCGTTGTCCTGCGCCCTGCTGGCCACCGCGCACAACCACTGGAAGGCCGCGCCGATGCTCGGTTGCGCGTCCAGCAGCGAAACCCCTGCGCCAGTGCTGAACCCGTCCGACCTGCGTGACGTGGTTGGCCATGTACAGGAAGCGACCGTCGAAGACGTCGACAACGCGATCCAGTGCGCCCTGAATGCCGCGCCGATCTGGCAGGCCACCCCGCCAGCCGAACGCGCCGCAATCCTGGAACGCGCCGCCGACCTGATGGAAGGCGAGATCCAGCCGCTGATGGGCCTGCTGGCTCGCGAAGCCGGCAAGACCTTCGCCAACGCCATCGCCGAAGTGCGTGAAGCCGTGGACTTCCTGCGCTACTACGCGGTACAGGCACGCAACGATTTCACCAATGACGCCCACCGCCCTCTGGGTCCAGTGGTGTGCATCAGCCCGTGGAACTTCCCGCTGGCGATCTTCAGTGGCCAAGTGGCTGCGGCACTGGCAGCCGGTAACCCGGTACTGGCCAAGCCTGCGGAACAGACTCCCCTGGTTGCTGCGCAAGCCGTGCGCCTGCTGCTCGAAGCCGGTATTCCCGAGGGCGTGCTGCAACTGCTGCCGGGCCGTGGCGAAACCGTCGGTGCCGGCCTGGTCGGCGACGATCGCGTCAAAGGCGTGATGTTCACCGGTTCCACCGAAGTGGCGCGCCTGCTGCAACGCAACATTGCCGGTCGCCTGGATAGCCAGGGTCGTCCAATTCCGCTGATCGCCGAAACCGGTGGCCAGAACGCGATGATCGTCGACTCTTCGGCACTGACCGAACAGGTTGTGATCGACGTGGTCTCCTCGGCGTTCGACAGTGCCGGCCAGCGTTGTTCGGCCCTGCGTGTCCTGTGCCTGCAGGAAGATTCCGCCGACCGCGTGATCGAAATGCTCAAGGGCGCCATGGCTGAAAGCCGCCTCGGCAACCCTGAGCGCCTGTCCGTGGACATCGGCCCGGTGATCGACGCCGAAGCCAAGGCCGGCATCGAGAAGCACATCCAGGCCATGCGCGACAAAGGTCGCAGCGTGTACCAGGTGGCCATCGCCGATGCCGAAGAAGTCAAACGCGGCACCTTCGTGATGCCGACGCTGATCGAACTGGAAAGCTTCGACGAACTGCAACGGGAGATCTTCGGTCCGGTGCTGCACGTGGTGCGCTACAAGCGCAAGGACATCGACCAACTGATCGCTCAGATCAACGCTTCCGGCTACGGTCTGACCCTGGGTGTGCACACCCGTATCGACGAGACCATCGCCAAGGTGATCGACAACGTCAATGCCGGTAACGTCTACGTCAACCGCAACATCGTCGGTGCCGTGGTCGGCGTGCAACCGTTCGGCGGCGAAGGCCTGTCGGGTACTGGCCCGAAAGCCGGTGGCCCGCTGTACCTGTACCGCCTGCTGTCGACCCGTCCTACCGATGCGATCGAACAATCCTTCGCCCGTGGCGACGCGATTGCCGCACCGGACGTTCGTCTGCGCGACGCCATGAGCAAGCCGCTGACCGCCCTGAAAGCCTGGGCCGACAGCAACAAGTTCGCCGACCTGAGCACCCTGTGCGTACAGTTCGCCGCACAATCGCAAAGCGGTATCACCCGTTTGCTGGCCGGCCCGACCGGCGAGCGCAACAGCTATGCGATCCTGCCGCGCGAACACGTGCTATGCCTGGCGGAAGTCGAAGGCGACCTGCTGACACAACTGGCGGCGGTATTGGCTGTCGGCGGTTCGGCGGTATGGCCGGAAGCCGAGCTGACCAAGGCGTTGTTCGCCCGCCTGCCGAAAGACATTCAGGCACGCATCAAGCTGGTGTCCGACTGGAACAAGGACGAAGTGGTGATTGATGCGGTTCTGCATCACGGCCACTCCGACCAGTTGCGCGCGGTTTGCCAGCAAGTGGCCAAGCGTGCCGGTGCCATTGTCGGGGTTCAGGGTCTGTCGCAAGGTGAAACCAACATTGCGTTGGAGCGATTGGTGATCGAGCGGGCGTTGAGTGTTAACACGGCTGCGGCGGGTGGTAATGCCAGCTTGATGACCATCGGCTAAACCGCAACAGGAGCGGGCAGCTGCGGCTGCCCGATCTTTGGAAGCAAGATCAAGAGATCGCAGCCTTCGGCAGCTCCTACACTGGAATGCGTTTCCCTGTAGGAGCTGCCGAAGGCTGCGATCTTTTGCTTCTCCATCACGTTCATCAATCATCCTGTTCAACCATTATTCTCACGCCTAGACTCGGCCCATCCCAACAAAAGGTAGGCCGCCATGTCCGAGACGTTGCTCAGTTCCCGCAATCTGGCTTTCGAGCTGTACGAAGTCCTCGATGCCGAGGGCCTGACCCAGCGTGAGCGTTTTGCCGAGCACAATCGCGAAACCTTCGATGCCGCCCTCGGCACCGCCCGCAACATCGCCGAGAAGTTCTTCGCCCCGCACAACCGCAAGGGTGATGAGAACGAGCCGCGCTATGAAGACGGCAAGGCGATTCTGATTCCGGAAGTGAAACCGGCGGTGGATGCCTTCCTTGAGGCCGGTTTCCTCAATGCTGCGCGCAGTTTCGATGCTGGGGGCATGCAGTTGCCTACGCTGCTGTCCCAAGCCTGCTTCGCGCACTTTCAATCGGCCAACGCGGCGACGACTTCCTATCCGTTCCTGACCATGGGCGCGGCGAACCTGATCGAAAGTTTCGGCACGGAAGAGCAGAAGCGCCGCTTCCTGCAACCGATGATCGACGGTCGCTTCTTCGGCACCATGGCCCTGACCGAACCCCATGCAGGCTCGTCGCTGTCGGACATTCGTACACGGGCCGAGCCTGCGCCGGACGGCACCTATCGACTCAAGGGCAACAAGATCTTTATCTCCGGCGGCGATCATCCGCTGTCGGAAAACATCGTGCACATGGTCCTGGCCAAGCTGCCGGATGCACCCGCCGGGGTGAAGGGCATTTCGCTGTTCATCGTGCCCAAGTTCCTGGTCAACGATGACGGCAGCCTGGGTAAGCGCAACGACGTGCTGCTGGCCGGTCTGTTCCACAAGATGGGCTGGCGCGGCACTACATCCACCGCGCTGAACTTCGGCGATAACGGCGAGTGCGTCGGCTATCTGGTGGGCAAGCCGCACCAGGGCTTGAGCTATATGTTCCAGATGATGAACGAGGCGCGAATCGGCGTCGGCATGGGCGCGGTGATGCTCGGCTACGCCGGCTACCTGTATTCGCTGGAGTATGCCCGCGAGCGCCCGCAGGGTCGCGTGCCGGACAGCAAGGACCCGAACACCGCTCCCGTGGCGATCATCCAGCACGCCGACGTCAAACGCATGCTCCTGACGCAGAAGGCTTACGTCGAAGGCTCGTTCGACCTGGGGCTGTACACCGCCCGCCTGTTCGACGACACCACTACTCTTGAGACCGAAGCCGAACGCAAGCAAGCCCATGAACTACTGGACCTGCTGACGCCCATCGCCAAATCCTGGCCGTCGGAGTTTTGCCTGAAAGCCAACGAGCTGGCGATCCAGATCCTCGGCGGCCACGGTTATACCCGCGAATATCCGGTTGAGCAGTACTACCGCGATAACCGCCTCAACCCGATCCACGAAGGCACCCACGGCATTCAGTCGCTGGACCTGCTGGGGCGCAAACTGGCACAGAACGGCGGCGCGGGGCTCAAGCAACTGATCCGCCTGATCGCCGACACCGCAGAGCGCGCACAGCCCCATGATTCGCTGACCGCACTACGTGAGCCGCTGGAGAAATTAGTGGCGCGCCTGCAATCCGTAACCATTGGCCTGCTGACGGACCTGGCCCAGGGCAAGGTCAATAGCAGCCTGGCGAACTCGGCCTTGTACCTGAAAGTGTTTGGCCATGCAGTGATTGGCTGGCGCTGGCTGGAACAGGCGATTCGTGCCGAGGAAGGGCTGGCCAAGGGGAATGCGGCGGATGTGAGCTTCTATAAAGGCAAGTTGCAGGCGGCGCGCTATTTCCTGACCTGGGAAGTGCCGGGCTGCCATCATGAGCTGGCGATTCTTGAGGCTCGGGATGATGTTTGCCTGGACATGCAGGACGAGTGGTTCTGATCTGCGCCTTGTGCAGCCTTTGAAATCCAATCGCTGGCAAGCCAGCTCCTACAGGTTTTGCGTTGAACACAAAATTGGTGAACAACAAAAATCCTTGTGGGAGCCTGCTCGCGATGGCGTCAGCGCAGACAGCACATCAGCTCAGTTTGAAGCCACCCATCTGCCGCGCCAGATCATCCGCCAGGCGCTGCAACGTCTGACAATCCTCCCGACAAGCCCTGACCTCCCCCGCCGTCGCCCGGGCCAGATCGGAAATTCCCTGCACGTTGCGATTGATCTCCTCGGTCACCGCCGACTGCTCTTCAGTCGCCGTCGCCACCTGGTGGTTCATGTCGCTGATGCGTTCTACCTGCCCGGTAATTGCCGTCAACGAGGCCCCGGTGCGCTGGCTCGACTCAACCCCCGTGCCCGTGGCCGCCTGCCCGGAATGCATCGACGACACCGCATTCTCCGCACCCTGCTTGAGGCTGCCGATCATCTGCTGGATCTCATCAGTGGAAGCTTGGGTACGTCGAGCCAAGGTGCGCACTTCATCGGCAACCACCGCGAACCCGCGCCCCATGTCCCCGGCCCGCGCGGCCTCAATGGCAGCGTTGAGCGCCAGCAGGTTGGTCTGTTCGGAGATCCCGCGAATCACCGCCAGCACCTGATCGATCGATGCCACCTGGTTGGCCAACTCGCCCACTGCGCTGGCGGCGACACCGATTTGGTCGGACATGCTTTCAATATGGCGGATTGAACCGCCGACCACTTCCCGCGCCTGCATGGCTTCATCCCGGGCATTTTGCGAAGCGACTGCCGCGTTGCCGGCGTTTTGCGCAATTTCCTGCACGGTCAGGCCCATTTCGTGGACGGCGGTGGCGACCATGTCCGTCATCTCCTGCTGTCGCCCGGAACGCTGCGCAGTGTTGTCCACCACCCGCGCCACCTGCCCGACCGCGCTGCGCAAGCGTTCGCTGGTGGCCAGCACTTCGCCGATCATCTCGCGCTGGCTGTCAAGGAATCGATTGAACCCGCGCGCCAGATCGCCCAGCTCATCGGCGCGGCTGGAATCCAGCCGATGGGTCAAATCTCCACCACCGCTACCGATGGCGACCAGCGCCGCTGTTACCTGACGAATCGGCCGTACCAGGCCACGGGCCAGCAACACCACCAGCAACAGACACACCAGAGCTACCGCCAGGCCGATACCGCCGCTCATCCACATGGCGCGACGGGCCTCGGCGTAGATTTGCGACTGTGGCACTTCGGCCACCAGGGTCCAGCCGAGATCGCGAAGGGGCAGGCTCAATGCCAGGAAATCTTCGCCATCGCGCTGGAAGCTGCTGTTGGTGCCGCTTCCTTGACTCATGACTGCTTGCGCCGCAGAGCTACCCAACTGTTCAGCCAAGGTGCGCTTGCCGCTGAATTGCGCTTCAGGATGGACCTGGATCAAACCGTCGGAACGCACTAGATAGACCTTGCCACGCTCACCGAAGCTGAAGTTGTGAATCAGCTCGGACAGCGCCTTCATGCTCAATCCCAACCCGGCAACGCCCACAACCTTTCCTGCCTTCTCGACTTTCAGGTCGATGAAAAGCGCCAATTCTCCGGTGGCCGTGTCGTTGTCGATATTGAGAGTGCGCGGCTGGTTACTATCGAGAAACGAGTAGTACCAGGCGTCTTTTGGATTGGAACGACTGAGGGTCCGGTCCAGGCCTTTTTCGTTGAAGTAATGATTGGACGCGGTGCCGACAATAATCGTGGTAAAGGCCCTGTGCTCGGCGCGGATGCCTTCGAGATAGGTCGTAAAGGTGTCGACCTGGGCACTGTCTTCACCCGCGGCCAGCCAATCGCGCACCATGCTGTTGCTGGCGATGTCCTTGGCGGCGGTGAGGGGTTGGACAAGGATGCGTTCGATGTCGTTGCGCATCGCTTCGATGCTCGACGGCAGCGCCTGTTCGACCAGATAGCGCTGGGCGAGGCGGTTGACCACGAGGGTATAAACGCCAACCACGATCACGATGCTGACCAGCAGGGCGGTGCCCATGCTCAGGATCAATTGCCACTGAATACTGCGACGCCAGAACTGCATGGAGCACCCCCAAAGAATAAGAGGCTGAAACACTGCAACAGCCGTGCCGATTGTATACAACTCAACCGACAATTTATTCTTTGGTTGTGCGCAAAGTCGATCAGGCCTGATTGATCGTCTTGGAGATCACTTCAACCGTGGCGCTGACTTGCTCTTGGTAACGGTCGAGTTCCTGCTTGTGCTGCTTTTGCATTTCGATCTGCTGGGAACACAGATTCATCGCCGCCAGCACCAGCAGTCGGTCGCCGATCAGGGTCGGGTACTTCTTTTTGGTGTCGGCCAAGGCAGCCTTCAACATCAACGCGGCGTCCAGCAGGGTCTGCTCTTCCCCGGCCGGTGCCTTGATCGAATAGTCTTCCCCCAGGATCGAGACGACTTTCACACCTGGGCCGTAACTCATGCGTTGACAGGGCCAGCGCTGACGCGCTCAACCAGGGCCTGGATGCGTGCCACGGTGGCGCCTTGCTTCTCTTCCTGTTCCATCAGGCTCAGTTGCAGGCTTTCGTTTTCGTCCTTGGCCTGGGCCAGTTCGGCGCTCAGGGCCTGGTTGGTGCCGACCAACGACTGGTTCTGTTGCACCAAGTCGCTGACCAGTTGTTCCAATTGGCTTAGGGATGCTTCCAACATTATGATTTTCCGGGCATTTTCAAAGGGCGCGTACGATAAAGAAAAGTCACGGTGGATGCCAGGGTTATACGGGCGCAAGGCCTTGATTATCCTGACCAGTGACCATTCTCGCGAACTGTAGAGACTGTGATTGGCCCATCTGGTTCCTGCACTTCGTCGCCCTGCCGCAAATCAGCGAGCGCCGAGCGGGTAACCCTGAAAAGCTTTTTGACAGCATCACATTTCAACAGGTTAGAATCGCTGGCACGCAGACTGCATGGTCAGTTTGTGCCCGCCTTTCAGCCTTCCGGAGTACTGCCTTTGAATGCGACGACCATCAACAGCCTGTTCTTGATCGGCGCGTTGCTGGTAGGTGCGAGCATTCTGGTGAGCTCACTTTCGTCGCGCCTCGGCATCCCGATCCTGGTGATCATCCTGGCCGTGGGCATGGCGGCAGGCGTCGATGGCGGCGGCATTATCTTCGACAACTACCCCACCGCTTATCTGGTCGGCAACCTGGCATTGGCGGTGATCCTGCTCGACGGCGGTTTGCGTACCCGCGTGTCGAGTTTCCGCGTGGCGTTATGGCCGGCGCTATCGCTGGCCACGGTCGGGGTGTTGATCACCACCGGGCTGACTGGAATGGCTGCGGCCTGGCTGTTCGACCTGAACCTGATCCAGGGTCTGCTGATTGGCGCCATCGTCGGCTCAACCGATGCCGCGGCGGTATTTTCTTTGCTGGGCGGCAAAGGCCTGAACGAACGGGTTACCGCCAGCCTGGAGATAGAATCCGGCAGCAACGACCCGATGGCGGTGTTCCTCACCGTCACCCTGATCGACATGCTCGCCAGTGGCCAGACCGGCCTGCACTGGAGCCTGCTGACCCACCTGTTGCGCGAGTTCGGCATCGGCGGCGTCATCGGCCTCGGCGGCGGCTGGCTCATGCTGCAACTGGTCAACCGGATCAATCTGGCCACCGGCCTCTACCCCATCCTGGTCATCGCCGGTGGCCTGGTGGTGTTCGCCCTGACCAACGCCCTGCATGGCAGCGGCTTTCTGGCCGTGTACCTGTGCGGCCTGGTCATTGGCAATCGGCCAGTGCGCAGCCGCCACGGCATTTTGCACATGCTCGACGGCATGGCCTGGCTGGCACAGATCGGCATGTTCCTGGTGCTGGGGCTGCTGGTCACGCCCCACGACCTGCTGCCGATTGCATTGCCGGCGCTGGGTCTGGCGCTGTGGATGATCCTGTTTGCCCGGCCGTTGTCGGTGATGGTCGGCCTACTGCCGTTCAAGGCGTTCCATGGGCGAGAGAAAGCGTTCATTTCCTGGGTCGGCCTGCGCGGTGCGGTCCCGATCATTCTCGCGGTGTTCCCGCTGATGGCGGGCCTGCCCAACGCCCAGCTGTATTTCAACCTCGCCTTCTTTATCGTGCTGGTGTCGCTGCTGGTGCAAGGCACAAGCCTGCCGTGGATCGCCAAACTCCTGAAGGTGACCGTGCCGCCCGAGCCGGCTCCAATCTCCCGCTCGGCCCTGGAAGTGCATGTCACCAGCGAGTGGGAACTGTTCGTTTATCGTCTCGGCGCGGAAAAATGGTGCATCGGTTCGCCCCTTCGCGAACTGAAAATGCCGGAAGGCACGCGCATCGCCGCCCTGTTTCGTGGTCAGCAACTGCTCCATCCGTCGGGTAGTACGGTGCTCGAAGTCGATGATTTACTGTGTGTTATCGGCCACGAGCACAACCTTGCGGCCCTCGGAAAACTGTTCAGCCAGGCACCTCAGCGCGGCCTCGATCTGCGTTTTTTCGGCGACTTCGTACTCGAAGGAGACGCCCAGCTGGCCGCGGTTGCTGCCCTGTACGGGTTGAAGGTCGAAGGCATCGATCCGAGCATGTCGCTGGGGCACTTCATTGCCCAGAAGGTTGGGGGCGCACCCGTGGTCGGTGACCAGGTTGAATGGAACAACACCATCTGGACCGTTGCAGTCATGGACGGGAACAAGATCGGCAAAGTGGGCGTCAGATTCCCCGAAGGAAGTCGCCCGGGTCCGGGACTCTTCCTCTAAACTCCATTCTTCGTCTCGTTTTCGATCGGTCACTATGTCAAGCCTGCGCACCTTTTTCGTCATGGTCCTTCTGGGCCTGAGCCTTTCTGTCGGTACATTACAAGCAGCCGAACCGCCCACCCGCGAATCCGTGCAGGCAAGCCTGGACAAGATCGCCGACCGCAAGCTGCCGGAAGCCGATCAGAAGGCCCTGCAATCGGTCCTGCAAAGCACGCTGACACAGCTCAACAACCAGCGCGACTACGAGCAGAAGCTGGTCGACCTCAAGCAACAACTGGCGACCGCTCCCAAACTGACCATCGAGAACCAGCGTGAACTGGCCCGCCTGAAAGCCAGCAGCGTGCTACCGGTGGCGCAACGCTTTGCCAAAGAGTCGATTCAGCAGCTTGAGCAAATGCTCACCGAACGCGCGACCCAGCAAAGCGATCTGCAAAAAGCCCTGGGCGACGCCAACAGCCTGATCATCACCGCCCAGACTCGCCCCGAACGCGCCCAAGCGGAAATTTCCGCCAGCCAGACGCGCATCCAGCAGATCAACAACATCCTCAAGGCAGGCAAAGACGCCGGCAAGACCCTGAGCCCCGAGCAGCGCGACCAACTCAATGCCGAACTCACGGCCTTGAACGCCCTGATCCCGCTGCGCCGCCAGGAACTGGCGGGCAACACTCAACTGCAAGACCTGGGTAACAGCCAGCATGATCTTTTATCGGAAAAGTCCGATCGCCTGGACCAGGAAATTCAAGAGCTGCAAAACCTGATCAACCAGAAGCGCCTCGCGCAGTCCCAGGAAACCGTCACCCAGCAATCGATCGAAGCGCAGAAGGCTGGCGGCAGCAGCCTGCTGGCGATCGAAAGCACGGCCAACCTGAAGCTCTCGGACTACCTGCTCAAAAGCACCGACCGCCTCAACGAAGTCACTCAGAAAAACCTGCAGACCAAGCAACAGCTGGACAGCCTGACCCAGAGCGATTCAGCCCTGGACGAGCAAATCAACGTGCTCAAGGGCAGCCTGCTGCTGTCCAAGATTCTCTACAAACAGAAACAGGCCTTGCCACGCCTCAGGGTCGACCGTGACCTGGCGGACCAGATCGCAGACATTCGCTTGTATCAGTTCGAAGTCAGCCAACAACGGGAGTTGCTCAGCAACCCGGCCACCTACGTCGACAACCTGCTGTCGACCCAGCCGCCGGAACAGGTTACCCCGCAGCTGCGCAAAAGCCTGCTGGAGTTGGCCACTACCCGGGCCGACCTTCTGGAACGACTGAACCGCGAACTGAGCGCGGTGCTCAACGAATCCATCACCCTGCAACTGAACCAGAAGCAACTGCTCAGCACTGCGCAAAGCCTGCGCGCGACACTCGATGAGCAGATGTTCTGGATTCCCAGCAACAAGCCACTGGACCTGGAGTGGATGCGCGCTGTGCCGGAACGCCTGAGCCGTCAGGTTGATACCCTGCCCTGGGCCTCGAGCCTGAGTGAACTGGTCGACGGCCTGACCCAGCGCCCACTGCTGTTCCTGCCGCTGGCGTTGCTGATTGGCGCACTGCTGTGGCGACGCAAGCAGCTGTATGCGCGCCTGAACAAAGTTCACCAGGACATCGGCCACTTCAAGCGTGACAGCCAGTGGCACACGCCCCAGGCCATTCTGATCAACATCCTGCTGGCGATGCCGGTGTCGCTGGGCCTCGCCCTGTGTGGCCTGGCCCTGCAGATCGACGCCCGCGGGCAGAACGCGAGCATGGGCGCGGCATTGCTGCAAATGGCCGGAGCCTGGCTGGTGTTCTACACCGCCTACCGAATCCTCGCACCGGCTGGGGTCGCGGAACTGCATTTCCGCTGGGAAAAGCCCCAGGTCGAATTCCTCCGCGGCTGGGTCCGTCGCCTCGGCATGGTGGTAATGGCGCTGGTCACCGTGGTGGCGGTTGCCGAACTGCAACCGGCGGCATTGGCCGATGACGTGCTCGGCATGCCGGTGGTACTGATTTGCTACGCCCTGATGACCTGGCTGCTCAGCCGTCTGTTGATCAGCAGCCCGACCCACGAGAACGCCTCGCTGTTCCGCAAGGTCCTGGGCATCCTGTTTACCGCGCTGCCCATCGCGCTGTTCGTGGCTGTGTGCTTTGGCTACTACTACACCGCGCTCAAGCTCAGTGACCGGCTGATCAATACCCTTTACCTGCTGATGTTCTGGCTGGTGATCGAAGCGACCTTCGTGCGCGGCCTGAGCGTGGCGGCACGTCGCCTGGCTTACCAGCGCGCCCTGGCCAAGCGCCAGGCGGCGAAAGAGGCCGGCGATGGCGAAGCGGTCATCGAAGAACCGACGATGGACATCGAGAAGGTCAACGAACAGTCCCTGCGCCTGATCCGCCTGGCGCTGCTGGGCGGCTTCATCGCCGCGCTGTACTGGGTCTGG
This sequence comes from Pseudomonas sp. MHK4, assembly GCF_054600775.1. Taxonomy (NCBI): domain Bacteria; kingdom Pseudomonadati; phylum Pseudomonadota; class Gammaproteobacteria; order Pseudomonadales; family Pseudomonadaceae; genus Pseudomonas; species Pseudomonas sp. MHK4. Next base: position 291,098 of record NZ_BAAIAK010000004.1, on the reverse strand, counting down.
GCCGACCTGATCACGGTGTTCTCGTACCTGGACAACGTCACACTCTACGAATACACCAGCGGCACCGGCGCCAACATGAGCATGGTGCCGATCAGCATCGGCGACATGCTCGGCGCTCTGATCATCATCGGCATCACCTTCGCCCTGGCGCGTAACTTGCCGGGCCTTCTGGAAGTGTTCGTACTGTCGAAGCTGAACCTGGCCCAGGGCAGCGCCTACGCCACCACCACCCTGCTGTCCTACGTGATCGCCGGTGTCGGTTTCGTCTCGACCCTGTCGACCCTCGGCGTGAGTTGGGACAAGTTGCAATGGCTGGTCGCGGCGCTATCGGTAGGCCTTGGCTTCGGCATGCAGGAGATCTTCGCCAACTTCATCTCCGGCATCATGATCCTGTTCGAACGCCCGGTGCGGATCGGCGACACCATCACCATCGGCAACCTGTCGGGCACGGTGAGCAAGATCCGTATCCGCGCCACCACCATCACCGACTTCGACCGCAAGGACATCATCGTCCCGAACAAGACGTTCATTACCGGGCAACTGATCAACTGGTCGCTGACCGATACCATCACCCGAGTGACGCTCAAGCTCGGGGTCGACTACGGCTCGGACCTGGACCTGGTGAAAGAACTGCTGTTGAAAGCCGCGCGGGAAAACCCGCGGGTGCTCAAGGAACCCGAACCCCACGTGTACTTCCTGAACTTCGGCGAAAGCACGCTCGACCACGAGCTGCGCATGCATGTGCGCGACCTCGGCGACCGCAATCCGGTGCTCGATGAGGTCAACCGCTTCATCAACCGCGAATTCAAGAAGCAGCACATCAACATCTCGTTCCGCCAGATGGAGGTCTACCTCAAGAATCTCCACGGCCAGGAATACAAGATGGTGCCGATCGAGCCGGAAACGAAAACCATTGTGCCACTGGTCGATGGCAAGCCGGCGCAAGAACCGCCCGCCGCCAAACTCGACTAACCGGCCATTCCCCAGCAGAATGCTCGGACATTCTGCTGGAGCCGGCCCTTGAAAGCCCTCGACGAACTGACCTTCGACAATCGCTTCGACCGCCTGGGCGATGCGTTTTCTGCCCACGTGCTGCCCGAACCTATCGATAACCCTCGCCTGGTTGTCGCGAGCCCGGCTGCCATGGCGTTACTCGACCTCGACCCCGCCGTGGCCGAGACTCCGGAGTTCGCCGAGCTGTTCAGCGGCCACAAACTCTGGGCCGACGCGATTCCCAGGGCGATGGTCTATTCCGGTCATCAGTTCGGCTCCTACAACCCGCAACTGGGCGATGGTCGGGGCCTGTTGCTGGGCGAGGTGTACAACGAGGCCGGCGAGCATTGGGACCTGCACCTCAAGGGTGCCGGCCAGACGCCCTTTTCGCGCATGGGCGATGGCCGCGCGGTGCTGCGCTCCTCGATCCGCGAATTCCTTGCCTCCGAAGCTCTGCATGCCCTGAGCATCCCGACCACCCGGGCGCTGTGCGTGATCGGCTCGGACACCCCGGTCTGGCGCGAAAAGCAGGAGCGCGCGGCCATGGTCCTGCGCCTGGCGCCGAGCCATGTGCGCTTTGGGCATTTCGAATATTTCTACTACACCAAACGCCCCGAGCAGCAAAAATTGCTGGGTGAGCATGTCCTGGCCATGCACTTTCCCGAGTGCCTGGAACAACCGGAGCCGTATCTGGCGATGTTCCGTGAAATCGTCGAGCGCAACGCCGAACTGATCGCCAAGTGGCAGGCTTATGGCTTCTGCCACGGGGTGATGAACACCGACAACATGTCGATCCTCGGCATTACCTTCGACTTCGGCCCGTTCGCCTTCCTCGATGACTTCGACGCCAACTTCATCTGCAACCACTCCGATGACCAGGGTCGCTATTCATTCAGCAACCAGGTGCCCATCGGCCAGTGGAACCTCAGCGCCCTGGCCCAGGCCCTGACACCGTTCATCAGCGTCGAAGCCCTGCGCGAAACCCTCGGCCTGTACCTGCCGCTGTTCCAGGCCCATTACCTGGACCTGATGCGCCGCCGCCTCGGCCTGACCACCGCCGAAGAGGAAGACCAGAAGCTGCTGGAGCATCTGCTGCAGCTGATGCAGAACAGCGGCGTCGATTACAGCCTGTTCTTTCGGCGACTGGGCGAAGACTCACCGGAAGCGGCTATCGCCCGGTTGCGTGATGACTTCGTCGACCTCAAGGGCTTTGATGCCTGGGGTGAACTTTATGTCGCCCGTGTGGCCCGTGAAGGCGAGGTGGATCAGGAGGAACGTCGCAAGCGGATGCATGCGGTGAATCCGCTGTACATCCTGCGCAACTACCTGGCGCAGAAGGCTATCGATGCGGCGGAAAGTGGCGACTACTCGGAAGTTCGCCGACTGCACGCCGTGCTGAGCAAGCCGTTCGAGGAGCAACCGGGGATGGAAAGCTATGCCGAACGGCCGCCGGAGTGGGGCAAGCATCTGGAGATCAGTTGTTCGTCGTGAGGCGGGTCAGATAAAGACGTCCACCGGCACGTTGAAGCGCTCGGCCAACCAGCGGATCTGGCGCAGGTTGAGCTGGCGCTTGCCGCTCAGGATCTCGGAAACGACCGACTGAGGCCCGACACCCGGCAGGTCACTTTGAGTCAAACCATGTTCGCGCATCATGTATCCAAGCACTTCAGCACCTGTGGCTTGGGGCATTGGGTGATGCTTGTGATCCCATTCCTCAATCCAGTCACCGATGATGTCCACCAGACTCATCAGAGGATGCGATTCGTCAACTCCGGTCATCTCGAGTAACTCGTCGAGTGCCTGCACCAGCGTGTCATAGTCGTCTTCGTTTTTAGGTTTGCGTAGCAATGGCGCTACAAACTCCCAGTGCTCCGCTGCGTTTTTTATCAGAATGCTCATACCCTACCCTCCTTCCATTTACCGCGGTCATATTCGCGGTGATCCAGCACATGCTTGATGTAGATTTTTTGATGCCGATATCGAACGTAGGCGATCAGCCGTAATTTGTTACCACCAATATCGAAAACATGAAGCTCACCAACCTTGTCGGTTGCGGGAAATGAAGACTTCATTGCTGCAAAATCATTTGGCGTGACGCGCTTTACCGTTCGATACCACTGGTCCAGTGCACTGGCCGCCTGCGGCCACTTTTCCTTGGCATCCCAGATTCGTTTTTCGGAAAACACTCGCATGCAACAACCTTATCGCATTTCGCTATGGTGAGTTAATCACAGACTGAAAATATCGCAATATGCGATAACCCTAAGCAGACCAGTGGTCTCGCTCAGTACGACTCAGCCTAGTTTTATCGAGCGACACCGCACAATTGAAAATATGAGCAAACGTCTCCAAATAGCAGTGATCGGCTTCTCAACAGGACCTCCCTCATGACCGACCCACTCCTCATCCCCTGCCCCCACTGCAACGGCCTGAACCGTATTCCGGCGGAGCGCCTCAACGACCATCCGAAATGCGGACGCTGTAAGGCCGAAGTCCTGCTGAACAAGCCCTTCGAACTCAAGCAGGGCGATTACGCCAGCCAGATCAAGGGCGATCTACCGCTGCTGGTGGACGTATGGGCGGATTGGTGCGGGCCGTGCAAGTCGTTTGCGCCGGTGTTCGAGCAGGCGGCGGGGCAATTGACGGGCAAGTGTCGGCTTGCCAAGCTGGACAGCGAGGCGAACCAGCAATTGTCGGCACAACTGGGAATTCGCTCGATTCCGAGCCTGATTCTGTTCAAGAACGGCCGGGAAGTTGCACGCCAGAGCGGGGCCTTCCCTTTACCGCAGTTGATGAGCTGGTTGCGCGGCCAGGGGATCTGAGGCCGCCATAAAGATCGCAGCCTACGGCAGCTCCTACATGGAAATCATGTGTTGAACCGATCTCTGTAGGAGCTGCCGCAGGCTGCGATCTTTTGATCTTCAGCTGTTTTCCAGCAGGTTATGCAACTCAACAAACTGCTGCGTCAACTTGTGCCGCGGATCGAGATGGATCAGCGGCGTATTCGCCTGATGAGATTCACGCATGCGCACCGAGCTGGCCAGGTACACGGGCAGCACCGGCAGGCCCTCGGCGATCAATTCATCGAGGATTTGCTGGGGCAGGCTGGCGCGGGCCTGGAACTGGTTGACCACAATGCCTTCGACTTCCAGCCCTTCGTTGTGGTCTTCCTTCAGTTCTTCGATCTCTGCCAGCACGCCGTACAGTGCTTGACGCGAAAAACTGTCGCAATCAAAGGGAATGAGCACTCGATCGGCGGCAATCAGCGCTGATACAGCATAAAAATTCAATGCGGGCGGCGTATCGAGGTAAATCCGGTCGTAGTCCTCGTCCAGCTCCTCGAGCAATTTACGCAGCTTGTTGATCTTGTGCTTGGCCTCAAGCTTGGGCTGCAGGTCCGCCAATTCGGCGGTGGCGGTCACGACGTGGAGGTTGTCGAACGGCGTTTCGTAGATGTCGACCTGGTTCTTCCTGGAAAAAGGCCCGGAGGACAGGGTCTGCTTGAAGAAATCGGCAATACCCATCGGGATATCGTCACCGGTGAGCCCGGTCAGGTACTGAGTGGAGTTGGCCTGGGCATCGAGATCGACCAACAAGGTGCGATAACCCTCGCTGGCGCTGACCGCCGCCAGATTGCAGGCAATACTTGATTTGCCCACGCCACCTTTCTGATTGAACACCACGCGCCGCATTGCAAAACCTCCGTGTATCAAAGAATGACCGAGTGTAGTGGTCCACGGCATGGCTTCGCTACCTCCCGGACACAGGGACTACACGGTCATCAGCCTTTTCTTGCCGAAAAAGCCGCTGGCGCCTCGATGAACCGAGAGCAAAGCCGACAGACGGCCCATGAAAATGTGAATAATTGCCAATCGTTCAGTTTTTGCGAACTGACCGGTGCATCGTACTGGGCAAAATGTAACCAGCATTTGCTACAGGTTCGTCGCACCGGGATAATGCGCACCACTCGGCGCCAAGCGCCACGTAGGGTGCCGTAACCATGCGCCACTCACCGCGTCAGGAAGCCTGCAAGGGCGGGATTGAATGTCTGTGATCAATTTCAACATCGCCCAGTGGCGCGCTTGGGCCCCGGGGCTTGAAAGCGTGGATGACTGGCAGGCCTGGTGCCGGCAGCCATCGATGTTGCCGGGCAGCGATGCCGCACCCGACGTCTCGTTCCTGCCGGCCATGCAGCGGCGGCGGCTCAGCCGTCTGGCGCGAATGGCCTTCAGTGTCGGCTGGCCGTTGGCCGAAGGGCGTCAGGACCTGCCATTGGTCTTTGTTTCCCGTCACGGCGAAACCCCCCGCACCTTCGATATTCTCAGCGACCTGGCCGTCGACCAGCCGCTGTCGCCGACCCAGTTCAGCCTGTCGGTGCATAACGCGATCATCGGCCTGTGGTCGATCATGCGTGGCGAAACCAGTGAAATGACCGCCCTGGCCGCCGCTGGCGACGGCCTTGAGCACGGCATGCTGGAGGCCGCGGCCCTGCTGGCGGAAGGCTCGCCCGCGGTATTGCTGGTGGTCACCGAAGAGCAGCCGCCGCAGGCCTATTCGACCTGGATCGACGATGTGCCCTTCCCTTATGCCGTGGGCTTGCTGATTACCCCGGGCAATGACTGGCAGTTGTCCCTGAACAGCGCCACGGATGCGTTGTCCAAAGCTCGCTGGCCTCACGCGCTGAATCTGTTGTGCACGCTGCTCGGCCCGCAAACCACCTGCCAACATGCCTGGAAAAATCGTGTATGGACCTGGCAACGCAACCCGTGACCGAAAAAAACCGCGATGCCTATTATTGGCGCCTGCTGGCCACTGCCGCGAGCTTTGCCCTGTTCGGGTTGGGCGGCCTGTGCCTGCGCCTGGTGTTTTTTCCGCTGCTGGCCTGCCTGCCGGGTGATGCCCAGACCCACCGGTTGCGGGCGCGACAGACTGTCAGCCGCTGCTTCTGGCTTTTCGCGCGCTTCATGGCCCGCACCGGTGTGCTGACCTACGAGATTCAAGGCGCGGAGAAACTCGGGCGACCGGGGCAGATGATCATCGCCAATCACCCATCGCTGATCGATGTGGTGTTCCTGATCGGGCTGGTCCCCCACGCCAACTGCGTGGTCAAGCAAAGCCTTTGGGATAACCCCTTCACTCGCACCCCCCTGCGTCGCACCGAATACATCAGCAACGACGGCAGCATGGACATGCTCGACGCCGCCGCCGATGCGCTCAAACAAGGCCAGCCCCTGATCATTTTTCCCGAAGGCACTCGCACCCAGCCGGGCCAGGCGCCCGCCTTTCATCGGGGGGGAGCGGCAATTGCCCTGCGTGGTGCGAAAATCCTCACCCCCGTGGTGATCAAGGTCAGCCCGACCACACTGACCAAGGCCGAGCCCTGGTATCGGATCCCCAAGCGTCGCGTACACTTCAGTTTCCGCGTCGGGGCCGATATAGACCCCCAGACTTTCGCAGCGCTAGGCCCGCCTCCCCAGGCCTCGCGCAAGCTCAACGATTATTTGCATAGCTATTTTATTAAGGAGCTCGCCAAAGATGAGCGATCTGCAGATTCATAACCTGGTGCTGGAAATAAAAACCCTGATCATCGACGCCCTGGGCCTGGAAGACATCAGCGCCGAGGACATCGGCGACGAGCAGACGCTGTTCGGCGAAGGCTTGGGCCTGGACTCGGTGGACGCCCTGGAACTCGGTCTCGCCATCCAGAAAAAGTACGGCATCAAGATCGATGCCGACGCCAAGGACACGCGCAATCACTTCAGTAACGTGGCGAGCCTTGCGGCTTTCGTCACCGCAAAACAGGCAGCTTGAGACCGGACCATGCAAACTCGTGACGACATTTTCATAACCCTGCGCGATGCCTTGGTCGAGCTGTTCGAACTGGACCCCGAACGGGTGAACCTTGAATCCAACCTGTACCAGGACCTGGAAATCGACAGCATCGACGCGGTCGACCTGATCGACCACATCAAGCGCCAGACCGGCAAGAAAATCGCAGCCGAAGAATTCAAGTCGGTGCGTACCGTCAGCGACGTGGTCGAGGCGGTCTACCGTCTGGTTCAACCGGCCGCATGAGTCGACTGATCGGCCTCGGCCTGCTGCTGGCGGGCCTGCTATACCCTTTTGCGGTGTATTTCGGCATGGAGCATTTCGCGCCTTGGCAGTTCGGGCTGCTGCTGGGCAGCCTGTGGCTGGCCCGCGCGCTGACCGGCAAGCGACGCCCAGGCAGTTCGTGGATGGCATGCGTGGCCATCCTGTTCTGTCTGTTGCTGGCACTGTTCGACAGTCCGTTACTGCTGCGCTGGTATCCGGTACTGATCAGCGGGTTCATGCTGGGCCTGTTCGGGCTGAGCCTGAAGTACGGCCCGCCGATGGTCGAACGCCTGGCCCGCCTGCGCGAAGCGCATTTGCCGGCCAAGGCCATCCGCTATACGCGCCAGGTGACCATCGCCTGGTGCGTATTTTTTCTGTTCAACGGGATCTGCGCTGCAGCCCTGACACTGTGGGCGCCGCTGAGCTGGTGGATGCTGTACACCGGCCTGATCTCCTACGGATTGATAGGCCTGATGTTTGCCATTGAATGGCTGATACGACAACGGGTACGAGGCCGCCCATGAACTGGATAAAACTTGAGCATCTGCTGCTCAAGGCCGAGCCGGAGCGTGCCGTGACGGCCGACCCGCAGCTCGATCACGCACAATTGCGCGAGCAGGCCCTGCGCCTGGCCGCCGGCCTGCAAACCCGAGGCGTGCGGCGCATTGCCGTGTACCTTGAAGATGCCGCCGACCTGGCGATTGCCCTGTTGGGCGCCTGGCGCGCCGGGGTCAGCGTGCTGCTGCCGGCCGACCTGCAACCGCAGACCCGCCAGCGCTGGTCCGGCGAAGTGGATGTATGGCTCACCGATCAGCCCGACGATGCACACCTGGACGATTACCAGGACTCGCCCCTTGACGCCGCCGCCCTCGACCTTGATCGCTGCTCGCTGAGCCTGTGCACCTCCGGCTCCAGCGGCGAACCCAAGCGCATCGAAAAGACCCTGGGCCAACTGGTCAATGAAGTCGAGGCCCTGGAACGGCTGTGGGGCGCCGACCTGGGTCCGGCTTGCATCATTGGCAGCGTCGCCACCCAGCACATCTATGGCCTGCTGTTCCGGGTGCTGTGGCCACTGTGCGCGGGGCGCCCATTCGTGCGCAGGCAACTGGCCTTCCCGGAAGACTTGCAGCGCGCCAGCCGTGAGCACCCGGCCTTCGCCTGGGTGGCCAGCCCGGCCCTGCTCAAGCGCATGGGCGACAACCTCGACTGGCCAGCGCTGAGCGCGGTGCGACGGGTGTTTTCGTCCGGTGGCGCGCTGCCGGCCGAGGCCGCGCAGCGTCTGCAACAACGCCTGCAACAATGGCCGACGGAAATTTTCGGCAGCTCGGAAACGGGCGGCATCGCCTGGCGCCAGGGCCAATCCCTGTGGCAGCCCTTTGCTGACGTCCGGTTGAGCCAGGACCAAGAGGGGGCCTTGCTCATTGCCTCACCCTACTTGCCTGAGGGCCATATCGAGCACACGGCCGATGCCGCGCGAATCGCGGCTGACGGCCGCTTCGAACTGCTCGGACGACTGGACCGGATCGTCAAGCTGGAAGAGAAGCGGATCTCGTTGCCAATGCTGGAGCAAGCGCTGATGACCCACGACTGGGTGGCCGAAGCGCGCCTGGGTGTGGTCCAGGAAAATCGCGCCTCGTTGGGCGCGTTGCTGGTCCTGACTGACGCGGGCCTGCATGTGCTGCGCAATCAGGGGCGACGCACACTTACCGAACTTCTGCGACAACACCTGAACCTGCATTGTGAAGCCCTGGCCTTGCCAAGGCGCTGGCGCCTGCTGCAACAACTGCCGCTGAACGCCCAGGGCAAACTGCCACAGGCCGACGTCGAAGCCCTGCTGCTGGCACCGCGCCCCAAGGCGCCTGTGGTGCTCGAACAGGTCGAAGCCAACGGTGAGTGGAGCCTGCAGCTGGCCGTACCGCCGGACCTGGCCTATTTCAGTGGGCACTTCCCCACCGCGCCGGTGTTGCCCGGCGTGGTACAGGTGGAGTGGGCCATGCACCTGGGCCAGCAACTGATGAACCTGCCGGAGAAATTCGCCGGCATGGAAGTGCTCAAGTTCCAGCAACTGATCCGCCCCGGCGATGAAGTCCAGTTGCACCTGCGTTTCGACCCGAGCCGCGGCAAACTGTATTTCGCCTATCGCAATGAAACCGCCACCTGTTCCAGCGGGCGGATCCTGCTGGAGGCGGCGCATGTTTAAGCCCTGCGCCGTGGTGCCGGTCTACAACCACGAAACCGCGATCACCACCGTGGTCGATGCGCTGCTCGCCAGCCACCTGCCGTGCATTCTGGTGGACGACGCCAGCAGCCCGGCCTGTGCCAGGGTGCTCGATCAGTTGGCGCTGCACGACAACGTGCACCTGATCCGCCTCGCCGCCAACCAGGGCAAGGGCGGGGCGGTGATGACCGGTTTTCGCGAAGCCTCGCGCCTGGGTTTCAGCCACGCCTTGCAGGTGGACGCCGACGGCCAGCACGACTTGCAGGATGTCCGACGTTTTGTCGAACTCTCCCGCGCCCATCCCGAAGCCGTGATTTGTGGTTATCCGCTTTACGATGACAGCGTGCCGAAGGGTCGTTTGTACGCCCGCTACCTGACCCACGTGATGGTCTGGATCAACACCCTGTCGCTGCAGATTCGCGATTCCATGTGCGGCTATCGCGTCTATCCCTTGGCCCCGGTGCTGGCGCTGATCGAATCGGCGAAGATCGGCAAGCGCATGGACTTCGACTCGGACATCCTGGTCCGCCTGGCCTGGCGCGGATTGCCGATGAAATGGTTGCAAACCAGGGTCCATTACCCGCTGGACGGTGTTTCGCATTTCCGCATGTTCCACGACAACGTACTGATTTCGAGCATGCACACCCGGTTGTTCTTTGGCATGTTGTTGCGCTCCCCCGTACTCCTCTGGCGACGGTGGCGCCCATGAGCGTCAACAAGGAGCACTGGGCCGATCGCGAGGAGCGCGGCAGTTTCTGGCTGATGAAATTCACCGCTGTCGCCGCCAAACTGCTGGGGCGTCGACTGCTGAGCCCGTTGCTGTACGGCATCGTCCTGTACTTTTTCCTGTTCGGCCGCAGTGCCCGTCATAGCGCCTGGCAGTACCAGCAACGGCTCGCCGACTGGAGCGGTCGCGTCGAATTGCGCCCGAGCCATTGGCGGGTGTTCGGCCAGTTCATGGCCTTCGCCGATTCGCTGCTCGACAAGCTCGACGTGTGGAACGGCAAGCTGAGCATCGAGCAGATCGAAATTATCGACCCGGCGCTGCTGCGCAACCAGTTACGCGGCACCCGCGGGCAAATGCTGGTGGGCGCCCACCTTGGCAACCTCGAAGTCTGCCGCGCCCTGGCGGAGATCGGCGAACGGGTCACCATGAACGTGCTGGTGCACACCAAGCACGCCGAGCGCTTCAACCGTTTGCTGGGCGAAGCCGGTGCGACCAATCTGCGGCTGATCCAGGTCAGCGAACTGGACCCGGTGATCATGCTGCAACTGCACGAACGCCTGGAGCGTGGCGAATGGCTGGCGATTGCCGGCGACCGCGTACCGCTGCACGGTGGGCGCAGCGTGACCGTGGACTTCCTCGGTTACCCGGCAAAATTCCCGCAAGGGCCGTGGCTTTTGGCCGGGCTGCTGAAATGCCCGGTCAACCTGTTGCTGTGCCTGAAGAAACCCGATGGCGACTATCGACTGACCCTCGAACCCTTCGCTGACGCGATCACCTGGAAACGCAACGACCGCGAACAGGTCATTCATCAGTGGGCCTCCCGCTATGCCGAACGCCTGAGTCACTATTGCCTCGAAGCGCCTCAACAATGGTTCAACTTTTACCCTTTCTGGAAGACCGATGACGACGCCAACGCTTGAGCCTGTAATCTTCGGCGAACGCCCTTTGCGCATCGACGATGTGCTGGCCCTGGCCAACCACCAGGCGCCGACGCAGTTGCAGGGCGACCCGCAGTTCCGCCAGCGCATCGCCAAGGGCGCTCAGTTCCTCGATTCCCTGCTGGACAAGGAAGGCGTGATCTACGGTGTAACCACCGGCTACGGCGATTCCTGTGTGGTCGCGGTGCCGCTGCATCACGTCGAGGCATTGCCGCGTCACCTGTACACCTTCCACGGCTGCGGCCTGGGCAAGTTGCTGGACGCGCAGGCCACCCGCGCGGTGCTGGCCGCTCGCTTGCAGTCGCTCTGCCAGGGTGTATCCGGGGTGCGCGTGGAACTGCTGGAACGCCTGCAAGCGTTCCTTGAGCACGACATCCTGCCACTGATTCCGGAGGAAGGTTCGGTCGGCGCCAGCGGCGATCTGACGCCGCTGTCGTACGTCGCCGCGACACTGTCCGGCGAGCGTGAAGTGATGTACCGCGGCGAGCGCCGGCAAGCCGCCGAGGTGCACCGCGAACTCGGCTGGCAGCCGCTGGTGCTGCGGCCCAAGGAAGCCCTGGCGCTGATGAACGGCACCGCCGTGATGACCGGGCTCGCCTGCCTGGCCTACGCCCGCGCCGATTACCTGCTGCAACTGGCCACGCGCATCACCGCGCTGAACGTGGTGGCGCTGCAAGGCAACCCGGAGCATTTCGACGAGCGCCTGTTCGCCGCCAAACCGCACCCGGGGCAGATGCAAGTTGCCGCGTGGCTGCGCAAGGACCTGGCCATTGACGCCCCGACCGCGCCGCTGCACCGCCTGCAGGATCGCTACTCGCTGCGTTGCGCGCCCCATGTCCTCGGCGTGCTGGCCGACAGCCTGAACTGGCTGCGCTCGTTCATTGAAATCGAACTCAACAGCGCCAACGACAACCCGATCATCGATGCCGAGGCCGAGCGCGTGCTGCATGGCGGCCACTTCTACGGCGGGCACATCGCGTTCGCCATGGACAGCCTGAAAAACCTCGTGGCCAACGTCGCCGACCTGCTCGATCGACAACTCGCCCTGTTGGTGGACGAGCGCTACAACCACGGTCTGCCAAGCAACCTGTCCGGTGCCACCGCCGACCGCGCCATGCTCAACCACGGCTTCAAGGCCGTGCAGATAGGCACCAGCGCCTGGACCGCCGAAGCGCTGAAAAACACCATGCCCGCCAGCGTTTTCTCGCGCTCCACCGAGTGCCACAACCAGGACAAGGTGAGCATGGGCACCATCGCGGCCCGGGATGCGATCCGCGTGCTGGAGCTGACCGAGCAGGTCGCCGCCGCTACCTTGCTGGCCGCCAACCAGGGCGTCTGGTTGCGCGCCCAGGCCGAAGATGCGCGGCCACTGCCACCGGCCCTGGCCGCCATGCACGAAGCATTGGCCGAGGATTTCCCGCCGGTCATCGAAGACCGCGCGCTGGAAGGCGAATTGCGCCTGTGCCTGCAACGAATCGCCGCACAACACTGGAGGTTGCATGCGTAGCAAGGGAGTGCTTCACACCGATACGCAAATCGTCGTGCCGTTCTTTGACGTCGACCGGATGAACGTCGTCTGGCACGGTCATTACGTCAAATACCTGGAAATCGCCCGCTGCGCATTGCTCGACAAGATCGGCCACAACTACACGGCGATGTCCGAGTCCGGTTATGCGTGGCCGGTGATCGACCTGCAATTGCGCTACGTACGCGGTGCGGAGTTCGGGCAGAAGCTCAACGTGCGCGCCAACCTGGTGGAATGGGAGAACCGGTTGAAGATCAACTACCTGATCAGCGACCTCGAAACCGGCGACCGCCTGACCCGTGCCGTGTCCGTGCAGGTGGCCGTCGACATGAGCAATCGCGAAATGCAGTTGGCCTCGCCCAAGGTGTTCACCGATGCCGTAGAGAGGGCCCTGCCATGATTGTGTCCCCTGTAGGAGCGGGCTTGCCCGCGATGATCGTTAACGATGACGCTGGGCACCTGACACCCCGCGGTGCTCTCAGGTTTTTCGCGAGCAAGCTCGCTCCTACAGTGTTCTGCTTGTTACTGGGTATTCCAGGGCTGGCCAACGCCTTTGACCTGCAACAGCTCAGCGAGCAACTGGCCAGGCCCGATGTCATCCACGGCAGTTTCATCCAGGAAAAGCACCTGCGGGCCCTGCCCCAGCCACTGACCAGCAAGGGCACTTTCGTCCTGGCGAAAAATCATGGCTTGTTGTGGCTGCTCAAAACGCCCTTGCAACAGGACTACCGCATCACCACCAACGGCATTGCCCGGCGTGATGCCAGTGGCTGGCAGATGTTGCCAGGCAAGAGTGCCGGTGCCGAGCAGAACCGCTTGTTCCTGGCCGTCCTGCAAGGCGACAGCAGCGGACTGCAACGGGACTTTGAGCTGTCGCTCGCGGGCAACGCGCAGAACTGGACACTGACGTTGACGCCGCGCTCGATGCTGCTCAAGCAGGTGTTCAACCAGATCAATATCACCGGCGGCGAACTGGTGCACAGCATCGAGCTGCTGGAGACCCAGGGCGACAGCACGTTGTTGCGCATGCAAGACAGCAGCAGCGCGCAACCGTTGAGCGACGCGGAGCAGCATGACTTTGCCGAGTGAACGCAGGCTGCCGTGGCTGTTCCTGACCCTGCTGCTGGCAGTGCTGGCGCTCGCCGGCTGGCAATGGCGCGACGGCGCCCCGCTGTCGGCCAACCTGATGGAACTGGTGCCCGGCACCGCTCCGGATCCGCTGGAACTGCGCGCCGAACAACGCATGCAGGAACCGCTGAACCGCGACATGCTGGTACTGGTCGGCCACGCCGATCGCCAGCAAGCCATTGCCATGGCGCAAACGCTGGGGGATCAGTGGCAGGCCAGCGGCCTGTTCGAAAAGGTCCAGTGGAACCTGCAGGCCGACTTGCCGGCGTTGCGCACGCAACTGCTGCAAGGCCGACTTGCCATGCTCGCGCCAGACGATCGCGAGCAATTGATCGAGCACCCCGATGTCTTTATCCAGCAACGGGTCCAGGCGCTGTTTGATCCCTTCACTGGCTTCAGCCTGGTGCCGAGCCAGGATGACTGGCTGGGCCTGACCGGGCGCATCCAGAACAGCCAGCCACAGCACGGCGCGGTGCAACTGGACATTGGCAGTGGCGCCCTGATCGCCGAGGCCGATGGCAAACACTGGGTGCTGTTGCGGGCGCGGGCCACCGGCAACGCCTTCGACATGAACTTGCCGCTGCAAGTGGCCGACCTGCTCCAGCACAGCCGTGAGGAAGCCGGCCGGGCCGACGTGCAATTGCTTGCCGCGAGTGGCTTGCTGTACGCGGCCAACGGCCAGCGCCAGGCGTCCCGGGAGATGACCTGGGTCGGCGGCGGTGCCACCGTCGGGATCCTGTTGTTGCTATTGCTGGCCTTCCGCCGCTGGCGTGTCCTGCTGGCGTTCGTTCCGGTGCTGGTGGGCATGCTGTTCGGCGCGGTGGCCTGCGTGGCGCTGTTCGGCCACATGCATGTGATGACGCTGGTGTTGGGTTCGAGCCTGATCGGTGTCGCCGTCGATTACCCGCTGCATTACCTGTCCAAGAGCTGGAGCCTGAAACCCTGGCACAGCTGGCCGGCGTTGCGCCTGACCTTGCCGGGCCTGACCCTGAGCCTGGTCACCAGCGCCATCGGCTACCTGGCCCTGGCCTGGACGCCCTTCCCGGCCTTGACCCAGATTGCCGTGTTCTCGGCAGCGGGACTGCTGGGTGCCTATTTGTCCGCGGTGTGCCTGCTGCCGGCGCTGCTCAAGGGCGCCGAGCTGCGCCCGGCGCTATGGCCACTGCGACTTTGCGAATATTTACTGGCGTCCCGCGAAGCGTTGCTGCGGCATCTGAGCACGCCGGTATTGCTGGCGCTGCTGATCGCTTTTTGTGCCGGTGGCCTGGTGCAGCTCCAGACTAAAAACGACATCCGCCAATGGGTCGGAGCGCCGCAAAAGTTGACTGACGAAGCGCAGACCATTGCGCGAATCACCGGCTATCAACCCACCAGCCAGTTCTTCCTGGTGCAGGCGGCTGACCAACAGCAATTGCTCGAACGCCAGGGCGCCCTGAGTGAGCGTCTGGATCAGTTGGTTGGCCTGGAGAAACTCCAGGGTTACCTGTCGCTCAATCAGCTGGTCAGCCCGCCCAGCGAACAACTCAAGGTTCGCGAAGCGTTGAACAGACTGCCGGCGTTCTGGCAGCCGCTACTCGATGTCGGCGTACCGGCACAGGCGCTGCAGGCGGAGTTGAGCCAATTGCAGGCACTGCCCGTCGAAGATATCGACAGCGCGCTGGCAGGTCCGTTGGCCGAGCCTTATCGCCTGTTGTGGCTGGGGCCAACCGCTGACGGCGTGGCGGCAATGGTCAGTTTGCAGGGCCTGAACAATCCAGCTCTATTACGTGTACAGGCTGAGGACTTGCCGGGCGTGAAACTGGTGGATCGACTGGGCGAGTTGAACACTGTGTTCGCTAACACCCAGATCAGTGCCGCCGAACTGAAACTCGCCTCCTGCGTGCTGATCGTGCTGGTGCTGATCCTGCCATTCGGCCTTGGCGGCGCGCTGCGCATCGTCTCCCTGCCCTTGCTGGCGGCCTTGTGCAGCCTGGCCAGTCTTGGCTGGCTCGGGCAGCCATTGACCCTGTTCAGCCTGTTCGGCCTGCTGCTGGTGACCGCGATCAGCGTCGATTACGCCATCCTCATGCGCGAACAGGTCGGCGGCGCTGCCGTCAGCCTGCTGGGTACCTTGCTGGCAGCGCTGACCACCTGGCTGTCGTTCGGCCTGCTGGCGGTGTCGAGCACGCCAGCGGTGAGCAACTTCGGCCTGTCCGTGAGCCTGGGCCTGATCTTCAGCTTCCTGCTCGCGCCCTGGGCCGGTCGCCACGTTCACGCCGCCAGCCTAACGGAGCCAACCCCATGATGATCGGGCTTTTTTGGGCAATGGCCCTGGTACTGTTCGCCGTAGCAACCCGGGTCGGGCGTCATTTCGGCCTGATTCCCATCGTCAGCCAGTTGTTGCTGGCGACCCTCGGCTTGCCACTGCTGATGTACTTCTGGATCGAACCGCAATGGCAACTTAGCGGCGCGGCGCTGGTGTCGCCAGGTTGGCTGAACAATCTCTACAGCCTGAGTTTCGCCCTGCTGCTGGGCTATATCCTCAGCGATGTGATCGATCTGCAACTGGACCGCCAGAGCCTGAAAATCGCCCTGCCGAGTTTCTGCATTCCGTTCGCCTGCGGCCTGGCCACGGCCATCTGGCTGTTGCCGGCGCAACCCTGGATAAGTTCGCTGGCGGTCGGCCTGCTGTTCGCCATTACCGCGATCCCGGTGTTGTACCTGTACCTGCGGCACATCAATTACCCCCACAGCGCTACCCGGCGACTGGTGCAGACCGCGATCATCATCGACCTGGCCTGCTGGACCCTGTTCGCCATCGCCCAGGGCAGCCTGCACCTGAGCAGCCTGTTGCTGCCCTTGGCCGGCGCGTGCCTGCCCGTGCTGCTGCGGTTGTTGGGCCTGCGGCAAACCTGGCTCTACAGCCTGGGCTTTTTCGCCTTGCTGGTGGTCGCCGAACACTACAAGCTCAATGCGCTGATTTTCGGCATCGGTTATGTATTGATCATGGCCGCACTCAAGGCGCCGCTGGTGCTGCCGTTGCCGGCGATCTGGATGAACCGCTTGCAGACGTACATCGCCATTCCATTGATACTCACGTTCGGTATCGTGCAGATCAACGTGCACAGCGCCATGGACAGCCTCGGCTGGGTGCAGTTGGCGGCCCTGCTGCTGTTGCCGATTGCCAGCAAGCTGCTGGGCAACTGGCTCGGCCTGGGCTGGGCCGGCGCTTCGTTCCAGGGCGCCAGTCGCTGGCGCGAAAGCGTATTGCTGAATATTCGCGGCTTGAGTGAGATCGTCTTTCTCAACCTGCTGCTGCAACAACAGCTCATCAGCCCGGCGCTGTACTTTGCGTTGATGCTGATGGGCCTGGTCGCGACCCTGCTGCCGGCACTGACCGGCATGCACCGGATCCCATTGATAGCTGCCGCCCCGGCAAGGAGCCCACATGCCAACCGTTGAAACGCAACGTCGTCAGATCGTGGTCATCGGTGCGGGTCCCTCAGGGGCCATCGCCGCCGCGCTGCTCAAGCGCAAGGGGCATGACGTACTGGTGATCGAGCGCCAGCATTTCCCGCGGTTTTCCATCGGCGAAAGCCTGTTGTCCCACTGCCTGGATTTCGTCGAAGAAGCGGGCATGCTCGATGCCGTCAATGCGGCGGGTTTCCAGTTGAAAACCGGCGCGGCGTTTGCCTGGGGCGAGCGCTACAGCAGCTTCGATTTCGGCGACACCTTTACCCAGGGCAAGCCGACGACTTTCCAGGTCCAGCGCGCCGATTTCGACAAACTGCTGGCTGACCAGGCCGCGCTGCAAGGCGTGGAAATCCGCTATGGCGAAACCATCGTCAGCGTCGATATCGATCAGGCCAAGCCGCTGCTCGGGGTACGCCGCGAAGATGGTAGCGAGTATCGCATCGAGGCTGACTTCATGCTCGACGCCAGCGGCTACGGCCGCGTCCTGCCGCGCTTGCTCGACCTTGAAGCACCGTCGAATTTTCCGGTACGCCAGGCGGTGTTCACCCATGTCGAAGACCATATCGACCACCCGAACTTCGACCGCACCAAGATCCTCATCACCACCCATCCCACCCAGCGTGACATCTGGTTCTGGACCATCCCGTTCAGCAATGGCCGCTGCTCGGTCGGTGTGGTGGCAGCGGCAGAGCACTTCGAGGGCCGCAGCGATAACCTCGACGATTGCCTGCGCGGCTTCATTGCCGAGACCCCAAGCCTGGCCGGGGTACTGGACAACGCCGTATGGGATACGCCCGCCCGCACCATCGGCGGTTACTCGGCCAACGTCAAAACCCTGCACGGTCGCGGTTTCGCCTTGCTGGGCAATGCCGCGGAATTTCTCGACCCGGTGTTTTCCTCCGGCGTGACCATCGCCATGCGCTCGGCGAGCATGGCCGCAGGCGTCCTGCACCGCCAGCTGCAAGGCGAGTCCGTGGACTGGCAGCGGGAATTCGCCGAACCGCTCAAGCGCGGGGTCGATACGTTCCGCTGCTACGTCGAGGGCTGGTACGCCGGGACTTTCCAGGACGTGATCTACTATCCGGACGGCAATGTGGAGATCCGCCGCATGATCAGCTCGATCCTCGCCGGTTATGCCTGGGATGAACGCAATCCATTCGTCGCCGAGCCGAAACGTCGACTACGGATGTTGTCAGAACTCTGTGCAAGGGATGCGACATGAACGACTTGAGCAATGCGGTGCGCAAGTCCGTTGAAGGGTGTGCCTGATGATTCGATGCCTGCTGCTCGGTTGCCTCCTGCTGCTGAGTGCCTGCGTCAGCCAGGCGCCGCTGCCCGAACAGACCCCGAGCATGGCGTTGCCGCTGCAATTGCACATCCAGCGCCTGCAGGCCGAGCAGCGCCAGGATTGGGTACTGGTCATCCAGCGCGAAGGCCCTGGGATTCGCTGGTCGATGATGGACCTGCTGGGTATTCCCCAGGCCCGTCAGAAACTGATCGACGGCCATTGGCACGCCGATGGCCTGCTGCCGCCTAATCCGGAAGCCCGGGAACTGTTCGCCGCATTGTTGTTTGCGCTGACCCCCAGGGATGAACTGCCTGGCAACTATCCGCACGCGTGGCAACACGGGGCACAACGCTCGCTGCCAGAGCGCTGGGATGTCCGTTACTCACAACCATTGAGCTTCGAATTGAACCTGCCCAAAGGCCCGAAATATCAAATCACGCCCCTGAGCGGTGACACGCCATGACGGCCTACCTCAATGCCCTCGGAGTCATCTGTGCCCTGGGCCGCGACAAGCATGAAGTCGCCCGCAACCTGTTTGCCGGCGATTGCTCCGGCATGCGCAGCGAGGCTGGCTGGGTGGCGGAGAAATCATTGCCGGTCGGTGCAGTCACGGGCGAACTCGTGGCGATTCCCACAGAGCTGACCTGCCAACGCAGCCGCAACAATCAATTGCTGATGGAGGCCGCGCTGCAGATTCGCCACGACATCGACCAGGCCATCCAGGTCTATGGCCGCGACCGCATCGGTATCGTGCTGGGCACCAGCACGTCGGGCATCGACGAAGCCAGCCAGGGCCTGGCCCGTTATGTGCGCGAACAGCAATTCCCCGCCGATTACGACTACCAGCAACAGGAACTCGGCGCACCGGCGAATTTTCTCGCCGACTGGTTGCAATTGAGCGGCCCGGCCTATGTGATCTCCACTGCCTGCACCTCCAGCGCACGCGCGTTGATGAGTGCCCAGCGCCTGCTCGACCTGGGCGTGTGCGACGTTGTGCTGTGCGGTGGCGTCGACACGCTGTGCAAGCTGACCCTCAACGGTTTCTCGGCACTCGAAGCGGTGTCCGGGCAACGCTGCAATCCGTTTTCGGTGAACCGCAACGGCATCAATATCGGCGAAGCGGCCGTGCTGTTCCTGATGAGCAAACAGCCTGTCGAAGGCCAGCCAATTGCTTTGCTGGGCAGTGGCGCCAGTTCCGATGCGCACCATATTTCCGCCCCTGAGCCTACCGGCCGTGGCGCCCAACAAGCGATGCGAAAGGCGTTGAGCCGAGCCGGACTGCAACCTGAGCAGATCGCCTACCTGAACCTGCATGGCACCGCCACCCAACACAACGACGCCATGGAAAGCCACGCGGTGTCGGCGTTGTTCCCGGCCGGCGTGCCCTGTTCTTCGACCAAACCCATGACCGGTCATACCCTGGGCGCGGCCGGTGCGCTGGAAGCCGCGTTCTGCTGGTTGAGCCTGAGCAACGGCAACCGCGAACACCGCCTGGCGCCGCATGTCTGGGATGGCCAGCCCGACCCCGAACTGCCGCCCCTGAAATGGGTGACTCCCGCCGATCGCCTGGCGTCCACTGGACCTCGCTACCTGATGAGCAATTCCTTCGCCTTCGGTGGCAACAACGTCAGCCTGATTATCGGAGACGCCCCATGATTGACTGGCCGCTCGCCGAACTGCTGCCCCATGCTGGCGACATGATCCTCATCGAGCAGATCCTGGCATTCGATGAAGAGCAGATTCATACCCGCCTCAGCGTCAAGCCCGACGGCCTGTTCAACCTGCCCGACGGCAGCCTGCCGGCCTGGGTCGGTATTGAGCTGATGGCCCAGAGCGTCGCGGCCTTCGCCGGTTGTCATGCGCGCCAGCGCGGCGATGCCGTGGAGCTGGGCTTCTTGCTCGGTTCGCGCAAGTTCGAATGCAACGTCGACCGTTTCCCGGCCGGCACCGAGCTGACCCTGCATGGCATCCGCTCGTTGGAAGACGACAATGGCATGGGCGTGTTCGAGTGCCACATCAACGCACCCGGCATTCACGCCAGCGCCCGCCTGAACGTGTATCGCCCGCCTCAGGCGGCTCAATATCTTCATGAATCCGAAGGAGTCCAGTCATGACTGAATTCGTACTGGTCACCGGTTCCAGCCGTGGCATCGGCCGCGCCATCGCCCTGCGCCTGGCCCGCGCCGGGCATGAGATCGTGCTGCATTGCCGCAGTGGCCTGGCGGACGCCCAGGCCGTGCAAGGCGAAATCGAGGCTCTGGGACGCACTGCGCGCATCCTGCAATTCGACGTGTCCGACCGCGCCGGTTGCAAGGCCATGCTTGAGGCCGACGTCGAAACCCATGGTGCCTATTACGGCGTGGTGCTCAACGCCGGGCTGACGCGCGATGGTGCTTTTCCGGCGCTGAGCGAGGATGATTGGGATGTGGTGATGCGCACCAACCTCGACGGTTTCTACAACGTGCTGCACCCGGTGATGATGCCGATGATTCGTCGTCGCGCCGCCGGACGGATTGTCTGCATCACCTCGGTGTCCGGCTTGATCGGCAATCGCGGCCAGGTCAACTACAGCGCCTCCAAGGCTGGATTGATCGGCGCGGCGAAAGCATTGGCGATCGAGTTGGGCAAGCGCAAGATCACCGTCAACTGTGTCGCACCCGGCCTGATCGACACAGCCATGCTCGATGAAAACGTGCCGGTGGACGAACTGATGAAGATGATCCCCGCAGGGCGCATGGGCACCGCTGAAGAGGTGGCCGGCGCGGTGAATTTCCTGATGTCGGCGGAAGCCTCGTACATCACCCGGCAGGTTCTGGCCGTCAACGGAGGCCTGTGCTGATGAAGCGCGTCGTCGTCACCGGCATGGCCGGCATCACCTCCCTGGGCAACGATTGGGAAACCATCGCCGGCCACTTCGCGGCCAACCGCAGCGGCATCCGTCGAATGGATGAATGGGACCGCTTCACCGAACTCAATACACGCCTGGCCGGGCCCATCGATGACTTCAAGGTGCCGAGCCACTGGACGCGCAAACAACTGCGCAGCATGGGTCGCGTTTCACGGCTGGCCGTCGGCGCTGCGGAACAGGCGCTGGCCGACGCCGGATTGCTCGGTGACGAATCGATCAAGGATGGGCGCATGGGCGTGGCCTGCGGTTCCTCCACCGGTAGCACCGACGAGATCAAGGCGTTCGGCAACATGCTGCTCAACTCGGTGGCCGAAGGCCTGAACGCCAACTCGTACGTGCGCATGATGCCGCACACCACGGCGGCCAACATCAGCATCTTCTTCGGTCTCACCGGCCGCCTGATCCCAACCTCCAGCGCCTGCACCAGCGGCAGCCAGGGTATCGGCTATGCCTACGAAGCCATCAAGTTCGGCCGCCTGCCGCTGATGCTCGCCGGCGGTGCCGAAGAACTGTGCCCGACCGAAGCCATGGTCTTCGACGCGCTCTACGCCACCAGCCTGAAAAACAGCGCACCGCACACCACCCCACGCCCCTATGACAAAGGCCGCGACGGCCTGGTGATCGGTGAAGGCGGTGGCATGCTGGTGCTCGAGGAACTGGAACACGCCCTGGCGCGGGGTGCCCGTATCCATGCCGAATTGGTCGGTTTTGGCAGCAACGCCGACGGCCAGCACACCACCCGCCCGGAGCAAGTCACCATGCGCCGGGCCATGGAGCTGGCCCTGGAAGACGCGGGCTTGAGCCCTGCCGACATCGGCTACGTCAACGGTCACGGCACGGCCACCGAACAGGGCGACATCGCCGAAACCCTCGCCACCAGCAGCCTGTTCGGCGAACACATGCCGATCAGCTCGCAAAAGAGCTTCCTCGGCCACACCCTGGGCGCCTGTGGCGCGCTGGAGTCCTGGTTCAGCATCGAAATGATGAACCGCGACCTGTATGCACACACGCTGAACCTTGATGAGGTCGACCCGCACTGCGGCAAGCTGGACTACCTGCGTGGCGAATTCCGGCAGATGAGCAACCAGTATGTGATGAACAATAATTTTGCGTTTGGCGGGGTGAATACGTCGCTGATTTTCAAGCGCTGGGTGTAAGGCCAGAAACGACAAAGGGCGCCTTTCGGCGCCCCTTCACAGACAGGTGGGCTTGTCATCGCCCTTTACCTGCCTGGCTCTGTGATGGCTGGTTGCCCAGGATCCTCAGAGTCTCACAAGCCCCTTTCGGGAACGTCGTCAGTATTGTCCGAAATCACCTGGCGAACAACAGCTAGCAACTGGCCTGTCTCCATCAGACTGGCTGCGATTACAGGCCTAAGGCCTTGCGCACCGCGACTTTGATCGCAAAAAACTCGTCTGTTTCAAGTTGTAAAATGACGTAAGTGCGCTTCCCTCGACGATCTCTGCTCTTGATCCGGTCGAGCCTGGAAAGACTGACGGTGGCAACCATATCGCATTTAGCCCAACAGGTCGGACTTGCTCCCTGCAGTTGATTTGGCAGCTCCAGGTGGTGTTCAAGCATATGATTGGGAGCGGTTGTACTAAGCGGCACAACCGTCACCAACAGGTTGTTGGTTCTGTGTTTGCGGATCACGACAACCGGCCTGATCTTGATCATCTCGGGAACTTCATACCCCCTGAAATCACAAATCAGCACGCTGCCTTCCTTGGGTTGATATAGAAGTGGCATCCATGGCACTCAACTAAAGAAATCGATTCTGCTCAATAACCGGGTAAATCACGAAACCAGATCCGTTACGTGAAGTATCCCAGCGCTCCCTGGATGATTCAGGGTGGATCGAGGTTATCCAGCACCCTATTCACCGCCAGTTCCCCTAGCATGATCGATTGCTGAATCCCCAGCAGTGTGTGGCTCTGCGCTGCGTTCAGGCTCCGCGCGAAGTCGCTCGCCATGACATTGGCTGATGCCAGTGACACGCAGGCGTATTCGAGCAGGGTGTGATTGTCGATTTCGGGGGCAATGAGGAAGATATTGCTGGCTTGGTGTGGAGTGTCTGGGTCGATATCCGGTGGGTTTGAGTTATTGGTCATGATTCAGCGTCCTGACAGTGGGGGCCACACCGAATCGCTACTGATCAAAAGGGTGGCAGCTGTACGCAGGTTAGTAGACCGGGCAAAGCGAAAACCGGCGCGCCCGAAGGCGCCCTGCGCACAGCTACCGTCAAGGGCAGGTATGGACATACCTGCCTATCAGGAGCGCATGTGCACTTCGATTTGCTAAGGGCTACTAAACCCGATCACTGACAATCAGTGACCCGGATCAAGCTACCGATGGCCCTCAAAGCGCACAAGCCGGCGGATTCTGGAGTAGTTGTAGGCAACGCCGCAAGGCGCTGTAGCCCCTCCGGGATAGTTCAGAAAAGTCCCACGAGCAGCGGCGAAAAATCTGATCCTGTAGGAGCGAGCTTGCTCGCGATGGACGTTAACGAAGACGTGGGTTCCTGGGTGCACGCAGTGTTCTTTGGTTCATCGCGAGCAAGCTCGCTCCTACAGCGGTTCAACCTTGCGCGTGAGCAGTTCCACAAACGCCCGCGCCATCGGCGACTTCTGGTCCTTGCGCTGTACCAGCCAAACCGCCGACACCGCCGCTGGATCGAGCAGCGGTCGATAGACCACGCCATCAATGCGCATCCGCTGATAAGACGCCGGGAGCACCGAAACACCCAGCCCCGCGGCCACCAGGCCAATGATGGTCATTGCCTCGCCGGCCTCCTGGGCGAAGTGCGGGCTGAAGCCGGCATCCCGGGCCAGGCTGAGCAGTTGCGCGTACAGGCCGCTGCCGTAGCTGCGGGGGAAGAATACGAAGGGCTCGAGGGCCAGGGCTGACAGATACAAACCCTCCTCGCTGCCCTCTACCAACGGGTGCTTGGCGCTGAGAACGGCGACCAGCGGCTCGCGCATCAGCTCGACCACACTGAGCGAATCGGGCAGCCCGAGCGGGCGCATGATGCCGACTTCGATCGACTCATCCACCAGCGCATCGGCCACCTGGGTGCTGCTCATTTCCCGCAGGTTCAGGTGCACCGCCGGGAAGCGCTGGCGGAAAGAGAAAATCGCCTGGGGAATGGTCGAGTTGAACGGTGCCGACGAGGTGAAGCCGATTTTCAGTTCACCCAGCTCGCCCAGCTGTGCCCGCCGCGCAACATCCGCCGCCTTATCGACCTGCGCCAGCACCAGCCGCGCCTCTTCCAGGAACAATCGACCGGCCTCGCTCAGCTCGACCCGACGATTGGTACGCTCGAACAAGCGGGCGCCGAGCTCCTGCTCCAGCGCCTGGATCTGCTGGCTCAGCGGCGGCTGCGAGATGCCCAGCACCTGTGCGGCACGGCCGAAATGCAGTTCTTCGGCGACGGCGATGAAGTAGCGCAGATGACGCAATTCCATGAATACCTCATTAGGTCGTTAAAGCTATCAAACAGGTCGAACAATATATTGGATTGAATCATTAGCCAGCTATATGCTTTTTTCATTGCCTGACCGGCTGCGCTCCTCCGAGGTCCACCGTGAAAACTGCTGTCGCTCCACTCGCCCACGAAGTTCAACCCGCCGCTCAGGGCGAAGTCGTCGCCGAGCTGGCGGAGATCTACATCGA
Source organism: Pseudomonas sp. MHK4 (assembly GCF_054600775.1). NCBI lineage: Bacteria > Pseudomonadati > Pseudomonadota > Gammaproteobacteria > Pseudomonadales > Pseudomonadaceae > Pseudomonas > Pseudomonas sp. MHK4. The sequence goes on along the minus strand of NZ_BAAIAK010000004.1, from coordinate 266,155 downwards.
AAAAGGCACGCCGGCGTTCATGCGCACAGTACTGGCGCTGTTCTGCGGCGGCTTTGCCACCTTTGCCCTGCTCTACTGCGTGCAGCCGATGATGCCGCTGTTGTCCCACGAATATTCCATCAACGCGGCGCAGAGCAGCCTGATCCTGTCGGTGGCCACGGGCATGCTTGCCATCGGCCTGCTGATCACCGGCCCGATCTCCGACCGCATCGGGCGTAAACCGGTGATGGTGGCAGCACTGTTCGCCGCCGCACTGTGCACCATGGCCAGCGCGATGATGCCGAGCTGGCACGGCGTGCTGGTCATGCGCGCGCTGATCGGGTTGTCATTGAGCGGTCTGGCAGCGGTTGCGATGACCTATTTGAGCGAAGAGATTCACCCACAGCACATCGGCCTCGCCATGGGTCTGTACATTGGTGGCAATGCCATCGGCGGGATGAGCGGGCGTCTTATCACCGGCGTATTGATCGACTTCGTCAGCTGGCACACCGCAATGCTGGTGATTGGCGGTCTGGCGCTGATTGCGGCAGCGGTGTTCTGGAAAATCCTCCCCGAATCGCGCAACTTCCGCCCGCGCTCGCTGCACCCGCGCAGCCTGGTCGACGGTTTCACCATGCACTTTCGCGACGCCGGCCTGCCGCTGCTGTTCCTCGAAGCCTTTGTGCTGATGGGAGCGTTCGTCACCTTGTTCAACTACATCGGCTACCGCCTGCTGGCCGAGCCCTATCACATGGAACAGGCCTTTGTCGGACTGCTCTCGGTGGTGTACCTCTCGGGTATCTACAGCTCGGCGAAAATCGGCTCGCTGGCCGACCGACTCGGCCGCCGCAAAGTGCTCTGGAGCACGATCGCGCTGATGATCGGCGGCCTCGCCCTGACCATGTTTACGCCATTGCCGCTGGTGATCATCGGCATGCTGGTCTTCACGTTCGGCTTCTTCGGTGCCCACTCGGTCGCCAGCAGCTGGATCGGCCGCCGTGCCACCAAGGCCAAGGGCCAGGCATCGTCCTTGTACCTGTTCTGCTACTACGCCGGGGGGAGCATTGCCGGTACGGCGGGCGGCGTGTTCTGGCACTTGGGCGGCTGGAATGGCATCGGCCTGTTCATTGGTGGGCTGCTGGTAGTGGCATTGCTGGTGGCGTTGAAACTGGCGAAGTTGCCACCACTGCCGGGAGCCGGCACGACTATCTGAGTACCACCCGCGCCTCCAGCACCGTGTTGCGCTTTTCCAGGGTCAAGGATTGCAACACAGTGCCATTGCGTTCGATGCGGTCCAGCCATGCCAGCAAGGCCTTGGCGTCACCGCTGAGACTGAGGCGCAACTGATCACCGTCGGTATTGACCTGATGCAGGTCCAGCCCCGCCTCGGTGGCACTTTCGCTGACGTGTAGCGACAGCGGCTGGGCGACAGGTTCGCGTGCGCTGCGCGGACGCGCCAGCTGCAGTTGCGCCGCCAGGGCCAGTTGCTGATGGTATTGGCGTTCGGCAGTCGCAAGGCGCTGCTGTGTCGGTTGCCAGACCAGGCTGAATGCTGCAACGCCAAGGGCAAATGCCCCCAACATCAACAGCAACCGACGTTCGCGCAGCGACAAGCGTTGCCAGCGCTGCAGCAGTGCCGGCATTGGAATCAACCCGTTCACCTTCATGCGCCTTGCTCCAGAGTCAGGGTCGCCTGCACCCGATCGCCTTCCTTGCTCGCGCTGTCGAGTCGCACCGGCAGGCCTTGTTGTCGACCCCGCTCGCGCAGTAACTCCAGTTCGGTGAAGCTGTTGGCGGTGAGCTGGACTTTCCAGCCATCGCTTTCGCGAAACTCAATGCGCTGGACATCGACGTTGCTGGCGCCGATGACCTGTTCGACGAGCTTGACCAGCCCGGCGATTTGACCGTCCTGGGAGGCCGCATTCGTGCTTTGCAAGGCCTTGAGTTGCAATGCCAGGTCAACGATGCGGGTCTGGTCCGGGTACAGCGCCTTGAATTGCTGCTCGTTGCGGCTGTAGAGCTGACGGGTCTGGCTTTCGAGAAAACCGATACGTGCCGCGCTGGCGCCCCAGTCGAGCAGCAGCAGCGCCAGCACGACCAGCCCGCCGAGATGCCAGGGCAGGCGCTTGCGGGGCGCAGCGAAATCACCGTGCAACAGATTGATTGCCTGCCCACGCACCGAGGCCAGCCATTGATCGATATCAGCGCAGTCCTGACGCTCGTCGCGCCACTCAATACCCACGGGCAAGCCCGGCTTGAGCGCCAGCAATGCGGCATCCGACAAGGTCAGGCGAGCCGGCAAGCCGCCTCCGAGCAACCAGCGGCCAAACCAGCGGATACCGAGCGCCTGGTCACGGGGCAACAGATCGGCATCGACAAACACGGACCGCACTTCAAGACCCACTTCGGCCAGCAGCGCGAGCACGACGGCAAATCGTTCGCGGTCGACCACCATCACCGGATAGCGACCTTGTGCATCGCGCACATCGGAGCTCAAGTGCAGTTTTTCCAGGGCTTGGCTCAGTTGCTCTTCGACGGCGAACGCGATGGCCTGGGCAGCAGGCTGGCGCCTGGACGGCCATGGATCGCTGAGCACCCAACTGCACAGCTCCATGGGCAACAGCAGATCGACCGTCTGCCCTGCCAGTGCCTGGGCCGCTTGATTCAAGGGCAAGTGCTGCCGTTTGCCGGTCGAAGTCCATCGGCAACAAGGCCAGGAAGCCGTGGGCATGGCCAGGCCTTCGGCTGTCAGGTAAAGCCAGGTTTTCATTGCGCTATCTCATTGGGGTTCGAGGGCAGGACACGCCGTTGCAGGATGTTCAGCTGACGTGTCCTTGGGTCGCGTTCGACATCAGTGGCCAGCCGCAGATGGCCCTGCCCCTGGGTCACTTGCACGGTCATCCGGTACCAGCGGCTGGCAACGCCCAGGCCATGGCTGCTCAAGCCCAGGCCGGATAACAGCGGGTCCTGAGTAAAGGCTTGAATGCTTGGCCAGCCGGCCGTGGAACGCTGGTGTACCAGGGCTTCGGCTGTTGCAGGCTCGATACCGTCGAGCGTGCGCAACACCAGCGCCGGTGCCGTGTTGATGTTCGTCGCAGCCTCTACCGGTAACAGTGCGACCCAGGGCTCCAGGCGACGCAACAACTCAGCGTCGACACCGGGAAGCAGTCGCAGCTGGCTGAGCTCTCGCAGCGCCCCCACTTGTTCCAGTTGCATCGGCGGCAGTTCGAGCAGCGCCAGCAAACGCGTCCAGCGATTGAGCGTGACTTGATCGATCTGGCCCTGAATCAACAGGGCATTGAGGTTGAAACGCCCGGCCAGGTCCTCGATATCGACACGGATCTGCGCGTCTTCAATGGCGAAAACGCTGGACGGCTGAGCAATCGGGTCGCTGTCTTTTTGCTGGGCCTTGAGCAACATCAGGCCCCAGGTCTCCCCAGCGACGCCGAGTTGCCTCAGGTGCATCTGTTGCAGCTGTTGCCCGGTGCCTTGCAGCAAAGCGCGATGGCTGCGCAGCATGCCGCCGATGATCAGCAGCGCCAGGCTCATGACCAGCAACACACTGATCAACGCAACACCGCGTTGACCGGCCCTCATGGCAATGCCCCCGGCAATAACAGCACCCGGCGGATCGCCTGGAAACGCCCGGCCGATAGCTGTATTTCCAGCGCCAAGGGCGCCTTCAGGTTCGCCGCAGACGGCCAATAGCTACGCCAACCGACCTGGCTGTCATACAGACGCCAACGCAGGTCTCGAACATCCTCCAGCAGTTTTTGTTGCTGTACGCTCTGAGCGCCTTCAGCCCGGCTGTCGCGCCACAGCACGCCGTTGTCGAATCGATAGGTCAGCACCTGTCGCTCACTGCGTGGCAAGTCCAGCGGATTACGCCAATTGCCGCGCAACAGTTGCAACCGCGTCGGGTCAAGCAACACAGGCTGTTGCGCGATGTGCAGCAGGTCGCGTTCGATCACTGCCACGGCGCGTTGCAGGTTCCTGAGTTCTCGTTCGTGGCTCAGGGTGCCCTGCTGCACACGCACCACACCGTCGAACAGCGTCCAGCTGGCCAGCCCCAGCAATGCAAAAATCGCGATGGCAATGACCAGTTCCAGCAGGGTGAATCCGTCTTGCTTATTCATGGCCGATTGGCTATCCAACCGGTCGTACGGAACAGGGAATGGTCACGCCCGGCAAGGCCGACCTCGACCTCTACCAGCCACCCCTGCGGATCGCTCGCCATGGCGACGGATTGACGTACAACCCAGTCACGACTCCCCATGCTCACCACCGGTTGTGGCGGTGCGATCACGGGGGACGTTTGCAGGCGCAGCTCGTTCAGCTGGTTGTCCGCTACCCAGGCCGCGAGAAGGCGCTCTTCGGCAGCACCGGCCTGCCTCACCACGTATTGGCTCGCGGATAGCACGGCGGTGGCCAGGGTCGCGAAAATCGCCAAGGCCACCATGACTTCAAGCAAGGTGAAGCCACCCATGCGCGGCTGGAAAGACGGCTCATTCATCGATCATGACCTCGCTGATGCCATCGCTGGCCAAGGTCGCCCAGACCCTGTCTTTGCCAGCGAATTTCAGGATGAAGCTGCTGGTTTCATCGCTGCTGTACAGCTGAATCTGGGGTGGGCCGGCGTCAACGCCCAGGCTCATGGAATAGCCTTCCTGGTCAAGGCTCAGGCGCAAGTTATCGGGCCATCGGTGGAAGGCTGACAGCGGCTCCCAGACACGCCCATCGAGGCGCATTGCCCGATACCCTTCGACGCTCAACCGCAGACCGAACTCCCTTCCCTCGAGCACGGCCTGTTCACGCAGTTGACGAATGACACCAGCAAGCGCACCCGCTTCCTGCCTGGCTTGCTGCGCCGGATTAACGCCAGTGGCAAGACTCACCATGCCCACCAGCACACCTACAAGAACGATCACAATCATCATTTCCAGCAAGGTAAATCCCCGGCATCGGCGCGGCATGCTTCAACCACCCCAATTGCCGATTTCCGCCGCGCGCCCTTCGCCGCCTGCTACGCCATCGGAGCCGAGGGAATACAAGTCATAGCCGCCATCAGCCGACTTCACACCGGGATTGAGGTACTGGTAGGGCGTGCCCCATGGGTCAACGGGCAAGCTTTTCAGGTAACCCTGAGGGTTCCAGCTACGTGCCGCCGGCAACCCGGAAGGACGTTTGCTCAAGGCCTCCAGCCCTTGTTGCGTGGAGGGGTAGTGGAAGTTGTCGAGGCGATACATTTCCAGGGCGGTGCCAATGGCCTGGAGATCGACTTTGGCTGCGGTGACCTTGGCCTGATCGGGACGGCTCATGAACTGTGGCACCACGATGGCCCCCAGGATGCCGATGATGACCACCACCACCATGATCTCGATCAAGGTAAAACCGTGCTGGGAAGTTCTGTGACGTGGAGCATTCATGGGTCAATTCACCAATTGGTTGAGGCTGAGAATCGGAAGCAGGATGGCCAGGACGATCAGCAGCACGACGCCGCCCATCAGCACGAGCATGGCCGGCTCGAACAGGCTCACCACCAGGGCAATACGCGCCGCCAGGCTGCTTTCCTGTTGTTCGGCGGCCCGGGCCAGCATGCGATCGAGTTCGCCCGCCCGCTCGCCACTGGCGATCATGTGCAGCATCATCGGCGGGATGTCGCCGCTCAGCTCCAGGCCATGGGCCAGGGTTCCGCCTTCGCGGACCGAGCGGGCGACATCGGTCATGCGCGCGCGGATGGTCAGGTTGCCGATCACCGCAGCGGCGATTTCCAGTGCATCGACCAGGGGCACGGCGCTTTTGCCGAGGATGGCCAGGGTGCTGGCAAATCGTGCGGCTTCCATCGCACGCAGCACATCGCCACAGATCGGCAGGCTCAACGCCAGGCGATGCCAGCGCAGGCGCCAGACCGGTTGACGCAAACTCCAGCGCCAGAGGGAGATCAGCAGCGCCAGTGCGGCGATCAACAACAGGCCATGGTTGCGCAATCCGTCACTGGTGCGGATCAACGCACGGGTCAACCACGGCAATGGTTGGCCGCTGTCGACGAAAATCTTCACCACGTCCGGCACCACGTAACCGAGCAGAAAGCCAACGATGACTACGCTTGCCAACATCAGGATCAGCGGGTACACCAGCGCCATCTGGATTTTTTGCCTTGAGGCCTGGCGGGCCTGGGTATACGCGGCCAACTGCTCCAGAACATGACCCAGATGACCGGAACGTTCGCCGGCGGCCACGGTGGCTCGGAACAGTTCCGGGAACGCCTTGGGAAACTGCGCCAACGCAGCGGCCAGGGCGTGACCTTCCATGACCCGGCTCCTGACCGCTGACAGCAAACTGGCAACCCGACGCTTGGCACTCTGTTTCGCCACGGCCTCAAGGGATTCTTCCAAGGGCAAACCGGCCTGCACCAGCGTGGACAATTGCAACGTCAGCAGTGCCAGGTCGGCGGCACTCAGTCGCCCAGGCTTGTTGTCGCCAGCAGCGACGCGGATTTCTTTGATGTCGCGCGGCCACAACCCGCGCTCACGCAACAGTTGCCGCGCATGCCGGGGATTATCGGCCTCCAGCCGCCCCTTGCGCCGGCGGCCCTGATCGTCATCGGCGCGGTAATCGAATGTCGGCATGACCTAGTCCTCCCGAGTCACGCGCAACAGCTCGTCGAGACTGGTCAGCCCATCCAGCACCCGTTGCCGGCCGTCCTGGAACAGACTGCGCGACATCTGGCGCGCCTCGTTGGCCAAGGCCTGTTCACTGGCGCCCTGATGAATCAGCGCTGCCACGGCCGGTGTCACGCTGATCAACTCATAGATGCCGACGCGCCCACGATAGCCGTGCTGACACTGTTCACAGCCCACGGCCCGGAATAGCTGCAGCGGTGCCGCAGCCTGGCCCAGACGCTGGCAGGCAGCCGCATCCGCGCTGTAGGGCGCCTTGCAATGAGGGCATAACGTGCGCAGTAATCGCTGGGCCAGGACCCCCACCAGCGACGAGGCCAGCAGGTAGGCATCGACCCCCATGTCCGCCAGGCGCGTCACCGCGCCGACCGCACTGTTGGTGTGCAGCGTCGAGAGCACCAGGTGACCGGTCAGGGAAGCCTGGACGGCAATTTCAGCGGTCTCGCGGTCACGGATTTCGCCGACCATCACCACGTCCGGATCCTGTCGCAGGATCGCGCGCAAGCCCCGGGCAAAGGTCATGTCCACTTTCGGATTGACCGGCATCTGCCCGACGCCCGGCAGGTGGTACTCGATGGGATCTTCGACCGTGAGGATGTTGCGGGTCTGGTCGTTCAGGCTGTTGAGCGCGGCGTACAGGCTGGTGGTCTTGCCGGAGCCGGTGGGCCCGGTCACCAGCAGAATCCCGTGGGGTTTGCCCAGCAACTGGCGCAGGTCCCGCAGGATGTCGTCCGGCATGCCCAGGCGCGACAACTCAAGGCGCCCGGCCTGTTTGTCGAGCAAGCGCAGTACTACCCGTTCGCCGTGTGCCGAGGGCAGGGTCGAGACCCGCACATCGACTTCATGCCCGGCCAGGCGCAAGGCCATCCGCCCATCCTGGGGCACGCGCTTTTCAGCGATATCCAGGCGCGCCATGACCTTGATGCGCGACACCAGCAGCGTTGCCAATTCGCGTCGAGGCCGGAGCATTTCGCGCAATTGCCCGTCGACCCGCATACGTACCGACAGGTACTGCTCGAAGGTTTCCAGATGCACGTCGGAGGCGTGCTCGCGCATGGCCTCGCTGAGCAGCGCGTTGATCAGGCGGATGATCGGTGCATCGCCCTGCTGCTCCAGCAAATCGGCGGTTTGCGGCACCTTGTCCACCAGGCTGAGCAGGTCCAGTTCTTCGTCCAGCCCTTGGGCAACCTGCTCGGCGGCGCTCTGGCCCTCGCGGTAGGCGGCTGCCAGGCGGGTCGCGAAAATCTCGGGTTCCAGCACCCGCAGCGGCAGCTCGCGAGCGCATGCCCGGCGGGCTTCCGCAAGGGCAGTGAGCGGCGTATCGGCGCGCACCGCAAGGCTCGACTCGCCGTCTTCGCACTCCAGCAGCACACCGAACCGACGGGCGAAACCAAAGGGCAGCTGGGTCATGGCGTATTCAGCGCGGGCTTGCGCAGATCGAACACCGGAGCATTGGAAGCCGGTTCGAACAGCTGACGTGAATCCGCTGGCAGCAGCAACGAGTTGTTATCCCGCGCCACGGACTGGCTCAAGTCACGCAGCGCGTTGTAACGCTGCTGGCTGATGCCGCTCAGGTCTTCCTTGCTGCGCACGATCGTGGGCCGCAGGAACACCATGAGATTGCTTTTGCTCTGGGTTTCCCGGTTCCAGCGAAACAGAGCGCCCAGGTAAGGAATATCCCGCAACAAGGGCACACCGCTTTTCTGGGATCTGACGCTGTCCCTGATCAACCCGCCAATCACGATGATTTCGCCATCGTCGGCCAGGATGGTGCTCTTGAGTGCGCGCTTGTTGGTGATCAGGTCCGAAGAATCGATGCCCGATACCGAGGGCGCGATGTCCGATACCTCCTGCTCGACTTCCAGCCGCAGCGTCGAGCCTTCGTTGATGTACGGCTTGATCTTCAGGCTGATGCCCACGTCCTTGCGTTCGACTGTGGTGAACGGATTGTCCGCACCGTTGCTGTTGGTGGCGTAGGAGCCGGTCTTGAAGGGGACATTCTGGCCGACGATGATGTGTGCTTCCTGATTGTCCAAGGTCAACAGGCTTGGCGTAGAGAGCAGGTTGCTGTGAGTGTTGCTGGCCAAGGCCGAAATCAGTGCGCCAAAACGATCGCTACCCAGGCGCAAAATCGCGCCTTCGGGTGCGGACTTTTTCTCGTCGAAATCCAGGCCGCCGACAATCGGAATATCAGTGCCGGGGAAGTTGATGAAGCCTTTTGCATCCCCCGTACTGATGCCCCACTGCACGCCAACCGCCTCGGCGATGTCCCCGGAGATCTCGACGATGGCGGCATGGATCAGCACCTGCGCGCGCGGCTGGTCCAACTGCCGCACGATGCTTTCGATGGTCCTGACCTGCTCTGGTTCGGCGATCAGCACCAGCGCATTCTGGCTTTCGTCGGCCTTGATCATGAAAGCAGTGCCAGGCGCTGGGTCCTTGCTGCTGCCAAGGGCTGGAGGCGCTTTTCGGCCTTGTCCCATGCTTTCCAGAATCTCGGCCAACTGCTTGGCGTCACTGTGACGCAAACGGATCACCCGGGCGTTGTCCGCGGGCGCCGTGGCAGGAATATCCAGACCGCGCGCCAACTCGGCCAAGCGTTGGCGAACGGCTGACGGGCCAATCAGGATCAGGCGGTTGGTTCTGCTGTCGGCCAATACCTGGATCGCGCTCTCGGCAGTGCGCTTGCCCAGCGAAGCTTCCATCACGGGGGCCACATCACTGGCCCTGGCGTGGCGCAATTGCACCACGGCGTGCATATTGCCTTGTCCGGAGTCCAGCTGGCGGATGATTTGGACGACGCGGTGCGCGTTGGCTGCCGTCTCCGTCACCACCACCGCATTGGCCGACACGGACGGCCCGACATAACCGTTGGCCGAGACCAATGGCCGGACCAGTCCGGCGATGTCGGCGGCACTGCTGTTGTTCAGCTCGATTACCCGGGTGACAAATTGCGAGGGCGTAGTGTTTTTTGCAGGGTTGGTGCTGGCGCGAGTCTTGGCTTCGGTCACTGGCGTGATCAGTATCCGGTCGCCTTCATCGATCACCGTGAAGTTGTGGGCGTCGAGTACCGCATAAAACAAGCGGCGGACGCCTTCGCGATCAAGGGCTTGTTGAGACATCACGGTGATGCGTCCGGAGACCCTGGGATCAAGCACCACGGTGGTCCCCAGAATGCCGGAGATCTCTTCAACGATGTCGCGCAGCTCGGCGTTGTTCATCGCCAACTGCCACTTTTCTTGCGCAGCCTGCAACGTGCCCGACCAAGCCAGACTCGCCATAACGACCAATAAAAGCATGGAGCGCAGGGCCTGCGGGCCAATGAAACTGTTCATGATGAAGATCACTCTGACAGCCCGGAAACCGGGCGTAGATAACGCGTGGAAATAGCGGAAACCTGTGTTTCGCCTGGCGACTCAAGTCGGCGCAGGAAACGCGCGGCGGACGGTTGCAGCGTCAATCGCTCTTCCCGCCCCTTGTTCCACAGCACCACTTGATTGGCCTCGACGCGACGCAGGACGCTGCCACCGGGCAAGCGTTCGCCAACCTGGTACATACGCGAACTCTGGGCATCGGCGAGCAGTGCTCTGGACAAGCCATTGGTGAAAATGAAGCTGGCCTGCAAGGTCAGCGGCTCGGCACTGGCCAGCAACGAGGTTTCTTGCGTCAGGCCCAGCACCGATGCCACCGCAGTAGCATCCAGCGGAACAAGGGCAGGAACAGAGGGCGGCGCAGCCCCTGACAATGGCGGTGGCATCAAGCGCTCACGCCAGTGCAACTCCTGCCAGATCAGCATCAATGCATAACACAGCGGCATGACCAGCAGGCCAAAACGCCTTATTACCTTCCACGAACGCTTCACGAGTGGTTCACGCGAGCCGTTCGATAACCCGAAACCGTCATTTGCAACTCGATAAAAAAGTGAACCTTCAGGCGGCCTTCTCAGGCCACCTGAAGTACTGCGAGGGATTTACAGTTTGTTCCAGGCCATGTGCCAGTGCGCACCGATGCCAGGTTCAAAACCATTGGCAGACGGGCTGTACTGCTTGCAATAACCGGACTCCGGGAATGGCTTGCACTCGAAGACTTCATTGGTCTTCGGTTGCAGTACCTTGGTACCGGCGGTGTACTCGCTGATGCCTTGCGGGAACACGAAGTCGTAGTCGGTACCGGCACCTTCACCGGTCAACTGGGTCACCTGAGTATCCTGACGGGTGGTCCGGCCATCCAGGGTCGTGCCGACCAACGTCAGGGTGTGCTTGCCGGGGTTGCTGCGCACATCTATGACGAGGTGGGTCGAGCCGCTGTCCACTTGCCCGGAGGTGGAGCCGACCGGTTTGTTGCCCTCATCGAACAGCGTCGCTTCGACGTTCATTTTGCGATTGGACAGAATACTGAAATCGATCTTGGCCAAGCCTTTGTCCAACACATATTCAGCTTGCGCCGAAGCTACCGACAGACGAGCCGCAGCATCTTCCTGCATCTTCAGCTGCACTTCGTAGCGCGTCACGCCGCTGTCTTTTTGCGCGTACACGCTGTTGTTACCCTTGACCGGCTCGATCGTGCCGCTTTCATCACGAACACCTGCACGGATAAGGGTGTGAGCCTTGTTGATGGCTTCTGCCAACTTGAACGACCAGTTGTTTGGCGAACCTTCTACGGCGCTATCAATGGAGATTTCAACGCTGTAGTCCGGGTTCTCGCCATTGGCGGTGAATGCGCGGGCCTTGACCTTGTCACCGACCAGCAACGAGGTCGACGGCGCGATGCTGCCGACGGAGGACCAACCGCCCGGAAGTTCTGGCTCGGCCAGGATGTTCACATCCGTCGCATTATAAAATGCTGCATCGGTATCACCGACCGTCCAGATCGCCAGGATGACGTGTTGGCCGGATTTATCCGCAGGGATGTTGCAGTTGTGTTTGGCACCCGGCTCGGGCTTCTGGTTGCCGCCGTCGATGGTGCAGAATGGCGTGCTTTCGAACGTGGCTCGCTTGAGTGCTTCGTTCGGGTTCCAGCCGTTGCGGGTGATGAAATACTCATGTTTGGTGGCCGGATGCACAGCCGTGTAGCGCCACTGGAAATCGATGTTGCGCTCCTTGATTTCCGTCATTTGCCAACGGGTGGCCGATTGGGCGTCCAGAGCCGAGAACAACGAGTGACCGCCACTCGGGATCTTGCCATCGACCGGTCCTTGCAGAGGCGCGCCGCCAACACCCGCCGGAAAACCCTTGAAGGTTTCACCAACACTTTGAGGTTCGTATTGGGCGCCACCGCAATTGGTATTCACGCCTTTTTGACAAAGCAGTGCACGCGAAGGCGGTACTTCCAGATAGCCATGCGCGGAAACACTTTGTGACGCCAACATTGCCGATAACAGGATCACTGAAGACGTGCAAGCGGCCAACGCACTTCCTTTGTAGCAAGTGTTTTTCATCCAATAAATTCCAGACTGCTTATCGAAGATAACGGCCCGTTGCTGGCGCCGTTAGTTGCAATTGCGCTCGACACTGGTGAGCACGGGTCTGTAAATCTACTTTGATGGAAGAATTTTATATGTAGGGAAAATCAACACTTACCGTAGGACTGTTCAATTAAATCTTTTATTCGCCAAGAATGTAAAAATTCTTACAAGAGGCAATACTTAAATCGGACATGAGAAACTAAGAGTATAAAAAAACCCGTCAGGCACCAGTCCGAACGGGTTTTAAACAACTTAAACGCAATTACTCGTGATACTGCGCCGACAACTCATGCACCGCGCGCAGGAAGGCGCCGGCGTGTTCCGGATCGACTTCCGGGGTGATGCCATGGCCGAGGTTGAACACGTGGCCGCTGCCTTTGCCGTAGCTGGCAAGAATGCGCCCGACTTCGGCGCGGATCGCTTCCGGCTTGGCGTAGAGCACGGTTGGGTCCATGTTGCCTTGCAGGGCGACTTTGCTGCCGACACGCTCACGGGCACTGCCGATGTCGCAGGTCCAGTCCAGGCCCAGTGCATCGGCGCCGGCATCGGCAATGCTTTCCAGCCACAGGCCGCCGTTCTTGGTGAACAGGATCACCGGCACCTTGCGGCCTTCGTGTTCGCGGATCAGGCCGCTGACGATTTTCTTCATGTAGGCCAGGGAGAACTCCTGGTACGCCGCCGCCGAGAGGCTGCCACCCCAGCTGTCGAAGATCTGCACCGCTTGCGCGCCGGCCATGATCTGGCCGTTGAGGTAGCTGGTGACCGTCTGCGCGAGCTTGTCCAGCAGCAGGTGCAAGGCTTGCGGGTTGTCGTAGAGCATGGTTTTGGTCTTGCGGTAGTCTTTCGACGAGCCGCCTTCGACCATGTAGGTGGCCAGGGTCCATGGGCTGCCGGCGAAGCCGATCAGCGGTACGCGACCGTTCAGTTCGCGGCGGATGGTGCTGACTGCGTCCATCACGTAGCCCAGGTCTTTGTGTGGATCAGGAATCGGCAGGGCTTCGATGTCGGCCAGGGTGCTGACGACTTTCCTGAAGCGCGGACCTTCGCCGGTTTCAAAGTACAGGCCTTGGCCCATGGCGTCGGGAATGGTCAGGATGTCGGAGAAGAGGATCGCCGCGTCCAGCTGCGGATAGCGGTCGAGCGGTTGCATCGTGACTTCGCAAGCGAACGCCGGGTTCATGCACAGGCTCATGAAATCGCCGGCCTTGGCACGGCTGGCACGGTATTCAGGCAGGTAGCGACCGGCCTGACGCATCATCCACACTGGGGTGACGTCTACGGGTTGCTTGAGCAGGGCGCGCAGGAAACGGTCGTTCTTCAGGGCAGTCATGTCGGCATCCGGAAAAAAAGTGCGGGCATTTTCTCAGAGCCGGGCGCAAAAGGCACGGATGCACGTCAGCCTTTTGTCTATCGGGTCAATTTGTCGCATTTTTGCTGCACCACAAAACACTGTAGGAGCTGGCTTGCCAGCGATAGCATCACCTCCGTGCATCTGAAGCACCGAGGTGTCTGCATCGCTGGCAAGCCAGCTCCTACAGGTATTGCGTAGCAGTTTCGAACGGGGCTTAGACGCCCAGGTAATCCAGGATCCCTTCAGCCGCATTGCGACCTTCGAAGATCGCCGTCACCACCAGGTCAGAGCCACGAACCATATCGCCACCGGCGAAGATCTTCGGGTTGCTGGTCTGGTGCTTGTACTGACCCTGTTCCGGGGCGACAACGCGGCCCTGGCTGTCGGTCTGGATGCTGAACTGCTCGAACCACGGCGCCGGGCTTGGGCGGAAACCGAAGGCGATGACCACGGCGTCGGCCGGGATGATCTCTTCGGAGCCCGGGATCGGCTCGGGGCTGCGACGGCCACGGGCGTCCGGTTCGCCGAGACGGGTCTCGACCACTTTCACGCCTTCGACCTTGTCTTCGCCAACGATGGCGATCGGCTGGCGGTTGTAGAGGAATTTCACGCCTTCTTCCTTGGCGTTCTTCACCTCTTTGCGCGAGCCCGGCATGTTCGCTTCGTCACGACGATAGGCGCAGGTCACCGACTTGGCGCCCTGGCGGATCGAGGTACGGTTGCAGTCCATCGCCGTGTCGCCGCCGCCCAGTACCACAACCTTCTTGCCTTTCATGTCGACGAAATCTTCCGGCGACTTTTCAAAGCCCAGGTTGCGGTTGACGTTGGCGATCAGGAAGTCCAGCGCGTCGTACACGCCCGGCAGGTCTTCACCGGCAAAGCCGCCCTTCATGTAGGTGTAGGTGCCCATGCCCATGAAGACCGCATCGTATTCTTCGAGCAGTTGCTCCATGGTCACGTCCTTGCCCACCTCGGTGTTGAGGCGGAACTGGATGCCCATGCCAGTGAAGACTTCGCGGCGATTGCTCAGCACGGTCTTTTCCAGCTTGAACTCGGGGATGCCGAAGGTCAGCAGGCCGCCGATTTCCGGGTTCTTGTCGAAGACCACCGGGGTCACGCCACCTCGCACCAGCACGTCGGCACAGCCCAGGCCAGCCGGGCCCGCGCCGATGATCGCGACACGCTTGCCGGTCGGCTTGACCTTGGACATGTCCGGACGCCAGCCCATGGCGAACGCGGTGTCAGTGATGTACTTCTCCACCGAACCGATGGTCACCGCGCCGAAGCCGTCGTTGAGGGTGCAGGCACCCTCGCACAGACGGTCCTGCGGGCACACCCGGCCGCAGACTTCCGGCAGGGTGTTGGTCTGGTGCGACAGTTCGGCGGCCTGGAGGATGTTGCCCTCGGCCACCAGTTTCAGCCAGTTGGGAATGAAGTTGTGCACCGGGCACTTCCATTCGCAATACGGGTTACCGCAACCCAGGCAGCGGTGGGCCTGGTCGGCCGACTGCTGGGGTTTGAAGGGCTCGTAGATTTCCACGAACTCTTTCTTGCGTTGACGCAACAGTTTCTTCTTCGGATCCTTGCGCCCGACCTCGATGAACTGGAAGTCATTATTCAGACGTTCAGCCATTTTAAAACCTCATCAAACTCTTCAGGCGCATATCACTGCGGGTTGGCACGGGTGCTGGAAAGCAACGACTTCAAGCTGGCAGCCTTGGGCTTGACCAACCAGAAACGACGCACGTAATCATCGAGGTTTTCGGCGAGTTCACGACCCCACTCGCTGTCGGTTTCCTCGACGTACTCGTTCAGCACGCGTTGCAAATGGCTACGGTAGGCTTCCATCGCCTCGCCGCTGATCCGCTGGATTTCCACCAGTTCGTGGTTGACCCGGTCAACGAAGGTGTTGTCCTGGTCGAGCACGTAGGCGAAACCGCCGGTCATGCCGGAGCCGAAGTTGTAACCGGTCTTGCCCAATACGCAGACGAAACCACCGGTCATGTACTCGCAGCAGTGATCGCCAGTGCCTTCCACAACGGTGTGGGCACCGGAGTTACGCACGGCGAAACGCTCGCCCGCGGTGCCGGCGGCGAACAGCTTGCCGCCAGTGGCGCCGTACAGGCAGGTGTTGCCGATGATGGCACTGTCCTGGGTCTTGTAGATGCTGCCCTTCGGCGGAACGATCACCAGCTTGCCGCCGGTCATGCCCTTGCCCACGTAGTCGTTGGCGTCGCCTTCCAGGTACATGTTCAGGCCGCCGGCGTTCCACACGCCGAAGCTCTGACCGGCCGTGCCTTTGAAGCGGAAGGTGATTGGCGCGTTGGCCATGCCCTGGTTGCCGTGTTTACGGGCGATGTCACCGGAGATCCGCGCGCCGATGGAACGGTCGCAGTTGCAGATATCCAGGGCGAAATCGGCGCCGCTCTTGTCGTTGATCGCCGAGGTGGCCATGTCGACCATTTTTTCCGCCAGCAGGCCCTTGTCGAACGGCGGGTTACGTTCCACGCCGCAGAACTGTGGCTTGTCCGCTGGCACATGGTCGCTGCCCAGCAACGGGGTCAGGTCCAGGTGATGCTGCTTGGCGGTCTGGCCTTCGAGGACTTCCAGCAGATCGGTACGGCCGATCAGCTCTTCGAGGGAGCGCACGCCCAGCTTGGCCAGCCACTCACGGGTTTCTTCGGCGACGTAGGTGAAGAAGTTCACCACCATGTCGACGGTACCGATGTAGTGATCCTTGCGCAGCTTCTCGTTCTGGGTCGCAACACCAGTAGCGCAGTTGTTCAGGTGGCAGATGCGCAGGTATTTGCAGCCCAGGGCGATCATTGGCGCGGTACCGAAGCCGAAGCTTTCAGCGCCGAGGATGGCCGCCTTGATCACGTCGAGGCCGGTTTTCAGGCCGCCGTCGGTCTGTACCCGGACCTTACCGCGCAGGTCGTTGCCGCGCAGGGTCTGGTGGGTTTCGGCCAGGCCGAGTTCCCACGGAGCGCCCGCGTATTTGATCGAGGTCAGCGGCGATGCACCAGTGCCACCGTCGTAGCCGGAGATGGTGATCAAGTCCGCATAGGCCTTGGCCACACCGGCGGCGATGGTGCCGACGCCCGCTTCCGCTACCAGCTTCACCGAGACCAGCGCCTTCGGGTTGACCTGTTTCAGGTCGAAAATCAGCTGCGACAAGTCTTCGATCGAATAGATGTCATGGTGCGGCGGTGGCGAAATCAGGGTCACGCCCGGCACTGCATAACGCAGCTTGGCGATCAGACCGTTGACCTTGCCCCCTGGCAGTTGACCGCCCTCGCCTGGCTTGGCGCCTTGGGCAACCTTGATCTGCAGCACTTCGGCGTTGACCAGGTATTCCGGGGTCACACCAAAACGGCCGGTGGCAACCTGCTTGATTTTCGAGCTCTTGATGGTGCCGTAGCGCGCCGGGTCTTCACCGCCTTCACCGGAGTTGGAACGCGCGCCAAGGCGGTTCATGGCTTCGGCGAGGGCTTCGTGAGCCTCAGGCGACAGGGCGCCCAGGGAGATACCGGCGGAGTCGAAGCGCTTGAGCACCGATTCCAGCGGTTCGATCTCGCTGATGTCCAGCGGCGTGTCGAGGGTTTTGACTTTCAGCAGGTCGCGGATCATCGACACCGGACGGTTGTCCACCAGCGAGGTGTATTCCTTGAACTTGCTGTAGTCGCCCTGCTGCACAGCGGCTTGCAGGGTGTTGACCACGTCCGGGTTGTAGGCGTGATATTCGCCACCGTGGACGAATTTCAGCAGGCCACCCTGCTGGATCGGCTTGCGCGGGCTCCAGGCTTCGGTGGCCAAGGCTTTCTGCTCGGCTTCGATATCGACGAAACGCGCGCCCTTGATGCGGCTCGGTACGCCCTTGAAGCTCAGGTTGCAGACTTCCTCGGACAGGCCGATGGCTTCGAACAGTTGAGCGCCACGGTACGACGTGATGGTCGAGATACCCATCTTCGACAGGATCTTTAGCAGGCCCTTGGTGATGCCTTTACGGTAGTTCTTGAACACCTCGTAGAGGTCGCCCAGCACTTCACCGGTACGGATCAGGTCGCCCAGCACTTCGTAGGCCAGGAACGGATAAACGGCAGAGGCGCCGAAACCGATCAGCACGGCGAAGTGATGCGGGTCACGTGCGGTCGCGGTTTCCACCAGGATGTTGGAGTCGCAACGCAGGCCCTTCTCGGTCAGGCGGTGGTGTACCGCACCGGTGGCCAGGGAAGCGTGGATCGGCAACTTGCCCGGGGCAATGTGACGGTCACTCAGGACGATCTGGGTACGACCGGCGCGCACGGCTTCTTCAGCCTGATCGGCAACGTTGCGGATCGCGGCTTCCAGGCCGATGCTTTCGTCGTAGTTGAGGTCGATTTTCTGGCGTTCGAAGCCCGGACGATCGAGGTTCATCAGCGAGCGCCACTTGGCCGGGGAAATGACCGGCGAGCTGAGGATCACGCGCGAAGCGTGTTCCGGCGACTCCTGGAAGATGTTGCGCTCGGCACCGAGGCAGATCTCCAGCGACATGACAATGGCTTCACGCAGCGGGTCGATCGGCGGGTTGGTCACCTGCGCGAACTGCTGGCGGAAATAGTCGTACGGCGTGCGCACGCGCTGGGACAGCACGGCCATCGGCGTATCGTCGCCCATCGAGCCCACGGCTTCGTAGCCTTGCTCGCCGAGCGGACGCAGCACCTGATCACGCTCTTCGAACGTGACCTGGTACATCTTCATGTATTGCTTGAGCTGATCGACGTCGTAGAACGCCGAACCGTGGTCGTTGTCTTCCATGGTCGCCTGGATGCGCAGGGCATTCTTGCGCAGCCATTGCTTGTACGGATGACGGGACTTCAGGCGGTTGTCGATCGCGTCGGTGTCGAGGATCTGACCGGTTTCGGTGTCCACGGCAAAGATCTGGCCCGGGCCAACGCGGCCCTTGGCGATCACGTCTTCAGGCTGGTAGTTCCAGACACCGATTTCCGACGCCAGGGTGATGAAACCGTTCTTGGTGGTGACCCAACGCGCCGGACGCAGACCGTTACGGTCGAGCAGGCACACCGCGTAGCGACCGTCGGTCATTACCACGCCGGCCGGACCGTCCCACGGTTCCATGTGCATCGAGTTGTATTCGTAGAACGCCCGCAGGTCCGGGTCCATGGTCTCGACGTTCTGCCACGCAGGCGGAATGATCATCCGCACGCCACGGAACAGGTCGATGCCACCGGTGACCATCAGCTCCAGCATGTTGTCCATGCTCGAGGAGTCGGAACCGACGCGGTTGACCAGCGGGCCGAGTTCTTCCAGGTCCATCAGGTCGTTGCTGAACTTGGTGCGACGGGCCACGGCCCAGTTGCGGTTGCCGGTGATGGTGTTGATCTCGCCGTTGTGCGCCAGGAAGCGGAACGGTTGAGCCAGCGGCCATTTCGGCAGGGTGTTGGTGGAGAAGCGCTGGTGGAACACGCAAATCGAAGTTTGCAGGCGCTCATCGCTCAGGTCCGGATAGAAGGCGGTCAGGTCCGCCGGCATCATCAGGCCTTTGTAAATAATGGTCTTGTGCGAAAAGCTGCAGACGTAGTGGTCGGTATCGGCGGCGTTGGCCACCGATGAGCGACGACGGGAGGTGAACAGCTTGACGGCCATGTCCTGGTCGCTCAGGCCTTCGCCACCGATGAACACCTGCTCGATCTGTGGCAAGCGCTCAAGGGCCAGGCGGCCGAGGACGCTGGTGTCGATCGGCACTTTGCGCCAGCCGACGAGAGTCAGGCCCGCAGCCAGGATCTCGCGGTTCATGTTCTCGCGAGCGGCTTGGGCTTTGACCGGGTCCTGGTTGAAGAAGACCATGCCCACGGCATATTGCTTGGGCAGTTCAACGCCAAAGGTTTCCTGGGCGATGGCTCGCAGGAACACGTCCGGCTTTTGAATCAGCAGACCGCAACCGTCACCGGTCTTGCCGTCAGCATTAATCCCACCGCGGTGGGTCATGCAGGTCAGGGCCTCGATGGCCGTTTGCAAAAGGGTATGACTGGGCTCGCCTTGCATGTGGGCAATCAGGCCGAAACCGCAGTTATCCTTGAATTCATCTGGTTGGTACAGACCTGCTTTCATAGACACTTTCTCACCAGGCTGCCTCTTGTCGAGGCAAATTTCTTTTCAATTCAACCACTTACCATCCGCGCCGAACGTACGCCAGCTTTGCGGGGGCAAAAGGGAGGTCATTGTACACACCGACACTTGGCCTCACAAATTTGGCGACGAAATGTCGCAAATCTATGTCGCATTTGTGAAAGGTTTAAAGCGATCCGCTGTGCTAGTCAAAACTTTTTTAATGTTGACCGCAACGACTCAAAGACTACTGTGACGCAGACACCACAAGGCACGCGGCCTGTAGAGGCGGCATGCCGTGCAGAAATTTTGAGGTGCTTGGAGAGGCGGCCTGGGTAAGGCCGCCGAATCTTCAGCGAGCTGTTGCCAGTTCCTGTTGGACGCTGGCGACAGAGCGTGGCCAAGGTTTACCAGCCTGAACCTTCGCTGGCAAGGCCTTGATGGCGGAAACGGCTGCATCACGATTGGCGAAACTGCCGTAGGTGATCACGTAGAGCGGTTTGCCGTTAAGGACTTTCTTGAAGTAACGATACTCACCGCCCTGCTCCTTGACGAAGCTTTGCGCGGCCGCTTCGGAGCTGGTGCCGAGGATCTGCACCACGTAGCTACCCGGTGCCTGGCCGGCGTACCAGGTGCCACCGGCCGCCTTGGCGACGGTTGCTGGTTTCTCGGCCGGCTTGGCGGCAACGGCGGCTGGCTTGGCCGGCGCTGGGGCTGGCTTGGCAGCTGGAGCAGGCGCTGGCTTGGCGGTAGCGACCTGGGTCGGCGCTGGTGCCGGCTTGGCGGTTGGCGTTGGCGCAGGACCGGCCGGAACGCCCGCTGGCGGTGCAATGGTGGTCACGGTCGGCGGTGTCGCGCTAGACCCTTCGACCGGCACGCCATCATCGCCCTCGGTGATGCCACCCGCCGCTTCGGCCAACGGGCCACGCATGACCGGTTGCGAATTACCGACCAACGGCAATGGCGTTGGCTGCGTGTTGCCGGCGAATTCGACGGCCGGAGCACCACCCGAACCCTGGCCGAGCGGCAGTTGCGCCTGTTCGTTGGCAGGCGCCCCCGTGGTCGGTGTCTTGCTGCGACCCGGCATCAACCAGGCGGCAGCCACCGCGACCACAACGACGGCGGAAATCGCCAATACGTGTTTCTTCGGCATATTGAACCCCATACTTGGACGCTTTACCGCGGAGCGGCTGGCAATCATGGCTTCGATCATCGCATCGCGGGCAACCTGATTGATGTTGCCAGGCCAACCCTCGGAGCTTTCGTGAATATCAGAGATCTGATTTGCGGTGAAAAGTTCGATACCCCGGCCGGCGCCTTCGAGCCGCTGGTCCAGATATTCGCGGGTTTCCTCTTCGGTGTAAGGCTGCAGCTCGATGACGTGGAAGCGTTCTTCCTCGAGTTGCAAAGCCTCAAGCTGGGCGATCATCGACGACTCGCCGAACAGGAACACATGCGGACGGCCTTCCGGCGCACCGGCGGCCAGGGCCATCAAGGCTTCGAGCGCGGACTCATCGAGCTGCTCGGCATCATCGACCAGCAGATAGACTTCCTGCCCCGTGAGAGCAAGCTGCACCACCTGTTTGAGGATTGCACCGACCTCGGCCTGGGCAACGTTCAATGCCTGGGCGACCTGGTACAACACACCAGCCGAATCACCGGCACCACGGGCGGAAACCACCACGCTCTGCACGGTCTGCTTGTTGGTGCTGGCCACCAGGGCCTGACGCAGCAGAGTCTTGCCACTGCCATGCGGGCCTGTAACCACCAATAGCAACTGGCTGTACCGCGCCAGATGGTGCAACTGCCCCAGCACCGGCTTGCGCTGGGCAGGGAAAAATTTGAAGCCAGG
Organism: Pseudomonas sp. MHK4; assembly: GCF_054600775.1. NCBI lineage: Bacteria > Pseudomonadati > Pseudomonadota > Gammaproteobacteria > Pseudomonadales > Pseudomonadaceae > Pseudomonas > Pseudomonas sp. MHK4. The sequence continues at coordinate 244,721 of NZ_BAAIAK010000004.1, read as the reverse complement.
AACCCGAGGAGCAAAAGGGTCATGACTCAACTGGTAGTGGCCGAGGAAAGCCTCGTCGGCATGCAAACTAGTCATCGCGTTCTTATTAACCTTTAAGCTGAGCCAGGGCGCGGTAATCCGCTCCCAGCGTGGCCTGTAGAACCTCTTTCGGATAATCGTCGGTCACCACCGCTTCGCCCATGTGGCGCAGCAGCACCAGGCGCAAACGACCGTCGATCACTTTCTTGTCAATTGCCATGTGTTCGAGAAAATCGGCTTCCGTCATTTCTTCAGGCGGGATGACCGGCAGGCCGGCGCGCTGGAACAATCGAATGCCGCGGTCGCGCTCCTGTTCGCTGATCCAGCCCAGGCGAGCGGACATTTCCAGAGCCATTACAGTACCAGCAGCCACCGCTTCACCATGCAACCAGACACCATAGCCCATGTGGGTCTCGATGGCGTGACCGAAGGTGTGACCCAGGTTGAGCGTTGCCCGAACACCGGTCTCCTTCTCGTCGGCGCCGACCACGGCCGCCTTGGCTGCACAGGAGCGCTCGATGGCATAGGTCAGGGCTTGCTGATCCAGATTGCGCAGGCGGTCGACGTTGTCTTCGAGCCAGGTCAGGAACGGCTCATCGCAGATCAGCCCGTACTTGATGACTTCCGCCAGGCCGGCAGACAGCTCGCGGGCCGGCAGGGTATTGAGGGAAGCGGTGTCGATCAGCACGACGTTCGGTTGATAGAAGGCACCGACCATGTTCTTGCCCAGCGGATGGTTGATCCCGGTCTTGCCACCCACCGAAGAGTCGACCTGCGACAGCAGCGTGGTTGGAACCTGGATGAAATCGACGCCGCGCTGGTAGCAGGCCGCCGCGAAACCAGCCATGTCGCCAATCACGCCGCCGCCCAGGGCGATCACCGTGGTGCGCCGATCATGCCGCGCGGTCAGCAGGCCGTCGAAGATCAGCTGCAGGGTTTCCCAGGTCTTGAAGGCTTCGCCGTCAGGCAGTACCACGGAAATCACCGAGAACTGCGCCAGGCTGCGGGTCAGACGTTCGAGATAGAGCGGCGCGACGGTTTCATTGGAAATGATTGCCACTTGCCGTCCGCGAATATGCGGGGCCAGCAGCTCGGGCTGGTCCAACAAACCTTCGCCAATATGAATCGGGTAGCTGCGCTCGCCTAGATCGACCTTGAGTGTCTGCATGTGTCCCCACAGTGAAGATGGAATCAGGCAACCTGCCTTGAGTTATCGAATGTCTACGGCCACTGCTGCTGTGACGCCGTTCGTCGGCCGTTCGCCACAACCTGAGCGGTCATGGCTGGACGCCGAGGATAGCGCATTTCGTGCGGCGCTTTAACGGGGCGGCAATTGCTGCAGACGCTCCAGGATATCGAGCACGACCATTCGCGGCGGTCGTTCATCGGTTTCCACCACCAGATCGGCGATTTCCCGATATAGCGGGTCACGGATAGCCAGCAGATCCCTAAGGGTCTTGGCCGGGTCGGCGGTGCGCAGCAACGGCCGATTGCGGTCACGGGACGTGCGGCCGACCTGCTGCTCGACAGAGGCATGCAGATAGACCACCCGTCCACCGGCGCGCAACGCCCGGCGATTGGCTTCGCGCATGACTGCCCCGCCGCCGGTCGCCAGCACCACACCGTCGTAATCGCACAGCTCGGCAATCATTGCCTGCTCGCGCTCACGAAAGCCTGGCTCGCCTTCCTTGTCGAAGATCCATGGGATATTGGCGCCCGTGCGTAATTCAATTTCCTTATCGGAATCTTTGAATGGCAAGCGCAGCTCTTTGGCCAGCAATCGGCCGATGGTGCTTTTGCCAGCCCCCATCGGTCCTACAAGTATCAAATTTCGCACAGAATCAACGACTCACAGCAATCGCCTGGTTATTCATGATACGCGGTGTGAGAAACACCAACAGCTCGGATTTTTTCTCCGAAACCACGTCACGCCGGAAAAGTCGGCCAAGATACGGCACATCGCCAAGAAATGGCACCTTATCTACAACCTTGCTCTGAGTATTTGAGAAAACACCCCCGATGACGATGGTCTCGCCATCGTTGACCAGGACCTTCGCGTTGACCTCGTTTTTTTTGATCGGCGGCACATCCTGGACCTTGTTCAGGTAGTCCGGCTCGTCCTTGGTGACCTTGACCTCCATGATGATCCGGTTGTCCGGCGTGATCTGCGGCGTCACCTCCAGAGACAGCGAAGCCTCCTTGAACGAGACCGAGGTAGCGCCGCTGGAGCTGGCTTCCTGGTACGGAATCTCCGTGCCCTTGAGGATCTTCGCGGTTTCCTTGTCGGAGGTGACAACCTTGGGTTGCGAGACGATTTCGCCATTGCCGGTCTTTTCCATGGCCGTTAATTCAAGGTCCAGCAATACGTTGTCCGTGATGAAAGCGATGCCAATGCCCGACGTGTTGTTCGCGACGCCCAGGTCGACGAACGGCGAGCTGGTGCTGGTGCTGCCGCTGTCGCTTGCGCCGTTACCGACCCCGGAAGCATTCCAGTTGCCTCTGTTCTGTATGGAGCCACCCCAGCGGACGCCAAGACTCTTGTCATAGTCGACATTGGCTTCGACGATGCGTGCCTCGATCATCACCTGACGCACCGGGATATCCAGTTGCGCCACGATTCGCCGCAGTTCATCGAGGCGGTCCTGGGTCTGGTAGGCAATGATGTTGTTGGTGCGCTCGTCGACAGTGATCGACCCCCGCTCGTCGGCTTTCGCTTGCGCGCTGGTCACCGACTGGAACAGTTTGGCGATATCGGCCGCCTTGGCGTAATTGACCTGCAACAGCTCGCGACGCAGCGGCGCAAGGTCGGCAATCTGCTTCTGCGACTCCAGCTCCTGACGTTCACGGGCGGCAATTTCGTCGGCCGGGGCTACGAGCAGCACGTTACCCACCTTGCGCTTGTCCAGGCCCTTGGTTTTCAGCACCAGGTCCAGCGCCTGGTCCCAAGGCACATTTTGCAGGCGCAGGGTGATTCCGCCTTGCACCGTGTCACTGGCGACCAGATTGAGGTTGGTGAAATCGGCAATCAGTTGCAGCACCGAGCGCACGTCAATGTCCTGGAAATTCAGCGAGAGCTTTTCACCGGTGTAAGCATTGCGGTCGGCGTTGCGCTTTTGCAGGTCGTCGACGGTCATCGGGCGGATGCTGACAGTCAGCTTGTTGTCGGTCTGGTAGGTCGAATAATCGAAGGCGCCGCCGGGTTCGATGGTAATCGTCGCTTTATCCCCGCTGGCACTGGCATTGACGAACTGCACTGGCGTGGCGAAGTCCTTGACGTCCAGGCGTACGCGCAATGGCTCGGGCAATCGGGTTTTGGCAAAGCCGAGAATGATCTTGCCTTCGCGCTCCTGAATGTCTGGCGCAATGGACGGATCCGACAAATCGATCACGACATTGCCTTCGCCTTGGGTGCCACGCTGGAAGTCCACCGCACGAATGGCCTTGCCAGCCGGCGCAACCGCTCGCTTGGGAGCCGGAACCGGGACGGCGGCAGCGGCCGCTCGCGGGGCCTGGCTTTTGTCACCTTGCCCGATCACCACAAACAGGTTGTTGCCTTCGACCCGGAAGTCGTAGGGGCTCAGCTGGTTCAGATTGACGATCAGCCGCGCACGATCCTTGGCCTCCACCACAGTTGCGCTGCGGGCATTGCCATTGCCCAGGTCACGAGTCTTGCTCGCCAGCTGACTGACGACACCGGGCAGATCAAGGGCAATCCTGGCGGGAGATTCCGTGGTGTAGCCACGGGGCGTTGGGGGTGGCTCGTCGAACACCAGCTTCAACTCAACGCGATCTCCCGGCAACGCGGCGACATCCAGCGCCTTGAGATTGGCTGCTTGTACCATCGGCGACAGCAACGCCATCCATAGCGATACTCCGAGGGCGGAGAAAATCCTGTTCATCGTTCAAGTTCCACTATGAATGCTCTTTCAAAGGAAGGGTCCGCGGCCGCTCCAGCCAGGCACCTTCGCCGTCGGGAACGATTTCGACCACATCGACTTGCGAGCCACTGATGGCGACTATCCGGCCGTCGTTACGCCCCAGGTAATCACCGACTTTCAACCGATACACCCCACCGGCACCGCGCAACAAGGCAAAGGAGCCAGCCACATTTGAGATCGTGCCGACCATTTCAAACTGCTCGATATTGAAGCCCTCGAGGTACTGCTTGACCCGGTTGGGGTCCGGCTGGACATTGCGCGCCCCCTGCTTGAGTGCCGGATCGACTTTGACCTGCCGGGAAAACGGGCTGCGCAGGTTGGCGGCGTTATAGGTGAATGTCGGGTAAGACAGGAATGTCGGCGTTGGTTCAATCTTGCCCGGCGCCCGCAGGCGCATCTCGTTCATGTAGGCGTCCAGGTCACTGAAATCATCGCTGCCGCCACAGCCCGCCAACACGGCCATCAACACCACCAGCGAAAAACCACGAAGCGGGCTCATCATTGCAGCCCTTTGTCGTTGTAGCGGTAGGTCTTGGCCAGGATGCTCATGCGCAGTTTCGGACCGGCGTCGGGATTGACCGGCGCCAGGTCGAAATCATGCAGGGTGACGATGCGCGGCAAGCCGGCCACGCCACTGACGAAAGTGGCCAGGTCGTGATAGGCGCCGGTGACCGTGATCTGGATCGGCAGTTCGATGTAGAACTGCTGGGTGACCTCCGGCAACAGCTTGATCTCTTCGAACTCCAGGCCACTGCCCAGCCCCGTTCGCGTGATGTCTTCCAGCAAGCCGGGCACTTCAGTGTCGCTGGGCAGTTGTCGCAGCAGCACGCCGAAGGAATTCTCCATCTCCTGCATCTGCTGGGTGTAGAGATCCATGTTCGCTGCCATGCCGGACTTGCTGGCAAATTGCTCCTTTAGGGTCAACTCTTCCCCGCGCTTGAGCTCGAGCTGATGCTCAAGCTCGCGGGTGGAAAAGTTGTAGCCGATCAAAAGCACCAGGATCGCGACCACAATGCCCATCAGGAACTTGATCGCAGGCGGCCAGGACCCCATGTTGTGGGTGTCCAGTTCGTTGATGTCGATCCTGCGCAGCCCTTCGATCCATTCGGACGGACTCATTCGCCGCCCTCCGCAGCCGCTGGCTGGGTTTGCCCAACGGTCAACTGAAAGACGTTGGCCTGGTCCAGTTGCCCCGCGGTCGTTGACTTGACTTCAGTGAGGCTGGGCGCGTCGAACCAGTCGGACGCATCCAGGTTACGCATCAGGTCCGAAACACGGTTGTTCGATTGCGCCGCACCGGTGATGGACAGGGTTTTGCCGGCCATTTTGACTTCGGTGAAATACACGCCATCGGGCAGGGTCCGCGCCAGCTGATCAAAAATTCGCCCGCTGATCGGGCGATTGCCCTGCAGGTCCTGGATGATGCGCATGCGCTCGACTAATTGCTGACGACGAGCCTTGAGATCGCTGATCTGCTTGATCCGTTCGTCGACCGCGGCGATCTGTTTGCCGATGTAATCGTTACGCGCAATTTGCCGCTCGATTGCGCTGCTGACGACCTGGTTGGCCATGAGCAATGCACCCGCCGACCCCACCAGCACTCCCGCAAGCACCAGCAGAAAGCGCTTGCGCCGCTGTTCACGTCGCTCCTCGCGCCAGGGTAGTAGATTGATCCGCGCCATCAGTCGAAACTCCTGAGGGCCAGCCCGCAGGCGATCATCAGCGCAGGCGCGTCGCTGGCCAGGGCCGCGGCGTTGACCTTGCTGCTCAAGGTCATGTCGGCAAACGGATTGGCCACCTGGGTCGGCGTGCCCAATTGCTGCTCGATCAACCGCTCCAGACCGGAGACCGAAGCGGTCCCGCCCGCCAGCAGAATCTGGTCGACCGAGTGGTTCTGGCCCGAAGCAAAGAAGAACTGCAATGAGCGCGATACTTGCTGCACCAGCGCCTCACGAAATGGCTGCAACACTTCGCTGACATAATCGTCCGGCAAACCGCCCTGCTTCTTCGCCAGGCCGGCCTGCTCGACGGTCAGGCCGTAGCGGCGTTGAATGTCCTCGGTGAGCTGGCGGCCACCAAACAATTGCTCGCGGGTGTAGATGATCCGCCCGTCAAGCAGCACGCTCAGGGTGGTCATGGTTGCCCCCACATCGACCACCGCCACCAGACGCCCTTGAGCGCCCCCTCCCTGGCTCCTCAGCAAACGGCAAGATCGCTCCAGGGCGTAGGCCTCGACGTCGACTACGCGCGCAGTCAAGCCCGCCAGGGCCAGCGCTGCCTCACGGATCTCGACGTTTTCCTTGCGACAGGCGGCGAGCAACACATTGACCCGCTCAGGATTGCGCGCTGAAGCGCCCTGGACTTGGAAATCGATGGCCACTTCGTCCAGCGGATAAGGAATGTACTGATCGGCCTCGATCTTCAGCTGGTCTTCCATCTCGTCGTCGGAAAAGCCGGCATCCATCTCGATGGTCTTGGTGATCACCGCCGAGCCGGCCACAGCCACGGCAACGCCCTTGAGGCTGGTTCGGGCCTTGACCAATACACGCGTCAGGGCCTGGCCCACGCCATCGGGCTCGGCGATATTTTTCTCGATGACCGCCCTGGGGGGTAACGGCTCGACCGCGTAGGCTTCGACACGATAACCATTGCCCTGCCGGCTCAGCTCCAGCAGCTTCACCGATGTCGAGCTGATATCGATGCCCAGGAGCGCCCTGGCTTTTTTATTGAAGAGTCCTAGCACTACCAATTCCCTATGACTTTCCGTGTGTTACGGACTCCATAACGGGGGTTGCGTTCAAACCACCCGTCTTGACAGCAGCGCAAATAACGCCATGGACGGAAAAATGCTTATAATGCCCAGCGTTTTTTTCCGCTTTTTCTCAAGCGCGGGTCGTTCGCCTTTAGCCTGAACCCTGATGCCAAATTCATTTTTTGCCCTGGATGTCCAAAAGCCTTGATTCGTCTGCTGAAATTTTTCGGTTGGTCCATCGTCGCCGTATTCTGCGGACTGCTTCTGGGTCTGAGTGGGGCGTTTCTTTACCTTAGTCCCGGATTACCGTCCGTAGAGGCACTGAGAAGCATCCAGTTGCAGATCCCTTTGCGGGTCTACAGCAGCGATAACAAGTTGATCGCAGAATTCGGCGAAATGCGCCGCACACCGATCCGTTTCGCCGACATTCCCCCCAATTTCATTAATGCGTTACTAAGTGCTGAAGACGACAACTTCGCCAACCACTACGGCGTCGACCCCAGCAGCCTGATGCGCGCCGCCACGCAACTGGTCAAAAGCGGCCACATCCAGTCCGGCGGCAGCACCATCACCATGCAGGTGGCGAAGAACTTCTTCCTGACCAGCGAACGCAGCTTCTCGCGCAAGACCACCGAAATCCTCCTGGCCCTGCAGATCGAACGGCAACTGACCAAGGACGAAATCCTCGAGCTCTACGTCAACAAGATCTATCTGGGCAACCGTGCCTACGGCATCGAAGCGGCGGCGCAGGTGTATTACGGCAAGTCGATTCGCGACATCAGCCTGGCGCAGATGGCGATGATCGCCGGCCTGCCCAAGGCCCCTTCGCGGTTCAACCCGCTGGCCAACCCGGCCCGCAGCAAGGAGCGTCGCGACTGGATCCTGGGGCGCATGTACAAGCTGGGCAAGATCAGCGAAGCCGACTACACCACCGCTGTCAACGAGCCTCTGAATGCCAGCTATCACGTGCCGACGCCGGAAGTGAACGCGCCCTACATCGCCGAGATGGCCCGCGCCGAAATGGTTGGCCGCTATGGCAGCGATGCGTACACCGAAGGTTTCCGCGTCACCACCACGGTGCCAAGCAACCTTCAGGAGATGGCCAACACCGCCGTCCACGAAGGCTTGATGACCTATGACCAGCGCCATGGCTATCGGGGCCCCGAATCCCGCCTGCCGGGCAAGACCCGCGAGGCATGGGCGACCGAACTGACCAAGCAACGCACCATCAGCGGTCTTGAGCCGGCCATCGTTACGCAGGTCGACAAGAGCGGCCTGCAGGTGCTGACTCGCACTGGCAGCGAACACGTTGGCTGGGACAGCATGAAATGGGCTCGCCCATTCCTGAACACCAACAGCATGGGCGCCAATCCGAAACAACCTTCGGACGTAGCCCAGGTCGGCGACCTGATTCGCGTGCAGCGCCAGGCTGACAACTCGCTGAAATTCAGCCAGATCCCGCAGGCCCAGGGCGCACTGGTCTCCCTCGACCCGCAAAATGGCGCCATTCGCTCGCTGGTCGGTGGTTTCGCCTTTGAGCAGAGCAACTACAACCGCGCCCTCCAGGCCAAGCGCCAGCCGGGCTCGAGCTTCAAGCCATTCGTCTACAGCGCTGCACTGGATAATGGCTACACCGCCTCCAGCCTGGTGAACGACGCACCGATCGTGTTTGTCGACGAGTACCTGGACAAGGTCTGGCGTCCGAAAAACGACACCAATACCTTCCTCGGCCCGATCCGTCTGCGTGAAGCGCTCTACAAGTCGCGCAACCTGGTTTCGATCCGCCTGCTGCAGGCGATGGGCGTTGGCAAGACCATCGACTACATCTCCCGCTTTGGCTTCAACAAGCAGGATCTGCCACCCAACCTGTCCCTGGCCCTGGGCACCGCGACCCTGACGCCGATGGAAATCGCCACGGGCTGGAGCACCTTCGCCAACGGCGGCTACAAGATCACCCCTTACATCATCGACAAGATCGAAAGCCGTAATGGCGACACGCTGTTCGTCGCCAACCCGCCCAGCGTGCCAAAAGGCGCTGCCGCGACCGACGGTATCGCCGCACCTGCCGCCGAAGCCTTTACGGTCAATGCAACACCTGGCCAGGCACCCAGCGAGCAGCCAGCAGCACAAACGCCCGCCGTGGCTGAGCGCATTGTCGATGGACGGACAACCTACATCCTCAACAGCATGCTCGAAGACGTGATCAAGCTCGGCACTGGCCGTCGCGCGCTGGCCCTGGGTCGCGGCGACATCGCCGGCAAGACCGGTACCACCAACGAGTCCAAGGATGCCTGGTTCTCCGGCTACAACGCCGATTACGTCACCACCGTCTGGACCGGCTTCGACCAGCCCGAAAGCCTGGGTCGCAAGGAGTTTGGCGGTACCGTCGCCCTGCCGATCTGGATGAACTACATGGGGGCCGCGCTCAAAGGCCTGCCGCCACATACCCAGCCAGAGCCGGAAGGCATACTCAGCCTGCGGGTAGACCCTGTCAGCGGTCGCGCAGCCACTCCAGGCACGCCAGGGGCCTACTTCGAACTGTTCAAGGTCGAAGATACACCGCCGACGGGGAGTGAGCTGGGCAACGGCACTGCGCCAGGCAGCCCGCTGCCGGCGGATGAAGCGGCGCCGATCGATTTGTTCTGATCGCAGGACCAACAGAAAGCCCCGCTATTCTTCAGAAAGCGGGGCTTCTTTTTACCCGGGCTTCCTGTCAGGCCATCGCCAGCAGGCTGGCTCCCACAGGGAACGCATTCCAATGTGGGAGCTAGCCTGCTGGCGATGGCCTGACAGACAATACAAAACCATCAGGCATAAAAAAGCCCCGACTTTCACAAGCCGGGGCTTTTGGTTGAAGCGCTACACGGCTTAGCCGTTGAACACGTCATCCACGCTTTTCAGCGGGTAGTTCTTCGGATATGGCAGGGTTGCCACGCCGGTCTCGATTGCGGCCTTGGCCACGGCATCGGAGATGACGGTGATCAGGCGAGCGTCCATTGGTTTCGGAATGATGTACTCACGACCGAATTCCAGCTGGATGCCGCCGTAGGCGTCGCACACTTCCTGAGGCACTGGCAGCTTGGCCAGTTCGCGCAGGGCGTTGGCTGCAGCCACTTTCATCTCTTCGTTGATACGCTTGGCGCGAACGTCCAGGGCACCACGGAAGATGAACGGGAAGCCCAGCACGTTGTTGACCTGGTTCGGGTAGTCCGAACGGCCAGTGGCCATGATCACGTCGTTACGGGTGGCGTGCGCCAGCTCCGGGGAGATTTCCGGATCCGGGTTCGAGCAAGCGAACACGATCGGGTTGGCCGCCATGGACTTCAGGCCTTCAGGGCTCAGCAGGTTCGGGCCGGACAAGCCGACGAACACGTCTGCGCCTTGCAGGGCGTCAGCCAGGGTACGCTTGTCGGTCGCGTGAGCGAAGACAGCCTTGTACTGGTTCAGGTCGTCACGACCGGAGTGGATCACACCGGTACGGTCGACCATGTAGATGTTTTCGATGTTGGCGCCCATGCTCACCAGCAATTTCATGCAGGAGATGGCGGCAGCACCGGCACCCAGGCAGACGATCTTCGCGTCAGCCAGGGTTTTTCCAGCGATTTCCAGGGCGTTGATCATGCCGGCCGCAGTCACGATGGCGGTGCCGTGCTGGTCGTCGTGGAAAACCGGGATGTCACACTGCTCGATCAGCGCGCGCTCGATCTCAAAGCACTCAGGCGCCTTGATGTCTTCCAGGTTGATGCCACCGAAGGTGATGGAGATGCGCTTGACGGTGTCGATGAAGGCTTGCGGGCTTTCGGAATCGACTTCGATGTCGAAAACGTCGATGCCGGCGAAGCGCTTGAACAGCACGCCCTTACCTTCCATCACTGGCTTGGAGGCCAATGGGCCAAGGTTACCCAGGCCCAGAATCGCGGTGCCATCGGAAATGACTGCAACCAGGTTGCCTTTACCGGTGTATTTGTAGGCCAGCTCCGGATCGCGGGCGATCTCGCGTACTGGTTCAGCTACGCCGGGGCTGTAGGCCAGCGACAGGTCGCGGGCGGTAGCGGTGGCCTTGGTGAGCTCGACACTCAGCTTCCCTGGACGAGGATTGGCGTGATATTCGAGAGCGGCAGTTTTCAGATCAGACATTTTGGCATTCCGCTTTTACTGTTGGACAGACTGGTCAGCGAGGATACGCGCCTCGCAAAATCCCCACAAGACTGACCGGTCACCCCTGTCAAGCACCCCGCCTTACGACTTTGGGCCAAGAGCCGCGGAACACAAGGGATAGACTGTTCACAATCCACTTAAAAAATGTCTACAATTACTTGAAAAAGACCAGCGCAGCCAAATCACGGACACAAAAAAGGCGTCCCGGAGGACGCCTTTTTCATCAGCATGGAAAAACGGTGACGCTTTTCCAGGTTGATCGGCCTTAGGCCTTTTTCGCACCGAAAGCACCGAAACGGTCTGCGAAGCGCTGAACGCGGCCGCCAGTGTCCAGAGTCTTCTGCTTACCGGTGTAGAACGGGTGGCATTCGTTGCAAACGTCGATCGCCAGGGCTTTGCCGAAGGTCGAACGGGTTTCGAACTTGTTGCCGCAGCTGCAGGTAACAGCAACTGCTGGGTATTCTGGATGGATATCAGCTTTCATGGTGTCTTCCTCGGGCTAGCGTGCCGCCACCCAACACTATTGTTGAATACCGCACGTAATTAGGCCGCGGATTCTACCAGACAATGCCAATCACGCAAGCTGTCCCTCAAACCGGTCGTCTGCTAGGCTCGCGTCCTTCTTCATTGCTCCCTCATCGAGAAAACGCGTGCCCGACGCCATTCTGCGCCTCGCCTTGCCTTCGCCCCTGCGCCGCCTGTTCGACTACCGGGCGCCGGCTGGCGTGCTGCGTGCGCAGTTGCACCCCGGCATGCGCTTGCGGGTGCCGTTCGGCCGCCGCGAGATGATCGGGATCCTGGTGGAAGTCACCGACACCAGCGAAGTGCCGGCCGAGAAACTCAAGCCGGCCCTGGCCCTGCTCGATGCCACGCCTCCGTTGCCGCCCGCTCTGTTCAAGCTCTGCCTGTGGACCTCGCAGTATTACCAGCACAGCCTCGGCGACACTTTGAGCTGGGCGCTGCCGGTGTTGCTGCGCCAGGGCGAACTGGCCGAGGCGCGCCAGGAGCGCTTCTGGTCGGCAGCGCCAGGCGCCAGCCTCGATGACCCACGTATCGCCCGTGCTCCGCGCCAGCGCGAAGCCCTGGCAACGCTGGCCCAGCACCCCCACGGCGTCGCCCATCAGTTGCTGAGCAAGCTGATGCTGAGCAAGGACAGCCTCGATCTGTTGCTGGCCAAGGAACTGGTCCAGGTCGAAATCCGCAGGCACGCCCCCGGTGCCCGACACGAACACTGGCTGGCCCAACCCGAACTGCCACTCAATCCGGAACAGCGGGCAGCCTATGAAGCCATTCGCGCCGGGTTCGACAGTTACCACGCGTTCCTCCTCGCCGGCGTTACCGGCAGCGGCAAGACCGAAGTCTATCTGCAGCTGATCCGCGAAACCCTGGAGGCCGGCAAGCAAGCGCTGGTGCTGATCCCGGAAATCAATCTCGGCCCGCAGACCCTGGCGCGCTTCGAGCAGCGTTTTAACGCGCGAATCGCGCTGATTCACTCGGCGGTCAATGATCGCGAACGTCTCGACGCCTGGCTCGCCGCCCGCGACGGTGAAGCCGACATCATTATCGGCACCCGCTCGGCGCTGTTCACGCCGATGAAAAACCCGGGGCTGATCATCATCGACGAAGAGCACGACGGCTCTTATAAACAGCAGGAAGGCTTGCGTTATCACGCGCGCGACCTGGCGCTGGTCAGGGCACGCCAGGAAAACATCCCGATTGTCCTGGGCTCCGCCACGCCATCACTGGAAAGCCTGCACAACGCCTACACCGGCCGCTATGGCCTGCTGCGGCTGAATGAGCGCGCTGGCGGCGCCAAGCAACCACGCTTCCTGCGCCTGGACGTGAAAAGCCGTCCACTGGACAGCGGCATTTCCGGGCCCATGCAACAAGCCATCGGCCAGACACTCGCTGCCGGCCAGCAGGTGTTGGTATTCCTCAACCGCCGCGGTTTTGCCCCGACCCTGCTGTGTCACGACTGCGGCTGGATGTCCGAGTGCCAACGTTGCGATGCGCGCATGACCGTGCACCAGCGCTACGGCGAGCTGCGCTGCCACCATTGCGGTTATGTCGAACGCGTGCCGCGCCAATGCCCCAAGTGCAACAAGGTCGACTTGCGCCCCGTGGGCGCCGGCACCGAACGGGCCGAGGAGCGCCTGGGGATCCTGTTCCCGGACTATCCGGTGCTGCGGGTCGACCGCGACAGCACGTCGCGCAAGGACGCGATGAACCAGTTGTTCGCGACCATCCAGAAAGGCCAGCCCTGCATCCTGGTCGGCACGCAGATGCTCGCCAAGGGCCACCACTTTCCACGGGTAACCCTGGTCTCGATCCTGGATGCCGACGGCGGGTTGTTCTCCGGCGACTTCCGCGCCAGCGAGCGCATGGCGCAACTGATTGTCCAGGTCGCCGGGCGAGCGGGTCGGGCGGAAGAGCCGGGCAAGGTGATCATCCAGACACACCTGGCCGACCATCCGCTGCTGGTGCAGTTGACCGAACAGGGTTACTTCGCCTTTGCCGAGCAAGCCTTGAGCGAGCGCCGCGCGGCGGGCTTGCCGCCGTTCGCGCATTTGGCGCTGCTGCGGGCCGAAGCGCACAAACCGGGGCAGGCCGAAGGCTTTCTGGATGAGGCGTGCAGCGAAGCCGAACGCCTGCTGGCCGAACAGAATCTGACCGGTATCGAATTGCTCGGGCCGGTGCCGGCGCCGATGGAGCGGCGGGCCGGACGTTATCGTGCGCAGTTATTGTTGCAGGCTACGGCACGGGCGCCGCTGCATCGGTTGCTTGCCAGTTGGTTGCTGGTGCTGGAGCAGATGCCGAGTGGGCGGGCGGTACGCTGGTCCCTGGATGTTGATCCTGTGGACCTGTATTGATTTGAAATCGCTTTCGCGAGCAATTTGTCACCACATATCCATAACCTGCCCGCTATAGTTGGCAAGCTCGCCCCGGCAACGGATAATGCCCAGTTTTTCCACCAGCGCACGATGCGCCGCCGCGCCAGCGGTCGAAAGAGAAGACCATGAAAGACACCATTCGCCAGCTGATCCAACAAGCCATCACCCAACTCGTCAACGAAGGTGTGTTGCCTGAAGGCCTGTCGCCGGCGATCCAGGTGGAAAACTCCCGCGACAAGAAGAACGGCGACTTCGCCAGCAACATCGCCATGATGCTGGCCAAACCGGCCGGTATGAAACCACGCGACCTGGCGGAAAAAATCATCGCTGCGCTGCCGGCTGACGAAAATGTCTCCAAGGCCGAAATCGCAGGTCCCGGCTTCCTGAATTTCTTCCAGAACACCGACGCCCTGGCCTCGCGCCTGGACGCCGCCCTGGCCGACGCCAACATCGGCGTGCGCAAGGCCGGCCCGGCGCAGCGCACCGTGGTCGACCTGTCGGCACCGAACCTGGCCAAGGAGATGCACGTCGGCCACTTGCGCTCGACCATCATTGGCGACGGCGTGGCCCGCGTGCTCGAATTCCTCGGAGACGAAGTGATCCGCCAGAACCACGTTGGCGACTGGGGCACCCAGTTCGGCATGCTGATGGCCTACCTGCAGGAAAACCCGATCACCAGCGACGAGCTGTCCGACCTGGAAAACTTCTACCGCGCCGCCAAGCAACGCTTCGACGAATCCGAAGAATTCGCCGACCGCGCCCGTGGCCTGGTGGTCAAGCTGCAGGCCGGCGATGCCGATTGCCTGGCGCTGTGGACCAAGTTCAAGGACATCTCGCTGTCCCATTGCCAGAAGATCTACGAACTGCTGAACGTCAAGCTGACCATGGCCGACGTGATGGGCGAAAGCGCCTACAACGACGACCTGATCAACGTGGTCAACGACCTCAAGGCCGCCGGCATGCTGGTCGAGAGCAACGGCGCCCAGTGCGTGTTCCTCGACGAATTCAAGAACGCCGACGGCGACCCGCTGCCAGTGATCATCGTCAAGGCCGACGGCGGCTACCTCTACGCAACCACCGACCTGGCTGCCGTGCGCTACCGCAGCGGCAAGCTCAAGGCCGACCGCGCGCTGTACTTCGTCGACCAGCGTCAGGCCCTGCACTTCCAGCAAGTATTCGCCGTGGCACGCAAGGCCGGCTTCGTGACCCATCCGATGGAAATGGAACACATGGGCTTCGGCACCATGAACGGCGCTGACGGCCGTCCGTTCAAGACCCGTGATGGCGGTACCGTGAAGCTGATCGACCTGCTGACCGAAGCCCAGGAACGCGCCTACACCCTGGTCAAGGACAAGAACCCTGAACTGGCCGAAGCCGAGCTGCGCAACATCGCCAAGGTCGTGGGCATCGGCGCGGTGAAATACGCCGACCTGTCCAAGCATCGCACCAGCGACTACAGCTTCAACTTCGACCTGATGCTGAACTTCGAAGGCAACACCGCACCGTACCTGCTGTATGCCTACACCCGCGTGGCTGGCGTGTTCCGCAAACTCGGCAAGGACTTCAGCGAAGTCGAAGGCCAGATCGTGCTCCAAGCACCGCACGAACACGAACTGGCGGCAAAACTCGCACAGTTTGGCGAAGTACTGAACAACGTGTCCGAGAAAGGCACGCCGCACATCCTCTGCACGTACCTGTACGACGTCGCCGGCCTGTTCTCCAGCTTCTACGAGAACTGCCCGATCCTCGCCGCCGACACCCCGGCGCAAATGCAGAGCCGTCTGCGCCTCGCAGCGCTGACCGGACGCACTCTCAAGCAAGGCCTGGAACTCTTGGGCCTGGAAACTCTGGAGCGTATGTAAGTTGGCTGCCAAGAAAAAACCTGCACCCAAGCGTGGCGCCAGCCGTTACCAAGCTCCAGCGAAGCAACCGATCCCGGGTTGGCTGTGGATGGCCATCGGCCTGACGGTCGGCGCGTTCGTCGTATTCCTGATGAAACTGGAGCCGGGCAAGGGCAGTGACACGGTCAAACGCGAGAAGGTGGAACAGCAACAGAAAGCCACCAAGATCGCCGAAGCCAACAAGACCCCGCCGAGCCCGACGCAACCGGTGAAGCCGAAATACGACTTCTACACCCTGCTGCCGGAATCGGAAGTCATCGTGCCGCCGGATGCCGTACCGGAAAAAACCCTGCCGACACCGCAAGTGCCTGCGATCCCGACGACACCGGTGACACCGGCTGAAGCGGCGAAGATCGATACTGCTCGCGCCCAGGCTGCTCTGTCCGGGATTACTCCGCCACCTGCCCCACCGGTCAAGGCTGCGCCTGTGACGAAGTTTTTCCTGCAGGCTGGCTCGTTCCGCAAAGAGACTGATGCGGACAAGGTCCGGGCGCAGATCATTCTGCTGGGCCAGGCCGTAGCGGTTGAATCCGGCACGGTGAAAGACGAAACCTGGTATCGCGTCCTGGTCGGACCGTTCAGCAACCGCGAACAACTGACCACCGCCCAGAAACAACTGGCCGGCGCCGGCTTCAGCAATTTGTTGTTACAACAACGCCAGAACCGCTGATTTCGGCAGGGGCACCGCGTCATCGTTCATCGCCAGCTAGCCGACTCCTACAGGAATTACGCGATCCCCCTGTAGGAGCCGGCTTGCTGGCGATGGCGTCATGACAAACAACACACCCATCCCGGCCAAACACCGCTCGTCCCCCTCCACGCCCCACAGTTGAAATCCTCTCCTCCACCCCCATATGAATGGGCATAAGGCATTTTCGCCCCGCAGCGTGGAGACTCTTCCCTTGACCACCATCGTTTCAGTTCGCCGCCACGGCAAAGTCGTCATGGGCGGCGACGGCCAGGTTTCCCTTGGCAATACCGTGATGAAAGGCAACGCGAAAAAAGTTCGTCGCCTGTACCACGGCCAGGTCATAGCCGGTTTTGCCGGTGCCACCGCTGACGCCTTTACCCTCTTCGAACGCTTCGAAGGCCAACTTGAAAAGCACCAGGGCCACCTGGTACGCGCCGCTGTCGAACTGGCCAAGGAGTGGCGCACCGACCGCTCCCTGAGCCGCCTCGAAGCCATGCTCGCGGTCGCCAACAAAGACGCCTCCCTGATCATCACCGGCAACGGTGACGTGGTCGAACCTGAAGACGGCCTGATCGCCATGGGTTCCGGTGGTGCCTACGCCCAGGCGGCCGCCAGCGCGCTGCTGAAAAAAACTGACCTGTCGGCCCGGGAAATCGTCGAAACCGCCCTCGGTATCGCCGGCGACATCTGTGTATTCACCAACCACACCCAGACCATCGAGGAGCAGGACTGCGCCGAGTAAGCCCATGCAGCCCACCGCACCACGGCTCATTCTTGCTTGAGGTCCACTGAATATTATGTCCATGACTCCCCGCGAAATCGTCCACGAACTCAACCGCCACATCATCGGCCAGGACGATGCCAAGCGCGCCGTCGCCATTGCCCTGCGCAACCGCTGGCGCCGCATGCAGCTGCCGGAAGAGCTGCGCGTTGAAGTAACGCCCAAGAACATCCTGATGATCGGCCCGACCGGTGTCGGTAAAACCGAGATCGCCCGTCGCCTGGCCAAACTGGCCAACGCACCGTTCATCAAGGTCGAAGCGACCAAGTTCACTGAGGTCGGCTATGTCGGCCGCGACGTCGAGTCGATCATTCGAGACCTCGCCGATGCCGCGATCAAGCTGCTGCGCGAGCAGGAAATCGTCAAGGTGCGCCACCGCGCCGAAGACGCTGCCGAAGAGCGCATTCTCGACGCCCTGCTGCCGCCGGCACGCATGGGCTTCAGCAACGACGATACCCCGTCTGCCGACTCCAACACCCGCCAGCTGTTCCGCAAGCGCCTGCGTGAAGGCCAGCTGGATGACAAGGAGATCGAGATCGAAGTGGCCGAGATGGCCGGCGTCGATATTTCCGCGCCGCCGGGCATGGAAGAAATGACCAACCAGCTGCAAAGCCTGTTCGCCAACATGGGCAAGGGCAAGAAGAAAGCCCGCAAGCTCAAGGTCAAGGAAGCACTGAAGCTGGTGCGCGACGAAGAAGCCAGCCGCCTGGTCAACGATGAAGAGTTGAAGGCCAAGGCCCTGGAAGCGGTCGAGCAGCACGGCATCGTGTTCATCGACGAAATCGACAAGGTCGCCAAGCGAGGCAATTCCGGCGGCGTCGATGTGTCCCGCGAAGGCGTGCAGCGCGACTTGCTGCCGCTGATCGAAGGCTGCACCGTCAACACCAAGCTGGGCATGGTCAAGACCGACCACATCCTGTTCATTGCTTCGGGTGCGTTCCACCTGAGCAAGCCGAGCGACCTGGTGCCCGAGCTGCAAGGCCGCCTGCCGATCCGTGTCGAACTCAAGGCCCTGAGCCCGGAAGATTTCGAGCGCATCCTCAGCGAGCCTCACGCCTCGCTCACCGAGCAATACTGCGCACTGCTGAAAACCGAAGGCCTGGGCATCGAGTTCCTGCCGAGCGGCATCAAGCGCATTGCCGAGATCGCCTGGCAGGTCAACGAGAAAACCGAAAACATCGGTGCCCGTCGCCTGCACACCTTGCTTGAACGCCTGCTGGAAGAAGTGTCTTTCAGCGCCGGCGACCTGGCCAGCGTGCATGACGGCAAGGTCATCCAGATCGACGCCGACTACGTCAACAGCCACCTCGGTGAATTGGCGCAGAACGAAGACCTGTCCCGTTATATCCTGTAGGTCATGTGACTCCTTGTAGGAGCCCGGCTTGCCGGCGATGGCGCACCTGAGATCGCCATCGCCGGCAAGCCGGCTCCTACAAGGGTCAGGCCACGCATACAGACGGACATCCGGTCATGACCCAGCTCCCCACCGACATCAAGCTGCACAAAGCCTCTAAAACCCTCACGCTCAAATACGCATCAGGCGAGGAATACACCCTGCCCGCCGAGTTCCTGCGCGTGCACTCCCCTTCCGCCGAGGTCCAGGGCCACGGCAAACCCATCCTGCAATTTGGCAAGATCAACGTAGGACTGAGCAAGATAGAACCAGCCGGTCAGTACGCTCTGAAACTGACCTTCGACGATGGCCATGACAGCGGCCTGTTCACCTGGGAATACCTCTACGAACTGGGGCGACGTTATGACGCACTCTGGGAGGATTATCTTGCCGAGCTCGAAGCCGCAGGAAAAACCCGCGACCCGAACGAATCCGTCGTCAAGCTGATGCTCTAGCCTGAGCCTTTTGCTCTTTAGAGAGCATTTTCTAATTTCATCTGTTTGAATGCTCGGCTTCAGGGCCGACGCTTGGCCCGCTTGCGAAAAAAATTAAACTCGGGTAACCAATGGATTGGCAAGTTCCCTGCAGTGCTCTCTGAATTAAAAAGCAGCGATGCAGAATTAAAGTCACCCGTGCAGTAGTACCTGGCGTTGCTGTGTGACTACACAGCAGGACACGGTACTCGTCTGAAGGGCAATGGAGCGTCGTAGATGAGTAACAAGAGTAACGATGAGTTGAAGTATCAAGCCTCGGAGAACACCCTGGGGCTCAATCCTGTCGTTGGGCTGCGTGGAAAGGATCTACTGGCTTCTGCTCGAATGGTGCTCAGGCAGGCCATCAGGCAACCGGTGCATAGCGTCAAACATGTCGCGCATTTTGGTCTTGAACTCAAGAACGTGCTGTTTGGCAAATCCGGGCTGCAACCGACCAGCGATGACCGTCGCTTTGCCGATCCGGCCTGGAGCCAGAACCCACTCTACAAACGTTATTTGCAAACCTACCTGGCGTGGCGCAAGGAACTCCACTCCTGGATCGACGAAAGCACCCTCAGCCCCAGCGATGTGGCGCGCGGGCACTTCGTGATCAACCTCATGACCGAAGCCATGGCGCCGACCAACACCGCGGCCAACCCGGCGGCAGTCAAACGCTTTTTCGAAACCGGCGGCAAGAGTCTGCTTGACGGTCTCTCGCACCTGGCCAAGGATCTGGTGCACAACGGTGGCATGCCGAGCCAGGTCAACATGGGTGCGTTCGAGGTTGGCAAGAGCCTGGGCGTGACCGAAGGCGCGGTGGTATTTCGCAACGATGTCCTGGAACTGATCCAGTACAAGCCGATTACCGAGCAGGTCCACGAGC
This sequence comes from Pseudomonas sp. MHK4, assembly GCF_054600775.1. NCBI lineage: Bacteria > Pseudomonadati > Pseudomonadota > Gammaproteobacteria > Pseudomonadales > Pseudomonadaceae > Pseudomonas > Pseudomonas sp. MHK4. Next base: position 224,842 of record NZ_BAAIAK010000004.1, on the reverse strand, counting down.
GTCCATTGCTGGTGGTGCCGCCGCAGATCAACAAGTTCTACGTGTTCGACCTGAGCCCGGACAAGAGCCTGGCGCGGTTCTGCCTGCGCAACAACGTTCAGACCTTCATCGTCAGCTGGCGCAACCCGACCAAGGAACAGCGCGAGTGGGGCCTGTCGACCTATATCGAAGCCCTCAAGGAAGCGGTTGACGTCGTCACCGCGATCACCGGCAGCAAAGACGTGAACATGCTCGGGGCCTGCTCCGGCGGCATCACTTGCACAGCGCTGCTGGGCCACTACGCGGCGATCGGCGAGAACAAGGTCAACGCCCTGACCCTGCTGGTGAGCGTGCTGGACACCACCCTGGACAGCGACGTCGCCCTGTTCGTCAATGAGCAGACACTCGAAGCCGCCAAGCGCCACTCGTACCAGGCGGGTGTTCTGGAAGGCCGCGACATGGCGAAAGTCTTTGCCTGGATGCGTCCCAACGACCTGATCTGGAACTACTGGGTAAACAATTACCTGCTGGGCAACGAGCCGCCGGTTTTCGACATCCTGTTCTGGAACAACGACACCACCCGGTTGCCCGCAGCGTTCCACGGCGACCTGATCGAGCTGTTCAAAAATAATCCACTGATTCGCCCGAATGCACTGGAAGTGTGCGGCACCGCCATCGACCTCAAGCAAGTGACGGCCGACATCTTTTCCCTGGCCGGCACCAACGACCACATCACCCCGTGGCGGTCGTGCTACAAGTCGTCGCAACTGTTCGGCGGCAACGTTGAATTCGTGCTGTCGAGCAGCGGGCATATCCAGAGCATCCTGAATCCGCCGGGTAACCCGAAATCCCGCTACATGACCAGCACCGAACCGGCGAGCAATGCCGATGAATGGCAACAGAATGCCACCAAGCACACCGATTCCTGGTGGCTGCATTGGCAGGCCTGGCAGGCCCAGCGCTCGGGCGAGCTGAAAAAGTCCCCGGTGAAGCTGGGTAACAAGGCTTATCCGGCGGGCGAGTCGGCGCCAGGCACTTACGTACACGAGCGTTAGACCCACAAACCTGTAGGAGCCGGCTTGCTGGCGATTGCATCACCACGGTGAGACTGGCGAACCACGGTGATCGCATCGCCAGCAAGCCGGCTCCTACAGCATGTGTGTCAGGAACCACGATCCACCCACAGGGCCAGAAGCATGCCGCAACCGTTCATATTCCGCACCGTCGACCTGGATGGCCAGACCCTCCGCACGGCGGTGCGCCCCGGCAAGCCTCACTTGACGCCCTTGCTGATTTTCAACGGCATCGGCGCCAACCTGGAGCTGGTGTTTCCGTTCGTCGCAGCGCTGGACCCGGACCTGGAAGTCATCGCCTTCGACGTACCCGGTGTCGGCGGTTCGTCGACGCCGAATCTTCCGTATCGCTTTCCAAGCCTGGCGAAACTCACGGCACGCATGCTCGACTACCTCGACTACGGGCAAGTCAATGTGATCGGCGTGTCCTGGGGTGGCGCCCTTGCGCAACAGTTCGCCTTTGACTATCCGGAGCGTTGCAAGAAGCTTGTCCTGGCAGCGACGGCAGCGGGCGCGGTGATGGTGCCGGGCAAGCCGAAAGTGTTGTGGATGATGGCCAGCCCACGGCGCTACATCCAGCCCTCCCATGTAATCCGCATTGCGCCGATGATCTACGGCGGCGCGTTCCGTCGCGATCCGACCCTGGCCGCGAGCCATGCAGCGAAGGTCCGTTCGGCAGGCAAGCTTGGTTACTACTGGCAGCTGTTCGCCGGCTTCGGCTGGACCAGCATCCACTGGCTGCACAAGATCAATCAGCCGACCCTGGTCCTGGCCGGCGACGACGATCCGCTGATCCCGCTGATCAACATGCGTCTGCTGGCCTGGCGAATTCCCAATGCCCAGCTGCACATCATCGATGACGGCCATCTGTTCCTGATTACCCGGGCCGAAGCGGTCGCGCCGATCATCATGAAATTCCTCGAGGAGGAGCGCCTGCGTGCGGTGATGCACCCGCATCCGGCGCCACTGGGCGGCTGATCGGCCCATTTTTTGTATGGGAAAGAGGAGGCGGCTGGACATCGCACCGCGCAACAACCCGTTACAGCGTCTATGGTGTTCTGGTTCGGTGTTTTGTATTTGGCCTGGAAGACGAAGGAGTGTTGAGTCATGCGCGATAAAACTGCGAGGGAGTCACTACCCACTCCCGCCGCGTTCATCAACGCACAAAGTGCGATTACCGGCCTGCGCGGCCGGGATCTGGTTTCGACTTTGCGCAGTGTTGCCGCCCATGGCCTGCGCAACCCCGTGCACACCGCTCGACACGCCTTGAAACTGGGTGGTCAACTGGGCCGCGTGTTGCTGGGCGACACCCTGCACCCGACCAACCCGCAGGACCGTCGTTTCGACGATCCCGCATGGAGCCTCAACCCCTTTTATCGACGCAGCCTGCAGGCCTACCTGAGCTGGCAGAAGCAGGTCATAAGCTGGATCGACGACAGCAACATGAACCCGGACGACCGCGCCCGCGCGCACTTCGCGTTCGCCCTGCTCAACGATGCCGTGTCGCCGTCCAACAGCCTGCTCAATCCCCTGGCGATCAAGGAAATCTTCAACTCCGGCGGCAACAGCCTGGTGCGCGGGATCGGCCACCTGGTCGATGACCTCCTGCACAACGACGGGCTGCCCCGACAGGTCACCAAGCACGCATTCGAGGTCGGCAAGACTGTCGCCACCACCACCGGCGCCGTGGTGTTTCGCAACGAACTGCTGGAGCTGATCCAGTACAAGCCGATGAGCGAAAAGCAGTATTCCAAACCGCTGCTGGTGGTGCCGCCACAGATCAACAAGTACTACATTTTCGACCTCAGCCCGCACAACAGCTTCGTCCAGTACGCGCTCAAGAACGGCCTGCAGACCTTCGTGATCAGCTGGCGCAATCCGGATGTACGCCACCGCGAATGGGGCCTGTCGACGTACGTTGAAGCGGTGGAAGAAGCCATGAACGTCTGCCGGGCAATCACCGGCGCGCGCGAGGTCAACCTGATGGGCGCCTGCGCCGGCGGGCTGACCATTGCCGCCTTGCAAGGTCACCTGCAAGCCAAGCGCCAGCTACGCCGCGTTTCCAGCGCGACCTACCTGGTGAGCCTGCTCGACAGTCAACTCGACAGTCCGGCCACGCTCTTCGCTGACGAACAGACCCTGGAGGCCGCCAAGCGACGTTCCTACCAGAAAGGCGTACTGGATGGCCGCGACATGGCCAAGGTCTTCGCCTGGATGCGCCCGAACGATTTGATCTGGAGCTACTTCGTCAACAACTACCTGATGGGCAAGGAGCCGCCGGCGTTCGACATTCTCTACTGGAACAACGACAACACCCGCCTGCCGGCCGCCCTGCATGGCGACTTGCTGGACTTTTTCAAGCACAACCCGCTGAGCCATCCCGGCGGCCTGGAAGTGTGCGGCACCCCGATCGATTTACAGAAGGTCAACGTCGACAGTTTCAGCGTGGCCGGCATCAACGACCACATCACGCCGTGGGACGCGGTGTATCGCTCGACCCTGCTGCTCGGTGGCGAGCGCCGCTTCGTCCTGTCCAACAGCGGCCACATACAGAGCATTCTCAATCCGCCGAACAATCCGAAAGCCAACTACGTCGAAGGCGCCAAACTGAGCAGCGACCCCAGGGCCTGGTACTACGACGCCAAGCCCGTCGACGGTAGCTGGTGGACGCAATGGCTGAGCTGGATTCAGGAGCGCTCGGGCGCGCAGAAAGAACCCCACATGGCCCTCGGCAATCAGAATTATCCACCGATGGAGGCAGCGCCCGGGACCTACGTGCGCGTGCGCTGATGTTCAACGACCACGGCCCCTGCCGGCCGTGGCATGACCCGATCATAAGAAGACTGGATGAAAACCCGCGACCGGATCCTCGAATGTGCCCTGCAATTGTTCAATGAGAAGGGCGAACCGAATGTTTCCACCATGGAAGTCGCCAACGAAATGGGCATCAGCCCGGGCAACCTCTACTACCACTTCCACGGCAAGGAACCGCTGATTCTTGGTCTGTTCGAACGTTTCCAGGCCGAACTGGCGCCGTTGCTCGACCCACCGGCCGACGTCGAACTGGCCCCCGAGGATTACTGGCTGTTCCTGCACCTGATCGTCGAGCGCCTGTCCCACTATCGCTTCCTGTTCCAGGACCTGTCGAACCTGGCCGGGCGCCTGCCAAAACTGGCCAAGGGCATTCGCAACCTGCTCAATGCACTCAAGCGCACCCTGGCATCATTGCTGGCCCGATTGAAAGCCTTGGGGCAGCTGGTCAGCGATACCCAGGCGCTGGGGCAACTGGTGGAGCAGATCACCCTGACGCTGCTGTTCTCGCTGGACTATCAGCGGATTCTCGGCCGCGAGGGCGAAGTGCGATTGGTGGTCTACCAGATCATGATGCTGGTGGCACCGCACTTGTTGCCGCCGATCAAGGCGGCGACCGAGCAGATGGCGATGCAGTATCTGGAAGAGCATTAAGATTAAAAGATCGCAGGCTGCGATCTTTTCAGCTCACAAAAAAACGCCCGACCTTGGCAGGCCGGGCGTTTTTTTGAGCCCTGGAATCAGGACTGACTGGTTGGCGTCGATGGAGCTGGCGCGGCAGTCGGGGTCACAGCAGGGGTCGGCGCGGTAGCGGAGTTCGAGGTGCTTGCCGGCGTTACCGGGGTTGCCGGTTTGGCGGCAGCCACTGCTGGTTTGGGTGCGGCTGCTTTAGGAGCGGCCGGTTTTTTCACTGCTGGTTTCTTCGCCGCAGCAGGTTTTGCCGCTGGCTTGGCGGCCGGTTTGGCAGCAGCGGTTTTCGCTGCAGGCTTGGCGGCGGTTTTAGCAGCTGCCGGCTTGGCCGCTGGTTTGGCGGCGGCTGGCTTGGCGGCTGCAGTTTTTGCAGCAGGCTTGGCTGCCGCTTTGGCCAATGGCTTGGCCGCGGTTTTGGCGGCCGGCTTGGCTGCCGCGGTTTTCGCCGCAACAGGCGCAACCTTGGCACCGGTGAGTTTTTCGATTTGCTTGGTCAGGGTATCGACCTTGCTGTGCAGCGCCTTGACTTCATTGCGGCTCGGTACGCCCAAGCGCGAAATGGCGCTGTTCAGGCGCTTGTCGAAAGCCCCTTCAAGCTCATCCCACTTGCCCAATGCACGGTCTTTCACGCCGCTGATGCGCGACTTGGCCGAAGTAGCGGAGTCCTTGGCGGCGTCGACAGTCTTGCCAACAGCGCTCTTGGTGAGCTTCTCGGCTTTCTCGCCGTCTTTAACCAGTGAGTCGAAGAGCTTGCTGCCGTCAGTGTCGATCTTCGAGTACACACCCAAACCAGCAAGCCAGATCTTGCGGGAGTAGTCTTCGACTTTCCCGATCCACGAGCTGCCTTCTTTTTCGGTGTTCTTTTTACCAGCCATCCCGTTCTCCTTAAGATTTACGCGCGACGCGTTCGAGCAGTGCCGTCAGCTCATCGAGCTTGGCAGAGAGTGTCTCAACGTCATGTTTAGACGGAATGCCGATACGATTCAAGGTACTTGCGACACGCGAGTCGAACGCTCTCTCGACTTTGTCGAGCTGAACTTCGACCTTGCCTTTGAAAGTGCTGACTTCAGTCTTGGCTTCGTCGATCTCGGCATTGGCCGCTTCAAGCTTCTCGGCAACTACTTTTTTGCCTTTGGTTTCAACTGCTTGTCCAGCCTTGATCAGCTCTTGAAAGTACTCGCTACCCTCTTGGCCGACCTTGGTGTAGGCACCCAGGCCTGCCAGCCAGATCCGGCGTGCATAGGATTTGACGTCATGCAGAGCGGTCGTCGATGCGTCGATTTTTTTCTTCAAAATAACTTTGGCCATGGTGCACCTCACGCGCAGAAGGTTTGAGGAACTGCCCGCGAAAGTGTCGGGCTCAGGCACAAAGTAGGGAGAAAAATTAGAAACGGCACCCTAACAACTGACATGAACAGGTGGTGATCTCACCACTCACTGCAGGAGCAAGCTTGCTCGCGATGCAGGCACCTCGGTTTTCCAGATACACCGCGTAGATGCCATCGCGAGCAAGCTTGCTCCTACAAGATCGCGTGCCTTATGCCAGGGCTTTGTCCAGCGCCTTCTCGATCTCGGCTTTGATCATGCCGCTCATGGCCGACATCATCAGGCCCAACTCCACATCGACCTTGATCGAATCCTCGGTGACATGCACCGCACCTTTCACACCTGAACGCTTGAGGTTCAGGGTGTCGCCGGACCATTGCGGCTCCAGGCCATACTGATCCTGAAGTTTCTGCGCCAGCTTGTCGGCCTTCTCGCGCGCCGCTTCCTTACCCAGGCCGTGGGCCCGTTCAACACTAATATGGGCCATCGAATGACTCCTGCTTTATGAATGCCTGTTCGTTGAATCTTGACCGCTGCTGCGGCAAAACGTCCCGAGGGTGAACCATCTTACCTTCAGCCTTGCCAAGACAAAGCATGCCTTGGGGATTAGAATGTCGCGCATTCTCTTTTGGTGACAGCGATATGACTGATCAGCGCAAAGGCAACGACGCCGAACCCACCACTCACTTCGGCTTCAAAAACGTTCCGGAAAGCCAGAAAGCGGAAAAAGTCGCTGAGGTTTTCCACTCGGTGGCCGCCAAGTACGACCTGATGAACGACCTCCTGTCGGGCGGCATGCACCGTCTGTGGAAGCGTTTCGCGATCGAGCTGTCGGGTGTGCGTACGGGCAACCGGGTGCTGGACATCGCCGGCGGCACGGGCGACCTGACCCGCAAATTCTCGCACCTCGTGGGCCCGACCGGCCAGGTGGTGCTGGCCGACATCAACGAATCCATGCTCAAGGTCGGTCGTGATCGCCTGCTGGACCTGGGTGTGGCCGGCAACGTCGAGTTCGTCCAGGCCGATGCGGAAAAACTGCCGTTCCCGGACAACCATTTCGACTGCGTGACCATCGCCTTCGGCCTGCGCAACGTGACGCACAAGGAAGACGCCCTGCGCTCCATGCTGCGCGTGCTCAAGCCAGGCGGCCGCCTGCTGGTGCTGGAGTTCTCCAAGCCGACCAACGCGCTGATGTCCAAGGCCTACGACGCCTACTCGTTCGCCTTCATGCCGCTGATGGGCAAGCTGATCACCAACGACTCGGAAAGCTACCGCTACCTGGCCGAATCGATCCGCATGCACCCGAACCAGGAAACCCTGAAGTCGATGATGGTCGAGGCCGGTTTCGACCGCGTGACCTATCACAACATGACCGCAGGCATCGTCGCCCTGCACCGCGGCATCAAGCCCTGATGCTGCTCGCCGGCCTGCTCGCCAGCGTTGAACTCGGCCTGAACCGGGTGCTGCGCCTCGACAGCACGGCGCTGCCGCGACTGGCGCACTTGAGCGGCAGGGTGATTGCCGTCGACTGCCGCAGTCCGGCGTTGCAAGTGTTCATCCTGCCCAGCGATGAAGGCCTGATGCTCGCCTCCCAGTGGGAGACCGGCGCCGACTGCACCCTGCGTGCACCGGCTTCGAGCCTGCTGAAACTGGCCATGAGCAAGGACAAGACCGCGATCCTGCACAGCCCTGGAGTCGAACTCGACGGCGACAGCGGCGTGCTGCTGGAACTGGCGGCGATCCTTCAGGACCTGGAGCTGGACTGGGAGTACGAACTCTCGCGCTGGCTGGGACCTGTCGCCACTCAACTGGTCGGCGGTCATCTGCGCAGTCGGGCCCGCTGGTATCAGCAGGGGTTCGCCAGCCTGGGCCAGAACCTGGGCGAATACCTGGCCGAAGAGTCTCGCACCCTGGTCGGCCAGCGCGAAGCCGAAGCCCGATTCAGTGAACTGGACCAGATCAAAGTCGATCTGGAACGTCTCGAGGCGCGTTTCGAGCGCCTTTCCCGATCCCTCGACCCAAGCGATAACGCATGAAGCTGCTTGCCGTCCGCCGTTTGTTGCGCATCCAGCGCGTCGTGATCCGCTACCGCCTCGATGACCTGCTGTTCGCCCTGCCACTGCCCTGGTTTCTACGGGCTTTGCGTTATGGCCTGCCGTGGCGCTGGTTCCCGCGCAAGACCCTGGACCTGAGCCGTGGCGCGCGCCTGCGCCTGGCGTTGCAGGACCTGGGACCGATCTTCATCAAGTTCGGGCAGATCCTGTCCACCCGCCGCGACCTGCTGCCGGAAGACATCGCCGATGAGCTGATGATGTTGCAGGACCGCGTGCCGCCGTTCGACTCGCAGCTGTCGGTCAAGCTGATCGAAGAGCAGCTGGGCAAGAAAATCAGTGAAGTGTTCAGCCGCTTCGACGTCGAACCGCTGGCCTCGGCGTCGGTGGCCCAAGTGCACGCCGCGCAGCTGAAAACCGGCGAGGAAGTCGTGGTCAAGGTGATCCGCCCGGGCCTCAAGCCGGTGATTGCCCAGGACCTGGCGTGGCTGTTCATCCTCGCCCGCGCCGCCGAAAAACTCTCGGCCGATGCGCGCCTGCTGCACCCGGTGGACGTGGTCCAGGACTACGAAAAAACCATCTACGACGAACTCGACCTGCTGCGCGAAGCGGCCAACGCCAGCCAGTTGAAGCGCAACTTCGACGGTTCGCCACTACTGTACGTGCCACAAGTCTATTGGGACTGGTGCCGGCCGAAAGTGCTGGTGATGGAGCGCATCTACGGCATCCAGGTCACGGACCTCGCGACCCTGGCCGACCAGCGCACCGACATGAAAATGCTCGCCGAACGTGGCGTGGAGATCTTCTTCACCCAGGTCTTCCGCGACAGTTTCTTCCACGCCGACATGCACCCCGGCAACATCTTCGTCAGCACCGTCAGCCCATGGAGCCCGCAGTACATTGCGATCGACTGCGGCATCGTCGGCAGCCTGACCCCGCAAGACCAGGATTACCTGGCGCGCAACCTGTTCGCGTTCTTCAAGCGTGATTACCGGCGTGTGGCACAGCTGCACATCGATTCGGGCTGGGTGCCGGCGGAAACCAAACTCAACGAATTCGAAGCGGCGATCCGGACTGTCTGCGAACCGATCTTCGAAAAACCGTTAAAAGATATTTCATTCGGCCAGGTGCTGATGCGCCTGTTCCAGACGGCGCGCCGGTTCAACATGGAAGTGCAGCCGCAGCTTGTCCTGTTGCAGAAAACCCTGTTGAACATCGAAGGCCTGGGTCGTCAGCTGTACCCGGACCTCGACCTGTGGAATACCGCGCAACCCTTCCTCGAACGCTGGATGCGCGAACGCGTCAGTCCCAAAGCCCTGCTCGGCAACGTGCAGAGCCAGTTCGAGCAGTTGCCGCACCTGGCCAACATGGCCCGCGACCTGCTCGAACGCATGTCCCACCCGCACGCCTACGACCCACCGCCACCCTGGCATCGACGCCGGGACGACTGGTTCCTGCGCCTGCTTGGCACGGCGCACCTGGCCGGTGGGGCGATCCTCGCTGTGGGCGGGCCGTTGAACGAGCTGGCCTACTGGCCGGCGGGCATCATGATGGCCGTCGGCTTGTATCTGGTCGTTCGCCGATAGCCAGTTGTGCTGCGCACTGGCACACTGTTTCAACGTTGAGCCTGACTAATGAAGTGTCGGGCTCGCTGTCGGAGTCGAAGATGAAAAACTGGCTGGACGAGATCAAATGGGATGCCGACGGCCTGGTGCCGGCGATTGCCCAGGACCACAAGACCGGGCGCGTCCTGATGATGGCCTGGATGAACCGCGAAGCACTGGAACTGACGGCAGCCGAGAACCGCGCCATCTACTGGTCGCGCTCGCGTGGCAAGCTTTGGCGCAAGGGCGAAGAGTCCGGCCACGTGCAGACCCTGCACGAGATGCGCCTGGACTGCGACGCCGACGTGATCATCCTGATGGTCGAACAGATCGGCGACATCGCCTGTCATACCGGCCGCCAGAGCTGCTTCTACCGCGTCTACGAGAACGGCGACTGGACAACCGTCGACCCGGTCCTGAAAGATCCGCACGCCATCTATTCCGCAGGACACAAACATGAGTGACACTCTGACCCGTCTGGCCCAGGTGCTGGAAGAGCGCAAAGGCGCCGCCGCCGACAGCTCGTACGTCGCCAGCCTGTACCACAAGGGCTTGAACAAGATTCTGGAAAAAGTCGGCGAAGAGTCGGTCGAGACCATCATTGCCGCCAAGGACGCCGCCATCAGTGGCGACTGCAGCGATGTGATCTACGAAACCGCCGATTTGTGGTTCCACAGCATGGTCATGCTCGCCCAATTGGGGCAGCATCCCCAGGCTGTACTCGATGAACTGGACCGTCGCTTCGGTCTGTCCGGACACGCCGAGAAAGCCTCGCGCCCGTCCGCCTGAATAACTATTAGAGAGGAGCTGCAGCATGGGCATTTTTGACTGGAAACACTGGATCGTCATCCTGGTCGTCGTGGTACTGGTATTCGGCACCAAGAAACTGAAAAACCTCGGCACCGACGTCGGCGAGTCGATCAAGGGCTTCAAGAAAGCCATGAACGACGACGAGAAACCGGCCGAGCCAACCGTGACCCCGGCCCAACCGGTGCCGCCGGTTCAGCCTCAGGCTTCGGTGAACCAGCCGCACACCATCGACGTGCAGGCGCAGAAAGTCGAAGAGCCGATCCGCAAAGACGTGTGAGCACTGACTAATGTTTGGTATCAGCTTCTCTGAACTGCTGCTCGTCGGCCTCGTCGCCTTGCTGGTGCTGGGCCCCGAGCGCCTGCCGGGCGCTGCGCGCACCGCCGGCCTGTGGGTCGGGCGCCTCAAGCGCAGCTTCAATGCGATCAAACAGGAAGTTGAACGTGAAATCGGTGCCGACGAAATCCGTCGGCAACTGCACAACGAGCACATCCTGTCGCTTGAACAGGAGGCCCGCAAGATCTTCTCGCCGACCCAGCAGCAGCCGACGCCAGTCGAGCCTGTGGCCACGCAGGCGGTTGATGCGCCTGTCGTGGAATCTGCGCCTGTCGCAGCTGCACCGATCGAAGCCGCGCCTGTCGCAGCGACGCCGGTCGCCCCCGTTACACCCGCGGCTGCGCCCGTTGCGCCGGCCCCTCATGACCCAACACTGCCGCCGCGAGCCCCATGAGCGATCTTCCTGAAAACGACCAGCACATGCCGCTGGTTTCGCACCTCACCGAGTTGCGTACCCGCCTGCTGCGCTGCGTAGCAGCGATCTTCATCATCTTTGCCGGGCTGTTCGCCTTCACCCAGCAGATCTACACCTTCGTCTCGACACCGCTGCGCGCATACCTGCCAGCCGGCGCGACGATGATCGCCACCGATGTGTCGTCGCCGTTCCTGACGCCACTGAAGCTGACCATGATGGTGTCGCTGTTCCTGGCGATCCCGGTGATCCTGCACCAGATCTGGGGTTTCATCGCACCGGGCCTGTACAAGCACGAGAAGCGCATCGCCGTGCCCTTGCTGTGCTCGAGCATCGTGCTGTTCTACGCCGGCATGGCGTTCGCCTATTTCCTGGTATTCCCGTTGATCTTCAAATTCTTCGCCGCCGCCACCCCGGCCGGCGTGGAAATGATGACCGACATCACCAGCTACCTCGATTTCGTCATGACGCTGTTCTTCGCCTTCGGCGTGGCGTTCGAAATTCCGGTGGCCGTGGTGCTGCTGGTGTGGATCGGCGTGGTCGACGTCAAGTACCTGAAGAAAATCCGCCCGTACGTGATCATCGGCTGCTTCGTGGTCGGCATGATCCTGACCCCGCCGGACATCTTCTCGCAGACCCTGCTGGCGGTACCGATGTGGCTGCTGTTCGAGATCGGCATCCTGTTTGGCAGCCTGATCAGCAAGCGTGGTGAGCACCCGGACGACCAGACTGCCGACGATCACAACGACCAGCCGCCTGCGACCCAACCGTGAACCTGCTGCTTCTTGAAGACGCCGACTTCATTGCGGCCGACCGGGTGGTCCTGCGTGATCGCCGGTTGACCCACATGCAGGAAGTCCATCGCTGCGAAGTCGGTGACAGCATGCGAGTCGGCCGCATCGGTGGCTTGATGGGCTCGGCCGAGGTCCTGCGCCTGGACGCTACCGAGGCGGAACTGCGCGTCACCCTCGACCAGCCTCCGCCCGCCAAGCTGCCGTTGACCCTGGTCCTGGCCCTGCCGCGGCCCAAGATGCTGCGCAGGGTGTTCCAGACCGTCGCGGCCATGGGTGTGCCACGTGTCGTGCTGGTGAACAGCTATCGCGTCGAGAAGAGCTTCTGGCAGACGCCGTTCCTGGAGCCCGAGGCCATTCGCGAGCAATTGATCCTTGGCCTCGAACAGGCCAGGGACAGCGTCTTGCCACAAGTGGTGATCGAGAAGCGCTTCAAGCCGTTCGTCGAAGACCGCCTGCCTGCCATCACCGAGGGCACCCTCGGCCTGGTTGGTCATCCAGGCCAATATCCGCCCTGCCCCCGCGCCCCGAGCGAGCCGGTGACCCTGGCCATCGGCCCGGAGGGCGGCTGGATCCCCTACGAGATCGACTTGCTGGGCAAATCCGGCCTGCAACCTGTGCAGTTGGGCGAGCGCATCCTGCGCGTGGAAACTGCCGTCACGGCACTGCTGGCACGCCTCTTCTAGCCATATCGCGATTCCTGTAGGAGCGAGCTTGCTCGCGAAGGACGTGACGGCGCCGCGCTCATTCAGAAAGCCCTCGTCATCGTTAACGTCCATCGCGAACAAGCTTGCTCCTACAGAATGCTCCCCGCCTGCCGATACACCTCCCATGAAACCAATGTGTGGTCCAAGGGAGTTGCAGCATGTACCAATGGCTGGCCGATAAACTGGGTAACGTGAGCGTGAACCGCAAGCTGGGCGTCGGCTTCGGTCTTGTGCTGCTGCTGACGATGCTGATCACCTTCACCGGCTGGACCGGCCTGAGTGACGTCACCCGTCGCGGTGATACGCTGGGGTTCATCTCCGAGATCAACGGGATGACCAAGGACCTGCGCATCGCCCGCCTGGATTACGAAATGCGTCGCGGCGAACAAGGCCCCGGCGCCGTCAGTAATTTGCTGGGCAAGCTCGACACCAGCCTGCAAGCGGCTCGCAAGATGATCGAGCAACCCGCCGACGTGACCATGATCGACCAGCAACTGGCCGCCGTCAGCCAATACAAGCAAGCCTTCGCCACCCTGACCCAGGTCAGCGCCAGCCGCGAAGACGCCCGTAGCAAACTGGGCGCCACCGCCGACAATGCCGTGGCCAAAGTCGCCGAAGTCGAAAAATCCATGCTGCAAGGCGACAGCGTCGCGCAGTTCAACAGCGTGATCGACCTGAGCAAGCTGATCCAGCAAGCGCGCTTCCAGGTGCGTGGCTACACCTACAGCGGCAAGGCCGAGGCCGAGCAGCCGGCGCTGGACGCCATCGACAACGCCCTGAAATATCTGCAAGGCCTGCCGTCGCAGCTGCCGGAACAACACATCGGTAACCTGCAGCAAGCGACCGACTCGCTCAAGGCTTACCGCGCCGCGGTCAGCCAGTACCGTGATTCCCAGACCGCCAGCGCCGACGCCTTCAAACGCATGGCCGCCCAGGGCGAAATCCTGCTTGAGGTCAGCAACAAGCTCACCGCCTCGCAAACCCTGGTGCGCGATACCGACGTAGCGCACGCCAAGAACATGTTGTTGCTGGCCACCGTCCTGGCGCTGGCCTTTGGCCTGTTAGCCGCCTGGGCCATCACCCGGCAGATCGTGATCCCGCTGAACCAGACCCTCAAGGCGGCCGAGCGCATCGCGGCCGGCGACCTGACCCACAACCTGCTCTCACAACGCCAGGACGAACTTGGCCAGCTGCAACGGGCCATCCAGAGCATGACCCTGGGCTTGCGCGAACTGATCGGCGGCATCAGCGATGGCGTTACACAAATTGCCAGCGCCGCCGAGGAACTGTCCGCCGTCACCGAGCAAACCAGCGCTGGCGTCACCAGCCAGAAGGTCGAGACCGACCAGGTGGCCACCGCCATGAATGAAATGACCGCTACCGTGCAGGAAGTCGCGCGTAACGCCGAGGAGGCCTCCGAGGCCGCCGTCGCCGCCGATCAACAGGCCCGCGAAGGTGACAAGGTGGTGGGCGAAGCCATCGCCCAGATCGAGCGTCTGGCCGTGGAAGTGGGTCACTCCACGGAAGCCATGGGCGAACTCAAGCGCGAAAGCGACAAGATCGGCAGCGTGCTCGACGTGATCAAGTCCGTCGCCCAGCAAACCAACCTGCTGGCCCTCAACGCCGCTATCGAAGCGGCCCGTGCCGGCGAGGCCGGGCGTGGTTTTGCCGTGGTCGCCGATGAAGTGCGCAGCCTGGCGCAACGCACGCAGAAATCCACCGAAGAGATCGAAGAGCTGATCGTCGGCCTGCAGAACGGCACCCAGCAAGTGGCGACCATCATGGACAACAGTCGCGCCCTGACCGACAGCAGCGTGGAACTGACCCGCCGCGCCGGCGGCTCACTTGCGAACATCACCCGCACGGTGTCGGCGATCCAGGCAATGAACCAGCAGATTGCCGCCGCCGCAGAGCAGCAGAGCGCCGTGGCCGAAGAGATCAACCGCAGCGTGCTGAACGTGCGCGATGTGTCGGATCAGACGTCGGCGGCGAGTGAAGAGACGGCGGCGTCCAGCATTGAGCTGGCGCGGTTGGGGACGCATTTGCAGATGCTGGTGGGCAAGTTCAAGGTTTGAGGTGATTGATGTGCATCGGTTCGCTATGGACCGAGGTGACGCAATCCACCGAAAACGAGAAAAGCCCTGCTGGCGTGAACCTGCAGGGCTTTTCGGTCAGGCTGACCCCGCCGTCAAGCGGGGCTTTTCATCAGGCCGGCTGGGCCTGAACGCTCAGCGGCTGCAGCGGCAACAGCGGTGCATGCGGATCGGCCTGGACCGATTTGCGCCACGCGCCCAGCCACTCGGGGTGACCTTCGCTCCAGATCTGCTCATGCAAGCGAGCCAATGCCACCGGATCGCTCAGCAGCTGCACACGCTCATTGTTGGACAGTCCTTCAGGCCCGACTTTCATGGCGTGGCGGACCCGCTCGACCCGTAGCCATTCGATCGGCTCGGCCTCACGGTGGCGCGAGGTAGCCAGCGAGCAGGCCAGGGCGTTCTGCTGTGGATCGACCACCGCACGGACAAAGCCGTCGTTCAGCGCATGCCAGCGGTTTTCATGGGTGTACTGGTCGGTTGCCAACAACGCCTGTGGCGGATTGTATTCTTCAGGAATCAGGAACAGGCTCTCGTCACGGGACTTGAGGCCCAGGCCGACGCGGCTGGAAATCACCGACACCGGGATCGACAGCATCAGCGAACCGACAATCGGTACCAGCCACCACAGGAAGCTCGGGTTCAGCCAGATCACCAGCAGTGCCCAGAAGAACCCCAGCAAGGTCTGCGGACCGTGGCGCTTGACCGCTTCGCTCCATGGCGTGGAGTCGTCGTCACGTTGCGGCGAATTCCAGGTCGCGGCCCAGCCGAGGAACGCGGCGAGCACGAAACGGGTATGGAAAATCATCCGCACCGGCGCCAGCAGCATGGAGAACAGCATTTCCAGCAGCATGGACAGCGTCACCTTGAACTTGCCGCCGAACTCTTTTGCGCCCTTGGCCCATATCAGGATGATGCTCAACAGTTTCGGCAGGAACAGCAGCACGACCGTGGTCGAGAACAGCGCGATCGCCTTGTCCGGGTGCCATTGTGGCCACAATGGGTAAAGCTGGCGCGGTTCGAGGAAGTACTGCGGCTCCATCAGCGTATTGACTGCCAGCAGCGCGGTCGACAGCACCAGGAAGAAGAACCACAACGGTGCTGACAGGTAGGACATCACGCCAGTCAGGAACACCGCACGGTGCACCGGGTGCATGCCCTTGACCAGGAACAGGCGGAAGTTCATCAGGTTGCCGTGGCACCAGCGACGGTCGCGCTTGAGTTCGTCCAGCAGGTTCGGTGGCAGTTCTTCATAGCTGCCCGGCAAGTCGTAGGCAATCCAAACGCCCCAACCGGCACGGCGCATCAGCGCGGCTTCGACGAAGTCGTGGGACAGGATCGCACCGGCGAACGCACCTTTACCCGGCAACGGCGCCAGGGCGCAGTGCTCGATGAACGGCTTCATGCGGATGATCGCGTTGTGGCCCCAGTAGTGGGATTCGCCCAACTGCCAGAAGTGCAGGCCGGCGGTGAACAGCGGACCGTAGACGCGGGTGGCGAACTGCTGCATGCGTGCATACAGGGTGTCCATTCCCGACGCGCGCGGCGCGGTCTGGATGATCCCGGCGTCCGGCGTGGCTTCCATCAGGCGCACCAGGCTGGTCAGGCACTCGCCGCTCATCACCGAGTCGGCGTCGAGCACGACCATGTACTTGTAGTCACCGCCCCAGCGACGGCAGAAGTCGTCGAGGTTGCCGCTCTTGCGTTTCACACGGCGACGGCGGCGGCGATAGAAGATCTTGCCGAAGCCCTTGGCTTCGCGGCAGACGTCCAGCCAGGCCTGTTGCTCGGCGACGCAGATATCCGCGTCGTTACTGTCGCTGAGGACGAAGAAATCGAAGCGATCGAGGTCACCGGTGGCCGCGACCGACTCGAAGGTCGCGCGCAGGCCGGCGAACACCCGAGGCACATCTTCGTTACAGATCGGCATTACCAGTGCGGTGCGCGCGTCCTTCGGAATAGGCTCGTTGCCGGCGCTTTTACCGGAGATGCGGTATTTATCGTGACCGGTGAGCAACTCGAGGAAGCCCATCAGCGCGGTCCAGAAACCCGCCGAGACCCAGCAGAACAAAATCCCGAACAGGATCAGGATGCTGGTCTGCAAGGCGTACGGCAGCACTTGCGTGGCGGTTTGCAGCAACGGTTGGTGCAGGACTTCTTCGAGGTCGACGAACGACCAGCCCTGGTACGGCATGAGGCCTTTCATGAACCAGCCGGCGACGATGGTCTGGCCGAGCATCAGTACCAGCAGAATGTAGCGACGGATCGAACCGACCGTGCGCCAGCGCGCCGCCGGCAGGACGTTCTCATCCTTCGGTGGCTTTGGCGGGTTGGTGCGCCCGGTCAGGCGACGCCAGCCACGCACCAGGATATTGGTACGCCACGGTTCCGGCACGACCTTGGTCCGGCGAATCGGCGGGGTCGCCTTGAGGACGACCCGACCACTGACGTCGAGCGCCAGCATTTCGGCGTCCTGCAACTCTTCGGCGGTGCTCAAGGTCAGGCGCTTGCCCACCGAGGCCTGCGCGGCCTCGGTCGGGGCGTCGAATGTGGAAGACGACAGACGCTCGTGCAATTCGCTGAAGGACTGGCAGCCCGCGAGTTCCGCGCGCTGCTGGTCGGTCATCGGTAGATGCGCCAGATACTCGGAAAGCGTCTCTGGCTGTACTTGAGAATTACTCATCGGCAGGCAACTGGTAGCTCCAGGTCTCGGTCAGGACTTCTTCAGTCGGTGCCGATTCCGGTGTGGCTGGGGCCGCGTCGGCAGCGACAGGCTGCTTGGCGTCTTGGTTATTCGCCGTGTCCTTGGCATCTGCGACTGGCTTGGTCTCGGCCTGCTTGGCTTCGGCTGCCTTCGCTTCCTTGTCGACTTTTTCCTGCTGCTTGGCGGCGACCTTGTCGGCCTTGGCAACGGAAGAGGTGGACGCTGGAATCGAAGTCTTGGCCAGATCGGCAGGCACGATGTTCTGCACCAGTGCAGCACGCATCTCGGTGGATTTGCCCGGATCCTTGATCTTCATGCGCAGGGTCAGGCGCCAGCCCTTGGTTTCAGGGTTGTAGCGCACGCTGTTCTCGACCAGTTCGGCGTTTTCGCCGACGCTGACCTGACTGCGCACATCGGTATCCGGTGCCAGTGCCGCCAGGGACGGACCTTCGAAGTCCACCAGATAGGCAACGCTGCCGTCCGGCTGACGAATCAGGTTGGACTGCTTGACGTCACCGGTGGATTTCAGGGTCTGACTGACCCAGGCACTGTCCGGTGCGTGCAGCGCGGCTTCGTCCATGGTCCAGTGCATGCGATAGGCGAAGTCCAGCGGCTGGCCTGGCTCCGGCATGGTTTCCGGGCTCCAGAAAGCCACGATATTGTCGTTGGTTTCGTCAGCGGTCGGAATCTCTACCAGATCGACGGAGCCCTTGCCCCAGTCGCCCTTCGGTTCGATCCATGCGCTTGGGCGCTTGTCGTAGCGGTCGTCGAGGTCTTCGTAGTGGCTGAAGTCACGGCCACGTTGCAGCAAGCCAAAGCCACGCGGGTTCTCGACCGAGAAGTTGCTCACCGCCAGGTGTTTCGGGTTGTTCAGTGGACGCCAGATCCACTCGCCATTGCCGGCATGGATCGCCAGACCGCTGGAGTCGTGCAATTCGCGGCGATAGTTGAGCACTTTCGACGGCTGGTTGGCGCCGAACAGGAACATGCTGGTCAATGGCGCGATGCCCAGTTTGCCGACCTTGTCACGCAGGAACATCTGCGCCTTGACGTCGACAATGGTGTCGCTGCCCGGACGCAGGGTCAGGCGATAGGCACCGGTCGCCCGTGGCGAATCCAGCAGCGCGAAGATCACCAGGTGCTTGTCGCCCGGTTTCGGCTGTTGAATCCAGAACTCGCGAAAACGCGGGAATTCTTCGCCGGACGGCAAAGCGGTATCGATCGCCATGCCGCGAGCAGACAAACCGTAGACGTGACCCTTGCCGACAACGCGGAAGTAACTCGCACCGAGCATGGTCATGATTTCGTCTTGCTTGTCAGCCTTGTTGACCGGGTACAGGACACGGAAACCGGCATAACCGAGTTGTTCGGTGGCCTTTGGGTCGAACTTGACGTCACCGAAATCGAAACGACTTGGGTCGTACTTGATCTCTTCGACGGTGTTCGCCGTGATTTCGTTGATTTTCACCGGCGTATCGAAATGCATGCCCTGGTGATAGAACGACAGCTTGAACGGGGTCTTCTGGTCGGCCCATTCGGCTTTTTCGGTCAGGAAGCGAATTTTCTGATAGTCGGCGAATTTCATCTCGCGAAATTCGGTCGGCAGGTTACTGCGCGGCGCTTCGTACTTTTGCCCGGCCAGCTCTTTTGCCTTGACCGATACATCATCCAGACTGAATGCCCAAAGCTGGCCGGCGCTGAGCAGGCACAGCAGTGCCGAGCCCGCTACCAATGCGCTACGAAACCGTTTGGCAGTCAATTTTGGTGCGTTACAGGGACTAACAATCACGAGCAACCCTCGCCGAAAACAGATCAAAAAACCAACGGCCAGTTAAAGGGCCTGTAGCATCCGGTGAGAAAAAACCGGTCCTGCAGACCACTCTTGCCAAGTTGGCGAGCATTGTTCCGACTCCGCTGGGGCAAAATGATTCCCCAATCGGATCCGGACAAGTCTCTACCTAAGTCAAAATGGACCAACGAACGCTGATCCCCGTAGCGCGCGATTATCTAGTAGGCCGCGTTACAACGCATCAGGGGTAACAAAGTATTTATCGGGGAAAACGCCTGTTTTCAGCCGAAAAGCGCTTAAAAAGATGTTTCAAGCGCTTTCAGGTCTGTAACAGGAAGGTCACCGGGCCATCATTGACCAGGTGCACCTGCATATCCGCGCCGAATCTACCTGATGCCACAGTGCCATGCACCTGTTTCGCTTTGCTTAATAGATAGTCGAAAAGCTCCTCGCCCAAGGCCGGAGGGGCGGCGGTCGAAAAACTCGGACGCAACCCGCTCTTGGTGTCGGCGGCCAGGGTGAACTGCGAGACCAGCAGCAACCCGCCACCCACGTCCGCCAGGGACAGGTTCATCTTGCCCTCAGCGTCGCTGAACACTCGATAGTTAAGCAGCTTATTGAGAAGTTTGTCGGCGCTGGCCCGCGTGTCGTCCGGCTCGACGGCTACCAGCACCAGCAACCCCTGGTCGATCGCGCCGACCACCTGCCCGTCTACCTCGACTCGCGCGCCGCGCACGCGTTGCAGCAGCCCCTTCATGCTTCTTCGGGAGCGAGGTCGAGCAGACGGCGGGCCATTCGATCGGCAGCACGCACCAATGCATCGGTAATTCCCGGTTCGGCAGCCGCATGACCCGCGTCACGGATGATTTGCAGTTCGCTGTTCGGCCAGGCCTGGTGCAGTTCCCAGGCGTTATCCAGCGGGCAGATCACGTCATAGCGACCGTGGACGATCACGCCTGGCAAATGGGCGATCTTGCCCATGTCGCGAATCAGCTGGTTCGGCTCAAGGAAGGCATTGTTGGTGAAATAGTGGCATTCGATACGGGCGATCGACAACGCGCGCTGCGGCTCGGAAAAACGATCGACTACCATCGGGTTCGGACGCAGGGTGGCGGTGCGACCTTCCCAGGTGGACCAGGCTTTCGCCGCGTGCATCTGGGCGATCTGGTCGTTGCCGGTCAGGCGTTTGTGGAAGGCGTTGAGCAAGTCATGGCGCTCGTCCGCCGGGATCGGCGCAATGTAGTCCTGCCAGTAATCCGGGAACAGGCGGCTGGCGCCCGCTTGATAGAACCATTCGATTTCCTGCGGGCGGCAGAGAAAAATCCCGCGCAGGATCAGCCCGTGCACGCGCTCTGGATGGGTTTGCGCGTAGGCCAGCGCCAGGGTGGAGCCCCAGGAACCGCCGAACAACACCCACTTGTCGATGCCCAGGTGCTGGCGGATCCGCTCAAGGTCGGCGACCAGATCCCAGGTGGTGTTGTTTTCCAGGCTTGCGTGGGGGGTGGAACGACCGCAGCCGCGCTGGTCGAAGGTGACAATGCGATACAGATTAGGATCGAAGTAACAGCGACTCGCGGCATCGCAACCGGCGCCGGGGCCGCCGTGAATGAACACCACCGGCAAACCTTGCGGTGAACCGCTTTCGTCGACATACAGCGTATGGGTCTCGTCGACGGCCAGATCGTGCCGGGCGTGGGGTTTGATCTGCGGGTACAAAGTCTGCATTGCGCACTCCGTAAGGGGTCGAGGTCATCCCTGGGGGGACTTCTATTATTCTGCCGTTGGGCATCATAAACCCGAATTACGTCAATGAGCATGCCCCCTGTAGGAGCGAGCTCGCTCGCGAAGAACGTAAGGGCGCCGCATTCCTCCAGATTGCCCTCATTATCGTTAACGTCCATCGCGAGCAAGCTTGCTCCTACAGGGATCGCGCTGGGATTCAGTGTTTGTAGTGTTTCTCGGCCCACGCCAACAAACCTTGCAACAACTCTTTCAATACCACCCGCGTCGGCTCCGCCAGATCCGGCCGATAACGGAACGGCTCGAACTCTTCCATGTAGGTGCACTGGCCCAACTCCAGTTGCACGGCATGGATGTTTTCTGCCGGATTGCCGTAATGCCGGGTGATGTGGCCGCCTTTGAAGCGTCCGTTCAACACATGGCTGTAATCCGGATGCCCGGCGAAGATGGCTTCCAGCTGCGAGGCCAGCTGCGCATCGCAACTGGCGCCATTGAAGGTGCCGAGATTGAAGTCCGGCAGCTTGCCGTCGAACAGGTGCGGGATGATCGAGCGGATCGAGTGCGCATCGAACAGCAACGCGTAGCCGAACTCGGCTTTGAGTCGCGCCAGCTCGTTCTGCAAGGTGCTGTGGTACGGCGTCCAGATCTGTTCCAGATAGGTTGCACGCTCATCGGCAGAAGGCTCGAGGCCTTCGCGGAACAACGGGATGCCGTCGAACAGTGTCGCCGGGTACAGACCGGTGGTGGCGCCGACATACAAAGGCTTGTCGTCGGACGGCCGGTTCAGGTCGATGACGAATCGTGAGTACTCGGCGGCCAGGGTGCTGGCACCCAGCTCGGCGGCGAAATCGTAAAGCGTTGGGATGTGCCAATCGGTGTCCGGCAGGCTTTTCGCGTCGGGAATCAATCCCGCCTCGACCGCCGGGGTCAGGCGCACACCGGCGTGGGGCATGCTGATCAGCAGCGGCACGCGGCCTTGTTTGAAGTTCAGAACCTTATCCACAACTGTTCTCCTAAACGCTCGTTTCGACGCCGTGACGCACGACGCGTTTTTCCAGGTCACCGCCCAGCCAGTAGCACAGGTCGGCCGGGCGATCGATTTGCCAGGCAACGAAATCCGCAATCTTGCCGGCCTCAAGCGAACCGTGGGTCTCGGCCATGCCCAACGCTGTTGCGGCATGGATTGTTGCGCCAGCCAGAGCCTCCTCTGGAGTCATGCGAAAACAGGTGCAGGCCATGTTCAACATCAGGCGCAACGACAGCGCCGGCGAGGTGCCGGGGTTGAGGTCGCTGGCGATGGCGATTTTCACGCCATGCTTGCGCAGGGCCTCCATCGGCGGCAATTGGGTCTCGCGCAGGAAGTAGAAGGCGCCGGGCAGCAACACGGCTACTGTGCCGGACTTGGCCATGGCGATGGCGTCGTCTTCTGTCATGAATTCCAGATGATCGGCCGACAGTGCGTGGTAACGCGCCGCCAGGCTCGAACCGTGCAGGGACGAGAGTTGCTCGGCGTGCAGCTTCACCGGCAGGCCCAGTTCCTGGGCGGTGATGAATACGCGCTCGACCTGGGCAGGGGAAAACGCCAGGTATTCACAGAAGGCATCCACCGCGTCCACCAGCCCTTCGGCGGCCAGGGCCGGAAGCATGTCACTGCAAATGTGATCGATGTAATCGTCGGCGCGATCGGCGTATTCCGGCGGCAACGCATGAGCCGCCAGGCAGGTGCTGCGTACGCTGACCGGCAGTTCGGCGCCAAGGCGACGAGCTACGCGCAACATCTTGCGTTCGTTGACCAGGTCGAGGCCGTAGCCGGATTTGATTTCAATGCTGGTGACGCCGTCGCGCATCAGGCTTTTCAGACGCTTGGCAGCGCTGGCGAACAGCTCATCTTCGCTTGCCGCGCGAGTGGCACGCACGGTACTGGCGATTCCGCCGCCGCTGGCGGCGATTTGCGCGTAGCTGACGCCTTGCAGGCGCTGCTCGAATTCGCCGCTGCGGTTCCCGCCGAACACCGTGTGGGTATGGCAGTCGATCAGGCCTGGCGTGACCCAGGCCCCGTTCAAATCATTGACCGCCGGGTACTCGCCGGACGGCAGCTCACTGCGCGGGCCGACCCACTCGATGTGCGCACCGGTCGTCACGATGGCCGCGTCCTCGATGATCGAGTAGACGCCTTGCGCCATGGTTGCGACGTGGCAGTGTTGCCAGAGGGTTTTCATCCCTTAGTCTCCACAGTATTCAAAATCGAATCGCCAGCAGGCTGGCTCCCACGGTTGGGTGGGAGCCAGCCTGCTGGCGATGAGTCCATCACAGGCTAGGCAAAAACTTGGCCGAAACCAGCTCGTTCAGGCAACGCGAAGCCAACAACTCGGTCGCAGCATTGATGTCCGGCGCAAAGAAGCGGTCCTTCTCATAGAACGGCACTTCGTTACGCAGGATGGCCCGAGCCTTTTCCAGTTTCGGCGAGCTTTTCAGGCCATTGCGCAGGTCCAGACCTTGAACCGCCGCCAGCCATTCAACGGCCAAAATCCCACGGGTGTTCTCGGCCATTTCCCACAGACGCTTGCCCGCAGCCGGCGCCATGGAGACATGGTCTTCCTGGTTGGCGGAGGTCGGCAGGCTGTCCACCGAATGCGGGTGGGACAGTGCCTTGTTTTCGCTGGCCAGCGCCGCTGCGGTCACCTGGGCGATCATGAAGCCGGAGTTCACGCCACCGTTGGCCACCAGGAACGGCGGCAGTTGCGACATGTGCTTGTCCATCATCAACGAGATGCGACGCTCGCTCAGGGAGCCGATTTCGGCGATGGCAAGGGCCATGTTGTCAGCAGCCATGGCCACCGGTTCGGCGTGGAAGTTACCGCCGGAAATCACGTCACCTTCAGCGGCGAATACCAGCGGGTTGTCCGATACGGCGTTGGCTTCGATGGCCAGCACTTCGGCGGCCTGACGGAACTGGGTCAGGCACGCACCCATGACTTGCGGCTGGCAGCGCAGGGAGTATGGGTCCTGCACTTTTTCGCAATTTTCGTGGGAGTCGGAGACCTCACTGCGCTCGCCCAACAGGTCGCGGTAAGCGGCAGCGGCGTCGATCTGGCCTTTCTGGCCACGGGCAGCGTGGATACGCGCGTCGAACGGCGAGCGCGAGCCCAATACCGCTTCAACGGTCAGGCCGCCCAGTGCCAAGGCGCCGGCGAACAGGTCTTCACCTTCGAACAGGCCACGCAGGGCAAACGCGGTGGAAACCTGGGTGCCGTTGAGCAGCGCCAGGCCTTCTTTCGCGGCCAGGGTCAGCGGGGTCAGGCCAGCGACTTTCAGTGCTTCGGTCGCCTCCATCCACTCGCCCTTGTAGCGCGCCTTGCCTTCACCGAGCAGCACCAGCGACATGTGGGCCAGAGGCGCCAGGTCACCGGATGCACCGACCGAACCTTTCAGTGGAATGTGCGGGTAAACCTCGGCGTTGATCAGGGCAATCAGCGCGTCGATCACTACCCGGCGGATACCGGAGAAACCACGGCTCAGGCTGTTGACCTTGAGCACCATGATCAGTCGCACCAGGTCGTCGCTGATCGGCTGGCCGACACCGGCGGCGTGGGACAGCACCAGCGAGCGCTGGAGGTTTTCCAGGTCTTCGCTGGCGATGCGGGTCGAAGCCAGCAGGCCGAAACCGGTGTTGATGCCATAGGCGGTGCGGTTCTCGGCGAGGATCTGTTCCACGCAGGCAACGCTGGCTTCGATCTGGGCCGCGGCGCTGTGGTCGAGGGTCAGCTTCACCGGCTGCTGGTAGACATCACGCAGCTGGGACAGGCTCAGTTGGCCGGGAATCAGGTTTAGCGCAGTCATTTTGTTCTCCTTTTGAGAGTTTTTTATCAACTACCAGACGCTCCGGAGATATCCGTTGTCCGTCGCTTCCCCCTTCTTGAGGGGGCTGGCGCCTTGGCACGCTGGTTGGGTATGGAAATCAGTTCAGGTTCGGCAAAGCCTTGTGCAGCAAATCCGGTTCTTTCAACACGCCCGCAGCGGCAGCAATGTCCGGCGCCAACCAACGGTCTTGATCGTAAGCCGGGACGCGCTCACGCAGCAGACGCCACGCCGCATCGGTGCCAGCGCCGAAGCGCTGCTCTTTCAGGAACTCGAACGCCTGGGCCGCCAGCAAGTACTCGATGGCGAGGATCTGCGTGCAGTTTTCCAGGGCGCGATGCAGCTTCAGCGCGGCGTTGGTGCCCAGGCTCAGGTGATCTTCCTGCAGGCCCGAGGTGACATAGTTGTCGAGCACCGCCGGTTGCGCCAGTTGGCGGTTTTGCGCACACAGCGAGGCAGCGACGTACTGCACGATCATCATCCCGGAGTTCACACCCGGGTTGGCTACCAGGAAGGCTGGCAGGCCGCTGACGTGCGGGTTGATCAAGCGGTCCAGACGTCGCTCGGCGATGGAGCCGATTTCGGCCATGGCGATGGCCAGCAGATCCGCCGCCAATGCCACGGACTGGCCGTGCGGGTTGGCTTGGGAAACGACGCGGTAGTTGTCCGCCGTGCCCAGCACCAGCGGGTTGTCGGTGGCGCTGTTGAGTTCGGTTTCGATCTGCTGGGTCGCGTGAAGCAACTGATCGCGAGCAGCACCGTGCACCTGCGGAATCGAGCGAATGCTCAAGGCATCCTGGGTGCGAATGCCCTTGCTCTGGGCAATCACTTCGCTGCCGTCGAGCAGGGCGCGCAGGTTGATCCCGACCTGCTGCATGCCCGGATGCGGCTTGAGTGCGATGATTTCGGCATCGAACGCATCGATCTGCCCGCGCTGGGCCTCGAAGCTCATGGCACCGATCACATCGGCCCAATGCAACAGATGGGCGGCGTCGGCAATGGCCAGGCAGCTCAGGCCGGTCATGCATGGCGTGCCATTGACCAGGCACAGGCCATCCTTGGCGCCCAGCTTGACCGGTTGCAGCCCTTCTTCAGCCAGGGCCTGCTGCGCGCCAATGATCTGCCCGCGATAGCTGACATTGCCGACACCCAGCAAAGCGATGCCGATGTGGGCCATGTGGGTCAGGTAGCCCACGGAGCCTTGAGAGGGAACTTGCGGGGTAATGCCACGGTTGAGCAGCGCCAGCAGCGCTTCGACCACCTGGCGGTGCAGGCCGGATTTGCCGTGGCTGTAGTTGACGACGGCGGCGCACATGATCGAGCGGGTCTGCTCGTTGGCCAGCGGCGCGCCGACGCCACAGGCGTGGCTGAGCAAGGTGTTGCGCGACAACTGGCTGAGTTGTTCGTCCTGCAGCGACACGTTGCACAGCGCGCCCAGCCCGGTGTTGATGCCGTAGGCACGCTCGCCGCTGGTAACGATGCGCTGGACGATGGCCTGTGCTTTTTCAATCCGTGCCCAGACCGGTGCCGACAGCTCGAGTTGCGCGCCATGACGGGCGACGGCGACTACGTCCTGCCAGGTGACCTGCTTCTCGGTGATAACGATTTTTTCAGCCTGGGACATCTTCAACCTCATCCAAATATTGATGCAGCTTCACCGCCGCCTTCGCTGGCAAGCCAGCTCCTACAGGGGATTGCTTACACCTTGTAGGAGCTGGCTTGCCAGCGAAGAGGCCGGCACATTCACCGCAAATCTTTAAACCACCGCCGCCCGACGCTGTACAAAGCGGTCGACATACTCATCCGCCGGCGAATGCAGGATCTCTTTCGGCGTGCCGACCTGGATCAGGCGGCCATCCTTGAGGATCGCGATGCGGTTGCCGATGCGCACGGCCTCGTCGAGGTCGTGGGTGATGAAGACGATGGTCTTGTGCAGGGTCTTTTGCAGTTCCAGCAACTGGTCCTGCATCTCGGCGCGAATCAGCGGGTCGAGGGCGCTGAACGCTTCGTCCATCAGGATGATGTCGGTGTCCGCCGCCAACGCACGGGCCAAACCAACACGCTGACGCATACCGCCGGAGAGCTGGTGCGGGTATTTGTTTTCGTAGCCCTTGAGGCCCACGGTGTTGATCCAGTGCAACGCGCGCTCGGCGCACATTTGCTTGCTCTCACCACGGATTTTCAAGCCGTAGGCGACGTTGTCCAGCACGCTCTTGTGCGGCAACAGGCCGAAGCTCTGGAACACCATGCTGATCTTGCGTCGACGAAATTCGCGCAGGGCTTCCATGTCGTATTGCAGGATGTCCACACCGTCCACCAGGATCGCGCCGCTGGTCGGGTCGATCAAGCGGTTGAAGTGGCGCACCAGGGTGGATTTGCCGGAACCCGACAGGCCCATGATCACGAAGATCTCGCCGCTGCCGATGCTCAGGGACAAATCGTTCACGCCGACCACGCAGCCGGTTTCGGACAGCACCTGATCCTTGGTCTTGCCCTGGCCGACCATGGCCAGCGCTTCCTTGGAACGGTTGCCGAAAATCTTGAAGACGTTCTTGACTTCGATCTTGCTCACGGTTGCGTTGTTCATTTGCTCACCTCATGCCGTGCACGACCGTACGCCTGTGTAATGCGGTCGATCACGACGGCCAGAATCACGATCGCCAGACCGGCTTCGAGGCCGCGTCCGACGTTGAGGGTCTGAATCCCCACCAGCACGTCTTCGCCCAGGCCACGGGCACCGATCATCGAGGCGATCACCACCATCGACAGGGCCATCATGGTGGTCTGGTTGATCCCGGCCATGATGCTCGGCAGGGCCAGCGGCAATTGCACGCCGAACAGTTGCTGCCAACGGTTGGCACCAAAGGCGTTGATCGCTTCCATCACCTCGCCGTCAACCTGGCGAATCCCCAGGTCGGTCAGGCGGATCAGCGGTGGCGCGGCGTAGATCACGGTGGCGAAGATCGCCGGGACCTTACCCAGGCCGAACAGCATCAGCACCGGGATCAGGTACACGAAGCTCGGCATGGTCTGCATGATGTCCAGCAATGGCATCAGCACCGAACGCAGGCGATTGCTGCGTGCCGAGAGAATGCCCAGCGGGATGCCGATCAACACCGAAATGATCGTCGCCACCATCATCAGCGCCAGCGTCTGCATCAGCTTGTCCCAGAGGCCAACCGCGCCCACCAGGAACAGCAAGCCGACGATCACGGCGGTGGTCACGACCTTGCGGGTCGCGTGCCAGGCCACGCCCGCCACGATGGCCAGCATCAGCCACCAGGGCGCTGCACGCAGCAGGCTTTCAAGATTGACGATGGCCCACAACAGGGTGTCGGAGATGTGCCGGAACACGTCGCCATAGTTGGTGACCAGCGAATCGACCCAACCGTTGACCCAGTCGGCGATGGAAAAGGTAAAGCTTTCGGGAAACATAAGAGACTCTCAATCAAGGGGTTGCGATCAAGCATCCGACTGTCGTCGTCGACAGCCGGAGAAGCCCAACCTACAAGGCCGCGTCGATTTTCTTGGCTGCGTCTTCGCTCACCCATGCGTGCCAGACTTCAGGATGTTCCTTCAAGAAGATCTTGGCCAGTTTTGGCGACTCGATCCGCTCTTTGGTCATGCGGCCCAGGTTCTGGTTCAGCAGGTCGATTGGCACGTTGACCTTTTCCAGCACGGCCACCAGTTCCGGCGCTTCTTCGTGAAAAGTCTTGGACAGGCCGACCTTGATGGTCACGGTCTTGTTCACGCCTGGTTTTTCTTCGAGCTTCACTACGTCGACCTGGCCCATCAGCGGGGTTGGCGACCAGTAGTAGAACAGGATCGGCTCGCCACGCTTGTAACTCGACAGCACGGCGGCATCGAGTGCCGGGCCGGTGCCTGGGCGGAAGTTGGTGTAGGTGCTTTCCAGGCCGTAGCTTTTCAGCATTTCGCTGTTGTCCAGCTCACAGGTCCAGCCGGCCGGGCAGTTGTAGAAACGCCCTTTGGAGGGCTCTTCGGCGTCCTTGAACACCGCCGAGTATTTGCCCAGGTCGGCAATGTTCTTCAGGTCCGGGGTCTTGGCTTCCAGCTTACGCTTGGCATCGCCTTCGATCACGTAGCGCGGCACGTACCAGCCTTCGACCGCACCGACGACCGGGGCGCCGACACCGACGACCTTGCCGGCCTTCTCGGCCTTGTTCCAGACCTCGCTGCGGCCAACCCACTCTTCGGCAAACACCTGGATGTCGTTGCTGCTCAGGGCGTTTTCCATGGTGATGGAGTTGCCTGGCAGGCTGTCGGTCTTGCAGTCGTAGCCTTTTTCCAACACCAGCTGCATCACGTCGGTCAGCAACATGGCGCTTTCCCAGTTCAGGCCGGCGAATTTCACCGGTTTGCCCGACTCGCACCAGCCCGCTGCCTGAGTGGCGCCGGCGCTGGCCAGCAGGCCCATGGAAAGCAATGTGGTCAGCAGGGTCTTGTTCGATTTCATTGTAGTGACGCTCCTAATCATGAATTGGCTTACGGCAGTCAAGAGGCATCCAGCCCTGTCCACGTCCAATCAGGCCTGCGCCGCAGCGCGACCGACAGTCAGCTTTTGTTCGGTGACCACCTCCTGCTCGACCGGCAGGATCAGTTGATCGGGCACTGAGCCGTGCCATTTTTTCGCACACACGTAATACAGGGCTGCGGGAACCACCAGGCCGATGATCCAGGAAATATCCACATCACCCAGGGCCGCCACCAGCGGACCGGTATAGAACTTGGTGGAGATGAACGGCAGCTGCACCAGCACACCGAACACATAGACGCTGATACCGAGGGCGTTCCAACGGCCGTAACGACCGTTCGGATCGGACAGTGCCGGCACGTCATAACGCTCGCGAGTGATGCAGTAGTAGTCCACCAGGTTGATCGCGCTCCATGGCGTAAAGAACGCCAGCAGGAACAGGATGAAGGACTTGAATGCACCGAGGAACGAGTGCTGGCCGAGCAACGCCATCAGGGTCGCAGCACCGACGATGACCAGCACGAACACCAGACGTTGCAAGCGCGATACTTTCAGGTCACCACGAAAGCCGCTGATGATGGTCGCAATGCACATGAAGCTGCCGTAGGAGTTCAGCGTGGAGATGGTGACTTTGCCGAACGCGATGCTGAAGTACAGCAGCGCAGCGGTGGCACCGGTACCGCCCAGACCAACGATGTAGGCCACTTCGTGGCCGGCGAATTGCCCGTTGGCCGAAGCGGCAGCGAACACGCCGAGGACCATCGCCACCTGTGCACCAATGACCGAACCTGCGCCTGCGGCAAAAAAAGTTTTCACCGAGGAAATCTTGCTCGGCAGATAGCGAGAGTAGTCCGCCACATAAGGGCCGAAGGCGATCTGCCAGGACGCCGCGAGCGACACCGCGAGCAAGAAACTGCTCCAGCTGAAGTGGCGGATCTGCAGCAGCGCGCCAACGTCAACCTGGCTGATCAGACGACTGAACAGATAAACAAAGGCAATCACGCCAATGACACTGGCAATACGGCCGATCCAGTGGATTACCCGATAACCGAGCACCGTGACCAGCACGATGACACTGGCGAAAAGAAGGA
Organism: Pseudomonas sp. MHK4; assembly: GCF_054600775.1. Lineage (NCBI taxonomy): Bacteria > Pseudomonadati > Pseudomonadota > Gammaproteobacteria > Pseudomonadales > Pseudomonadaceae > Pseudomonas > Pseudomonas sp. MHK4. Next base: position 194,487 of record NZ_BAAIAK010000004.1, on the reverse strand, counting down.
TACCGACGGTGTCGCTGACGCCAAACAACTGGCCCAGCGCCTGGCCGGAGAGCACGGTTCCTGTTGCGGTGAAGCCCAGGTACATCAGGCACACCAGCACGATCGGGATGGCCGCGCCATAAACGCCGAACTGTACCCGACTGGAAATCATCTGCGGCAGGCCAAGCTTGGGTCCTTGCGCCGCATGCAGCGCCATCACACCGCCGCCGATCAGTTGGCCGATCAACAGACCGATCAACGACCAGAACACGTCACCGCCCAGCACCACGGCCAGGGCCCCGGTGACAATCGCGGTGATTTGCAGGTTGGCACCCATCCACAGGGTGAACTGGCTAAACAGACGACCGTGTCTTTCCGCCTCCGGGATATAGTCGATCGAGCGCTTCTCGATCAACGGTTTGTTGCCTGCACGTTCGCTGCTGACAGCCATGATTCAACCTCTGTGGATTGTTATTCTGGGTTGGGATGATCCCCCTGTAGGAGCGAGCGATGGTGTGTCATTCACCGCTGCGTCGACTGACACGCCATCGCGAGCAAGCTCGCTCCTACAGGGTTTTGCGTTATTTGCCGGTGATCATCGGCAGGTTCAGCCCCTGTTCCTTGGCGCAGTCGATGGCGATCTGGTAACCGGCATCGGCATGGCGCATCACGCCAGTTGCCGGGTCGTTGTGCAGCACGCGCGCGATACGCTCGGCCGCTTCATCGGTACCGTCGCAGACAATCACCATGCCCGAGTGCTGGGAGAAGCCCATGCCGACGCCGCCGCCGTGGTGCAGGGACACCCAGGTCGCGCCGCTCGCGGTGTTGAGCAGGGCGTTGAGCAGTGGCCAGTCGGACACGGCGTCGGAACCGTCCTGCATCGATTCGGTTTCGCGGTTCGGGCTCGCTACGGAACCTGAGTCCAGGTGGTCGCGACCGATCACGATCGGTGCGGACAGCTCACCGCTGCGCACCATTTCGTTGAACGCCAGGCCCAGCTTGGCGCGCAGGCCCAGGCCTACCCAGCAGATACGTGCCGGCAGACCCTGGAAGCTGATGCGCTCGCGGGCCATGTCCAGCCAGTTGTGCAGGTGGGCATCGTCCGGGATCAGTTCCTTGACCTTGGCGTCGGTCTTGTAGATGTCTTCAGCATTACCCGACAGCGCAGCCCAACGGAACGGGCCGATGCCACGGCAGAACAGTGGACGGATGTAGGCCGGTACGAAGCCCGGGAAGTCGAATGCGTTTTCCACGCCTTCTTCCTGGGCCATCTGGCGGATGTTGTTGCCGTAGTCGAAGGTCGGCACGCCCATTTTCTGGAAGTCCAACATCGCTTTGACGTGCACGGCCATCGATTGCTTGGCGGCCTTGATCACGGCAGCCGGCTCGGTCTTGGCACGAGCGCGGTATTCGTCCCAGCTCCAGCCGGCCGGCAGGTAGCCGTTGAGCGGGTCGTGGGCGCTGGTCTGGTCGGTGACCATGTCCGGGCGTACGCCGCGCTTGACCAGTTCCGGGAGGATTTCAGCGGCGTTGCCCAGCAACGCGATGGAGATCGCCTTGCCTTCCTTGGTGTACTTGGCGATGCGGGCCAACGCGTCGTCGAGGTCTTTGGCTTGCTCGTCGACATAGCGGCTTTTCAGGCGGAAATCGATGCTGACCTGCTGGCATTCGATGTTCAGCGAGCAAGCACCGGCCAGGGTTGCCGCCAGAGGCTGGGCGCCGCCCATGCCGCCCAGGCCAGCGGTCAGTACCCACTTGCCTTTGAGGTCATCGTTGTAGTGCTGGCGACCGGCTTCGACGAAGGTTTCGTAGGTGCCCTGGACGATGCCCTGGCTGCCAATGTAGATCCAGCTGCCGGCGGTCATCTGGCCGTACATGGCCAGGCCTTTGGCGTCGAGCTCGTTGAAGTGTTCCCAGCTCGCCCAGTGCGGTACCAGGTTGGAGTTGGCGATCAGCACGCGTGGTGCGTTGGTGTGAGTCTTGAACACGCCGACCGGCTTGCCGGATTGCACCAGCAGGGTCTCGTCGTCGTTCAGGTTGGTCAGGCTTTCAACGATCTTGTCGTAGCATTCCCAGTTACGTGCCGCACGACCGATGCCACCGTAAACCACCAGTTCTTTAGGGTTCTCGGCGACTTGCGGGTCGAGGTTGTTCATCAGCATGCGCAGCGGCGCTTCGGTCAGCCAGCTCTTGGCGGTCAGCTTGTTACCGCGGGCAGCGCGGATTTCAACGTCACGAAATTTAGTCACGAAAAGAACTCCTCAGCAATCAATCCAAAAACCAACCCAGGCAGTGGGCGAGCAAGCCAATGGGCGACAGGGCACACCGGCGAATCAGTGGACGATGGTCGAGTCCTCGTGACTCATACGCATACGTCTTTACTTGTACATACAAGCATATGCAATCAAGCGGCCAACTTGTTGGTCAGGCATTCAAGAAAAGTTCTGAAATGGCTGGAGAGCGCCTGAATCAAGGGTTCTGGCGTAGATGAAATTTTTCGGAGGGATTTTGTGGAGGACGTGTGCGTTGTTACTTGAGCGGGGTTTTGCGCCACGCTGGGGCATTCGGTAACAAAGTGGTGCGCTTTGGGGAACGATCTTTCTGTAGGAGCGAGCTTGCTCGCGATGGTCGTGAACGATGACGCGTAAAACCAGATGCCCAGCGGCGTCCTCTGGTTTTTCGCGAGCAAGCTCGCTCCTACAGGGAAAGATTTTGGATCAGTGTGCAGTCAGTTCAATCACGCAGCATGCGCCATTGACGGATATGTTCAGCAGAGCGGTGTTACCGCCCAGTTGCAGGCAATCATGCCGACCAAGCTGCGAAGCACTGTTACCGACTTTCACCTCCAGCGTTTCGCTGACACTAAACACCAGCACAGTCCCCGCCGAACTGAAGAACCGCTGCTCGCCACTCAACCACTGCAACCGCGCTCCATAACGCTGCGGTGCATAAATCAGGTTGAAATCGCGGATCGGCCCACCGAGCAATGTGCAGGACACCTTGCTTTCACCGCTGAAGGCAAACGGGTCCAGCGGTAACAGTGGCCGAGCATTCTGCCCATCCACCGTCAGGGTCATGCCGTCGCCCTGTAAAACGGTGATCACCCGCTCATAACCGGCAAAGGTGGAAAACCCGCCCGACTCACCGATATCGGCAATCGACAAGCGCCAGCCGAAGCCATCCAGGCCAGTGCCAGCATCGCGGGTAATTTCTTCAGTGCTGCCGCCGCCGTTCTTCCACGGCATGCGCGGGTAGTCTTTGGCGCGTAAGACCTTCAACTGATTCATTTATGCTCTCTATTTATGAAACCGACCTTCCAGACGATGACGGGAACCGGGGTGGATCAAACGAGCGGCGGTCACCGGCTGGCGGCCAGACCAGGTGCGGCGACGGATCAGCAGGCACGGCTCGCCTTTTTCGATTTGCAGCAGCTTGCATTCGGATGGCTCGGCCAGGATCGCCTCGACCACGTGCTCGCCTTCGGTCAGCGGCGCGACCTGGTTCAGGTAGGCGTACGGTGTTTGCAGGGTGAAATCCTGCTTGAGGTACTCAGGCGCCACCAACGCGTTGACGAAACGGTCTTCGATTTGTACCGGAATGTCGTTTTCGAAATGCACGATCAGCGAGTGGAAAACCTTCTGGCCTTCGCGCATGTCCAGCGCCAGGGCACGTTCGGAGCCAGCAGCCTCTTCTTCAAGGGTGATCACCTTGCAGGTGTGGCGATGGCCACGGGAGGCGATTTCGTCAGCGATGTTGTGCACTTCGAACAGGGCGGACTGGCTTTTCGGCTCGGCAACGAAGGTGCCGACACCTTGCATGCGCACCAACAGACCGTCGGCGGTCATTTCGCGCAAGGCGCGGTTGATGGTCATGCGGCTGAAACCCAGCTGGCTGACCAGCTCGCTTTCCGACGGAACGCGGTAGTGCGGTGGCCAGTTTCCACTGTCGATTTGCTGGGTGATCATCTGTTTGACGCGAGCGTACAGGGGCGCCGGACTGTCGCCCATGTTCGCGGCCAACGGTGAGACTGGAGGCGGAGTCGGCACGGTTAATCCTTGGTCATTTGGTTGATGTCGCTAGCTTGCCGGAGTTTACCGGGCAGGCAAACGTCTGTATATGTATATACAAATAACACACGATGGGGTGCTGAACCATGTCCGCCTTCTTTGCCGAACGCGCGCTGCTGCCTAACGGATGGGCCAACAATGTACGTCTTGAGGTCAGCGCCGACGGCGTCTTGACCCATATCCAGGCCAATTCCCATGCAGATGGCGCCGAACGGCTGAGCGGTCCGCTGCTGCCGGGCATGCCGAACCTGCACTCCCACGCCTTCCAGCGGGCCATGGCCGGGCTGGCGGAAGTGGCGGGCAATCCGAACGACAGTTTCTGGACCTGGCGCGATTTGATGTATCGCCTCGTCGGAAAAATCAGCCCGGAGCAATTGGGCGTCATTGCCCGACAGCTGTACATCGAAATGCTCAAGGCCGGTTACACCTCGGTGGCCGAATTTCATTACGTGCACCATGACACGAGCGGCCAGCCTTACGCGGATCCAGCCGAACTGGCCCTGCGCATCAGCCAGGCGGCCAGTTCTGCGGGTATCGGCCTGACCCTGTTGCCAGTGCTCTACAGCCATGCAGGTTTCGGCGGACAGACCCCGAACGACGGTCAGCGCCGTTTTATCAACAGCACCGAAAACTACCTCAAGCTGCAATCACGCCTGCAGCCGATACTGGCGCAGCAACCGGCTCAGTCCCTGGGATTGTGTTTCCACTCATTGCGCGCGGTCACACCACAACAGATCAGCGAAGTGCTGGCGGCCAGCGACAAGCAATGCCCGGTGCACATCCACATCGCCGAGCAGCAGAAGGAAGTCGACGACTGCCTGAGCTGGAGCGGTCGCCGTCCGCTGCAATGGCTGTACGAAAACGTCGAAGTCGAGCAGCGCTGGTGCCTGGTCCACGCCACTCACGCCAACCCGGAAGAAGTCACGCTGATGGCCAGGAGCCAAGCCATCGCCGGCCTGTGCCTGACCACCGAGGCCAACCTGGGCGACGGGATTTTCCCGGCCGTGGATTTCCTCGCCCAAGGCGGGCGCATGGGCATCGGTTCCGACAGCCACGTGTCATTGAGCGTGGTGGAAGAGTTGCGCTGGCTGGAATACGGCCAGCGTCTGCGTGATCAACGGCGCAATCGCCTGTATGGCGCGGATCAGCCGATGGTCGGTCGCACGCTGTTTGATGCGGCACTGGACGGCGGTGCCCAAGCGCTGGGGCAACCGATCGGTGCATTGGAAGTCGGCAAGCGTGCCGATTGGCTGGTGCTGGACGGCAACGATCCGTACCTGGCGACCGCCAGTGGCGACGGGATTCTCAATCGTTGGTTGTTTGCCGGTGGCGATCGCCAGGTGCGCGACGTGCTGGTCAATGGCCAGTGGGTCGTGCGTGACGGGCGGCATGCCGGGGAAGAGGAAAGCAATCGCGCCTTCACCCAGGTCCTGCGCGAACTCCTGGGCTGACCAAAAACCCTGTAGGAGCTGGCTTGCCAGCGATGAGGCCGTCAGATTCAACATCATTGTTGCCTGACAGACCGCCATCGCTGGCAAGCCAGCTCCTACAAAGGGGTTGCGTGATCAGTTCGAGGTCTTGGCCATCTGCGTATCCGACGCCCGCCAGATCAGCCGCGTCGTATCGTAACCCTGCTGACGTGCCTTGCTCAGCAATTCTTCACGCACCACGCCGTTGACGGTCGGGGTACGCGACAACAGCCACAGATATTTCCGGCTCGGATCCCCAACAATCGCGGTCTTGTAGTCATCGCTGACGTACAACACCCAGTATTGACCCTTCGCCACGCCCGGAATCAGCCTGGAAAACCAGGTATCGAATTCGACCCATAATTTGTCGCTCTTGCCGGGCACTTGCGGGTAAGCCGTGCCCTTGACCTCTTCCCATTGCCACTGCGCCGTCAGGCAGCGATTCAACACCGCGACGTTACCGTCAGGCTTGAGCGTGTAATGAGCTTCGGATTGCGCGCAGTCGCGCTGGAAATACATCGGCATTCGCGCCAACTCGTACCAGGTGCCCTGGTAGCGCTTGAGGTTGACACTGTCGACGGTCTTGGGCGCCAACGGATCCTGGCCAGAACTGGCACAGCCGGCCAATACCAGGCCGGCAAAAAGCATGATCAATAACCGCTTCATTGTTTTTCTCCCGTGGGCGCGTGGCCCCGGTTTACTTCAGGCCTTGGCCGGAAAACATCAACACTTTGTCACCGGCGAACTGCACGCTGATAAAGCTGTTCTTGTCGCCCCATGTGCAACTGGACATGCCGAGCGCGCCTGAGCAATCGGCGGGTTTGCCCAACAGGGTCTCGACCTCGGCCTTGGCCATTCCTGACGACAGCTTCGAGTAGTTTTCCTGATTGACCTTGCTGCACGCAGCCAGCAACACGCAAAACGACAGCAGGGCGATGGATCGCAGCGACATGTAAAACTCCACGGACGAAGGGATTGGCATGACTGCCAAGCTGAACCTTAGAAGAGAAAACACCTATCTGGTTCCCTGCCCGACGGGCTATTTGTCAGGCCGCTCGTCTACCTTTGCAGGAATAATCAGCCACTTCGTTTGGCTATCGGGTATTTCGTCGTTTTTTGCACAAAGCGCCTAATCTTTGGCGCCGCTCAGTCGACATACAGGCAACGCAAAGTCACGTCCGTGGCATTTGCCTCCCCTTTTTGTCGACCCGATCTCCTGCGGTAGCTCATCCCATGACCAGAAACATGAAATTCAGCCACAAGATCCTGTTGGCTGCCGCCCTCGTGGTGGCCGTCGCATTCGCTTGTTTCATCCTGTTCAACGACTATCGCCAGCGCCAGACCTTGCGTAGCAGCACCCAAGCCTCGATGCAGGAATTGGGCAGCCTGACCACCAGTAACATCCAGACCTGGCTGGAAAGCCGCATGCAGTTGCTGCAATCGATGGCCCAGCAGGTCAGCGCCGATGGCAATGCCCCCGCCAGCCTGAAACGGGTCATCGACCTGCCCGCCTACACCGGCAATTTCCAGCTGAGTTACTTCGGTGGCGCCGACGGCGTGATGTTCTCGGTTCCGGCGGGCAATCGCGCGCCAGACTACGACCCGCGCGCCCGCGGTTGGTACAAGGCGGCCAACAGCGCCCAACAGACCATCGTCACTGAGCCGTACATCGCCGCCTCCTCCGGCAAGCTGGTGATCACCGTGGCCACTGCGGTCCAGCGCCAGGGCCAGATGATTGGCGTTGCGGGCGCCGACATCGACCTGTCCAGCGTCAGTGCGATCATCAACTCACTGAACTTCGGCGGCCACGGCCATGCCTTCATCGTGGGGGCCGACGGCAAGATCCTGATTCACCCGGACAGCAAATGGGTCCTCAAGAACCTGGCCGACGCCTACCCCAACGGTGCGCCGAAAGTCAGCCCGGGCATGAAGGAAGTCGAGATCGACGGCAAAAGCCAGTTCATCTCCTTCACCCACGTCAACGGCGTGCCGTCGGCAGATTGGTACGTGGCGCTGGTGCTGGATCAAGACACCGCGTTCTCGATGCTGAGCGAATTTCGCACCTCGGCGATCATCGCCATGGTGATTGCAGTGGTGATCATCATCACGTTGCTGGGCATGTTGATCAGTTTCCTGATGCAGCCATTGCTGACCATGGGCCGTGCCATGCACGACATCGCCGAAGGCGAAGGAGACCTGACCAAACGCCTGACCATCCACGGCCATGACGAATTCGGCGCACTGGGGCTGTCGTTCAACCGTTTCGTCGAACGCATCCACACCTCGATCAGCGAAGTATCCTCGGCCACGGGCCAGGTCAACGAAGTGGCCCTGCGCGTGGTCGCCGCCTCGAACTCGTCAATGTTCAACTCCGACCAGCAAGCCACGCGCACCAGCAGCGTGGCCGCGGCGATCAACCAGCTCGGTGCCGCCGCCCAGGAGATTGCCCAGAACGCCGCCCTCGCCTCGCAGCATTCGAGCGATGCGCGCACGTTGGCCGAAGAGGGTCAGCAGGTTGTGGATAAAACCATTTCGGCGATGCACCAGCTGTCGGCAAAAATCAGCGACTCGTGCGGCAACATCGAGACGCTCAACAGCAACACCGTCAACATCGGGCAGATCCTGGAGGTGATCACCAGCATTTCCCAGCAGACCAACTTGCTGGCGCTCAATGCGGCAATCGAAGCCGCGCGCGCCGGTGAAGCCGGACGTGGTTTTGCGGTGGTTGCCGACGAAGTGCGCAACCTCGCCCACCGCACGCAGGACTCTGCGCAGCAAGTACAGAAGATGATCGAGGAACTGCAGGTTGGCGCCCGGGAAGCGGTCACGATCATGACCGACAGCCAGCGCCAGAGCGAAAGCAGCGTCGGTATCGCCAACCAGGCCGGCGAGCGCCTGGGTAGCGTGACCCAGCGCATCGGCGAGATCGACGGCATGAACCAATCCGTGGCGACCGCGACGGAAGAGCAGACGGCCGTGGTGGAATCGATCAACGTCGACATCACCGAGATCAACACGTTGAACCAGGAAGGCGTGGAAAATCTGCAGTCGACCTTGCGCGCATGTGCCGATCTTGAGCAGCAGGCGGCGCGGCTTAAACAGTTGGTGGGTAGTTTCAGGATCTAAGTCACTATCACCGGCCCCTTCGCTGGCCCAGCTCCTACAGTGATCGGCGGTGCGACAAAGATCCCTGTAGGAGCTGGCTTGCCAGCGAAGGCAACATCCGTAACGCTGATAAATCATCGGTCAGCCCACACTGACACAAGACTGAATTAAGACTAAACTCGGTCTTACTCATTTTGACGGGAGCCCCGCCATGAAGTTTTCATCTCAAATCAAGCCCATCAGCTATTTGAAAAGTCATACCGCGGAAATCGTCAAAACACTCACAGAAAGCCGCGAGCCATTGGTGATCACCCAAAACGGTGAAGCAAAGCTTGTCGTCATGGACGTAAAAAGCTTTGAAGAGCAGGAAGACACAATGGCCCTGTTAAAGCTTCTTGCGATGGGCAATCGTGAAATTGTAGAAGGCAAGTTTCGCGAGGCCGAGGATGTTTTCGCCGACTTGGACAGGGCTGACCACCAATGAGTTTAACGGTCGTCATTCTTCAGTCCGCCGAAACAGACTTGAAAGAACTTCGTACCTATCTCATTAAAAATTTCTCAAGCCAAACCTGGCAAAGCACTTACTCCAGCCTGAAGGCGGCCATCCGCCATTTGGGGGAGCAACCCTATTCAGGGTCGATACCGGAAGAAATCGAGAAGCTGAATCTCAGCCAGTATCGACAGATCCTCTCAGGAATGAACAGAGTCATTTATGAGGTTCGCGAACAGACAGTCTTCGTCCATATCATTGCCGATACGCGAAAAAGCCTGCCCTCATTACTGATGAAGCGGCTGCTTCAAGACAATCCATAGGCAGCGTTTAGAAGCGCGACCCGGGTTTCGAAAGAAACACCAATTCCTCAGCCGTACTCTCGCGCCCCAACACCGCATTGCGATGCGGAAACCGTCCAAACTGCGCAATCACCTGCTGATGCCGCTCGGCAAAATCCAGATAATCGGCAAACAATGCCCGATCAGCCTCCGGTTGTTGCGCCACCAGGTCGATATAGCGCGAGACGCCTTCGTTCTGCACCGCGAGGTTCTCGCTGTGTTCGAACACCAGGTAGATGAACACCCGTTGAATCGGCTGCAATTGCCGATCGAAATCCGCGGCAATGCCCTGGGCGACCAGCTTCTGGGCCCGCAGGTCACCGGAAAAGGCTTTGGGGGAGTCGCGAAAGATCATGCGCGGGAGTTGATCGAGCAACAGCACCAGTGCCAGCCAACCTTCGGGACGTTGCATCCACTCGGTCAATCCGCCGGTCAGTGCCTGTTCGACCTGGCCCCCGAAACGCTCACGCGCCTCGAGGTCCTGGCTGTCACGCTTGCCGAACCACAACTTGCTCTTGTCAGCCGCGATTGCCCTGGCTGTTTCGGCTGAACCGAACCACCAATCGAGCAACGGCTGCCAGGGCGCGTCCATGGTTTATTCCTTGTGGTAAGCCGTCACGCGTGCGACTTCTTCTTTCGAGCCGAGGAACACCGCTACGCGCTGGTGCAGACCTTCAGGCTGGATGTCGAGAATGCGCTGGTGACCATTGGTGGACGCGCCGCCCGCTTGTTCCACCAGGAACGACATCGGGTTAGCCTCGTACATCAGGCGCAGTTTGCCCGGCTTGGAGGGCTCGCGGCTGTCGCGTGGGTACATGAACAGACCGCCACGGGTCAGGATGCGGTGCACGTCGGCCACCATCGCGGCAACCCAGCGCATGTTGTAGTTCTTTTTCAGCGGGCCTTCATCGCCTGCCAGCAATTCGCCGACGTAGCGCTGTACCGGGGCTTCCCAGTGACGCTGGTTGGACGCGTTGATGGCGAATTCCTGGGTGGTTTCAGGAATGGTGATGTTTTCGTGGGTCAGTACGAAGCTGCCCATTTCACGGTCCAGGGTGAAACCTTTCACGCCGTCGCCCAAGGTCAGGATCAACATGGTCTGAGGACCGTAGATCGCGTAACCGGCAGCCACTTGCTGGGTACCTGGCTGCAGGAAAGCCTTCTCGTTCAAGGGCTCGTTCTGGCTCAGGTATTCGTTCGGGCAACGCAGTACCGAGAAGATGGTGCCGACCGGGGCGTTGATGTCGATGTTCGACGAACCGTCCAGCGGGTCGAATACCAACAGGTAGGCGCCTTTCGGGTATTTGCCCGGGATCTGGTAGGCATTGTCCATTTCTTCGGACGCCATGCCAGCCAGGTGACCGCCCCATTCGTTGGCTTCGAGCAGGATCTCGTTGGAGATCACGTCGAGCTTCTTCTGCACTTCGCCCTGGACGTTTTCAGTGCCCATGCTGCCCAGAACGCCGCCGAGGGCGCCTTTGGACACGGCGTGGTTGATCTCCTTGCAGGCACGCGCCACCACTTCGATCAGGAAGCGCAGATCGGCAGGAGTGTTGTTGCTGCGGGTCTGCTCAATCAAATAGCGACTCAAGGTAACGCGGGACATGGAAGGCTCCGGTGGAATGGGGGACTAAAAACCCGCGCAGTTTAACGCGAGTCGGGGCGCATTTCCTCCTATCAGACGTGATCGGCGCAAGAGAGTTCATGCGCGGGGTTCAGCGTAGTTCGAAAAATAGCGGGCATATCAGCATTTTATCCATCGTTCGAGAGCATTCTCAGGGATTGGCTGGCGGCTTGCGCAACAGGCTGAAGGCCATCGCCGCCAGAAACAAAACACTGAGCAGCAGCACCGCCCACAGGCCGAATTTCTTCCAGTCGGTGCCCACCGATACCGGCACGGTCGATACCGGGGTAAGCAGCGCCCCGCCATCAACCGACGCCTGGCCCAACTTCGCCAGCTTTGCCGGGCTGTAATCGGGGATCAACGTCGATAACGGCAGACTCGCCGCCTTGGCCGTCGCATTGCCCAGCACCAGCGTAAAGGGCCCGGGCCCGCGCGCCAGAAACACCAATTGCGTTGCGCGCACGGCGAACTTCACCGTTGGCGCCTGTGCGCCCAGGCCACCGCCGCGCTCGTCCACGGTCAGTTTCAACTGCTGCACGGCCTGCCCCGGCAAATGTAATTCGTTTTGCATCACCTCCTCGCCACTCTGGATCAGGCGATAAAGCAAGCCGCTGCTCAAGGGTTGCCAAGGCAAGCTACTGTCGCGACGCCCGGACAGGATGACCGGTGCCAGGCTATTGGGCTGACTCAACTCGACCTGCAAACGCTCGACGTTCAGTACTCTCGGCAATTGCCAGGTGTATTCACCCGCCTTCACGCTGCTGCCGGCCAACGCGTGTGACCAGACCAACGGCAGCGGCAAGCTGCGCGCGCTTTGCAGTTGCGCCGAGGTGAGTATCGGCGCCGATTGCGGCGTTTCCCACAGCAAGCGCAGGTAGCGTGCCGATTGCCCCGGCAGGCCCACCTCATGCTGTTCGACCCGTTCATCGGCAAACGTCAGCCGCGCCAGTTGCCCCTCGCCCCAGGACCGCCAATGCTGCAAATCGTCGCTGGCCTCGATGCTGAACCGCTGGAAGCCATCATGCTCACTGGTCCAGTCGAGAATCAGTTGCTGCAATGGCGCCTTGATGGCGCTGGTGTCCAGCAGCCAGCCACGTAACGCTTCTTCACCTACCTCCAGCGCAATGGACGGCTGCACCTGGACCAAGGTGCCATTGGCGCTCGATTGCACGCGCACGCTCGGCGCATTCCCGGTAGCGTCCGCCGAGTCGTACAGCGGGAACCATTTGACGTCGGTCAGCGTGCGCTTGTCCTCAGCTGGCGCGATTGCCCGCGACAGGGCATAGGCTTGCGGTTCGCCAGCGGCGTTGAACACGCGCACATCACTGAGGTCGGCCTGACGTGCGCTCAGTTGCACGGCCAAGGGCAGCTCAAGGCGATACCATGGACCTTCGCCACTCACGGACAGCGGCACTTGTGTGGCGAAGTCCGCCGGTGTTTCCTGGGCAGAGGCACCCAGCGCCGCGCCCATTGCAACGAGGCCTAACCAGACCAGGCTCAGCTTGCGACTCAAGACGACACTCCTTGGGTTTGCGGCGCCGGTTTCTCGGCGTCCGCAACGGTCTCGACGCGCCTGGGTGGCAACGGGGCGAAATAGCCCACCACCAGCAGCAACACGCCAACGCCGATAAACGACACGATCCGCGCCAGCCCGCCACGGTTGCTCAATTCCACAAAAAACAGTTTCGCCACCACCACGCCGATCAGTGCTGCGCCGATCAACCAGACTTCACGGCGATGACGCAAATGGCCGCCGATCATCAAGCCCAGCGCCATCAGGGTCCAGACGATGGACAGGCCGGCCTGGACCAGCATGGATTCGAGCAACGCCTCCAGTTCGAACGGCACACCGCCCCAATGGTGTGCCGCGCGCATCACCAGTGCGGTGAAAAAGGCGAACAGCGAGACGCCCGCGACCACTTGCGTGGCGTATGCGGTGTAGTCCTTGCGAATCGCCAGTGGCGTCACGGCGCTGCGCGACCACACATACACGCCGAACAGCGTGAACAACAAACCCAACTCCAGCGGATTGATCAGCGGCACGTAAGGCAGCGGCTCGGCGGTGCCGTCGCTGACGCTATTAGCCAGCCAGAACCAGCCGAGCATCAACAACGCCAACGGCGCGGCGGCATACACGCGGTACTCGCGCGGATAAGCCGATACCGGCCAGGGCCAGGCACGCGGGGACGCCATCAGCAGCAGATACAGACCTGGCAGAATCGCCCAACCCAACCAGCGCCAGGCGTTGTACTGCTCGGACAACAGCAACAGGCCGTAACGCAACTCCAGGGCCAACACGCCGATCAGCAGCCAGCAACCGATCACATGCGCGGCACCCAGCGCGAGCGCCGGCAGCATCGGCGCCAGACGCCGCAGAGAAATGAAATGCACCACGAACACCGTCGGCCACACCAGCCAACCGAAATCGGCCGCCGGGTGATACCGCGAGTGCCAGGCCGCCAGCAACACCAGCGCGGCAGCGGGCATCAGCAAGGTGCAGAGCAGCCCCAGCGACGGCCATTTCAGGCGCAGTGCCAACACCGTCCACAACGCAACGCTCGCGGCCGCGACAGCCAGCAGCAACGTCGCTTGCAGCGGCAAGGGTGCAAAGCGCAGCACTTCACTGAGCCACGCCAGTGCCCACCAACCCGCGCCCCACGCCAGCCATACTTGGGACAACCGCTGCAGGCTCAATCCATCGAACGCCATGGTGGCGTTGCCGACCTGCAATCGCCAGGCACCGATCAACGCAGACAGTCCCAACACCAACGGCGCCCAGAATCCGCCATGGGCCAACAGCCCCCGCTCATCACCGAGGGGTGGGCCGGCCACCAGGAATAACCCACCCGCCAGCAGCTGCACGGCAAACGCGGTAAACAGGAACGTGCGCGATGGCTGGCGCAGGCCGACCCACAACGTCGCGAGCCCCGCCAATGCCCAACTGATCGCCGTGCCATGGCTGAAGAAGAACAGCGGCGCCAGCAGATACAGGAACGTCAGGCCGAGACAGGCGAGCACCGGCAAGCCCTTGCGCTCCCACGCCTGCGTTTGCTCAGGCAAGGCTTTGCGCAACTGGTAGAAACTGAATAGCAGCGCGCCGCCCAGCAACAACGCACCCAAAGGCACGCCGCTGATCAGGCTGCTTTGTCCGCTACCCAACTCGCTGAGAAATGACAGCGCCGCACCCAGTTGCAGCAGCAAGGCAAAGGTCCGGGCCACTGGTCGTTGCTGACGCAGGCCGAGCCAGTAGATCCCGGCGCCCTCCACCGCCCACGCGGCGGTCGTCCAGCGCGCATCGAGCCCCAACGGAATCGCCAGGCTGGTGAAGATCACACCCAGGGCCAGGCAAGTTTCCCCCAGCAGCAACGCACGGCCACGCATCAGCAGTCGGGCCAGGCCCATATAGATCATGCCCAAGGCCAAGGCGCTGAACGCAGCGGCGAACTCCAGGTGCTGAACCAGGGCGAACTGCAGCCCGAAGCCAACCAACGGTGGACCGAACAGCAGCGTGCCGTCGACGTAATCACCCTTGCGCGATGACCAGCGCAACAGCGCTTCCCGGCCGTCGATCTCGGGCGCATCGCTCAATTGCAGCAATTTACGCCGGGTGAACAGCAAGCCGATGGCCAGGTACATCACGAAGAACAGAATCAGGAACGGTTCGGTGCTCCACAGCAACTCTGGCGTATAAGAGCGCAAGCCCCAGGCGACCCCGATACTGAAGGTGCCGGTAAAGCCAATGACATTCAGCAAGCGCCAGGCCTTGAACCAGGCGATGACGAGGATGCCGGCGTTGAGCAAGGCGAAGTAGCTGAACAGTGCGACGTGGCTGCCGGCCCCCGTGGACACCAGCAAGGGCGCGGCGAATCCACCCAGCGCCGCAGCGGCAGCCAGGCCCAGTGCATCCTGGGTAATGGCGAGAATCGCCGAAAACACCGTCACCGCGACCAACAGGCCAAACGCCGCCGAGGGATCGAGCAACGGATGCAGACGCATGGCGGCAAACACCGTCAGGTACAGCACGGCGATACCGGCGCCTTGCAACATCAAGGCGTAAGCGCTGTTACGGATTCGCAGCCACCAGCCGAGGCCGAGCAAGCCCAATGCAGCAGCCGCGACACCGGCGTAACGCAACTCGATCGGCACTACCAAGCCCTCGGTGGCGTAACGCAGCAGGAAGGCCAGGCCGAGGAACAACAGCAGCACACCGACCCGCAGCACGGTATTGCCGCCCAACAGCCACGCATGTGCAGCGTTGATGGCGCGCTCGATGAAGCCAGGTCCGGAAGGCGTGTCGCGGGTTTGAGGTTCGCGGTTGGCGGGTGCTGATTTCCAGGCATCGAAGGGCTGCGCTGCGGCGACCGGTTCAAGTTCGGGCGGCAGTTCCCAGATCAGTTCCGGGGTTTCGACGGGGGCTTGAGCGGCAATGATGTCAGGAACTGGAACGGCTGCGCTGGCTTCAGGCACCTTGACACCGGCATCTTCCAGCACGGCCAGGCGTTGCTCGACCGCCCGCAGCGCAAGCTGCGCCTGTTCAAGCAAGCGGCGCTGCTCGTTGGCCTGCGACCCCAGCCGGCCGATGCGAACAGCCTGCCCGATACCCAGCCCGAGCAACGCGCCCAGCAACGCATCGCTGAACGACTCGTCGAGTATCCAGCCGAGCACCAGGCCCACAAGCATGAACATCCATTGCATGGTCGATATCCCTAAGCGCAATCCAGGAAGATTAGCGCAGCCAGCTCCAAAAAAGATCGCAGCCGCAGGCAGCGCCTACCTGCAGGCGCGCCTGCGGCTGCGATCTTTTGCGGCCGCCAGTATATCGAACCGCTGGAAGCGTTACTCCAACGCCTTCCAGATTTCCGTGGCGTACTCGCGAATCGTCCGGTCGGACGAAAACCAACCCATCCGCGATGTATTCAACACCGCCGATCGCCACCATTGCTGGGCATCGTGCCAATGGGCCTCGACGCGCATTTGCGCATTCCAGTAGGAATCGAAATCGGCGCAGACCAGGAAGCGGTCGTAGTCCACCAGCGAATCGATCAGCCCGGTGTAACGGGACGGATCATCCGGCGAGAACACCCCGCCGCGAATGGCTTGCAGTACATCGTTGAGTCGATGGGACGCGGCAATGTCCGGCACCGCGCTGAACTCGTGGTTCTGCTTGCGCGCTTCAACCTGCTGGGCGCTGAGACCAAAGATGAACATGTTCTCGACGCCGATGCGCTCGGACATCTCCACGTTGGCACCGTCCAGCGTGCCGATGGTCAACGCACCGTTGAGGCCGAATTTCATGTTGCTGGTGCCCGAGGCCTCAAAACCCGCAGTGGAGATCTGCTCGGACAGATCCGCCGCCGGAATGATGCTCTCCGCCAGGCTGACGTTGTAGTTGGGCAGGAACACGACCTTGAGCAACCCGCGAACGGTCGGGTCGTTGTTCACCACCCGGGCGATGTCGTTGGTCAGCTTGATGATCAGCTTGGCCTGGTGATAGCTGGCTGCCGCTTTACCGGCGAAGATCTTCACCCGGGGTACCCAGTCGATTTCAGGTTCGGCGCGAATCGCCTGGTACAACGCCACGGTGTGCATCAGGTTGAGCAGTTGGCGTTTGTATTCGTGGATCCGCTTGACCTGCACGTCGAACATCGCCGCCGGGTTGACCGCCACCCCCAATCGTTCGTGAATCAGGTAGGCCAGGGCTTTTTTGCTGTGCAGGCGTTGTTCGGCGAACGCCTTGCGGAACGCCGGCTTGTCGGCGAACGGCTGCAGGTCGATCAAGCGCTCCTCGGGCTTGTCCAGCAAGTCCGGGCCGAGGGCATCGACCAGCATCGAAGTCAGTTCCGGGTTGGCCTGGTACAGCCAGCGGCGGAACGTGATGCCGTTGGTCTTGTTGTTGATCCGCTGCGGATAGAGCTTGTGCAGCTCCGAGAACACCGTCTTGCGCATCAGTTGCGTATGCAGGCCGGATACGCCGTTGACGCTATGGGAGCCGAGGAACGCCAGGTTGCCCATGCGCACGCGGCGGCCGTTGTCTTCCTCGATCAGACTCACCGCGCGCAGCACGTCGAAATCGTGGATGCCCTTGGCCCGCAGCGAGTCGATGTGCTGGGCGTTGATCAGGTAAATGATCTGCATGTGCCGTGGCAGCATGCGCTCCATCAGACCCACCGGCCAGGTTTCCAGCGCCTCGGGCAGCAAGGTGTGGTTGGTGTAGGAAAGTGTATCGACCGTGACCTGCCATGCCGCATCCCATGCCACGTCGTAGACGTCGACCAATTGGCGCATCAACTCGGCCACGGCGATCGAAGGGTGGGTGTCGTTGAGCTGGATCGCGGCATGATCGCCCAGGGTCAGTACCGAGGTGTGCATGTTGCGATGGCGACGCAGCAAATCCTGCAGGGATGCGGCGACGAAGAAGTATTCCTGGCGCAGCCGCAGTTCCTGGCCGGCCTCGGTGCTGTCCGCCGGGTAGAGAACCCGCGAGATGCTTTCGGCCCGGGCCACTTCTGCCACCGCCCCCAGGTGGTCACCGGCATTGAAGCGTTCCAGGTGCAAATCTTCCATGGCCCGTGCGCGCCACAGCCGCAACGTGTTCACGCTTGCCCCGCGCCAGCCGACCACCGGCGTGTCGTAGGCAATGGCCCGCACGGTTTCCGCCGGGTGCCAGACTTGCTTGGACTTGCCGCTTTCATCGGTCACGGTCTCGACACCGCCGCCAAAGCCGATCGGGTAAACCACTTCCGGTCGCTCGAACTCCCAGGGGTTGCCGAAATCCAGCCAGTGTTCGGTCTGCTCCTGTTGCCAGCCGTCGACGACGGCCTGACGGAACAAGCCGTGCTCGTAACGAATACCGTAACCATGACCGGCAATGCCCAGGGTCGACATGCTTTCCATGAAGCACGCCGCCAGTCGTCCGAGGCCACCGTTACCCAGTGCCGCGTCGGGCTCCAGCAAGCGGATGCGTTCAAGGTCGACGCCAAGTTCAGTCAGGGCTTCGCGCGCCACGTCGAGCAGGCCGAGATTGCTCAGGCTGTCGTAGAGCAGTCGGCCGATGAGGAATTCCAGGGAGAGGTAATAAACCCGCTTCTGTCCTTTGCGGTAGATCTGCCGGGTATGGTCCATCCAGTGCTCGACCATGTGATCTCGCGCTGCCAGGGCGATGGCTTCGAACCAGTCATGGTCGAAGGCGTGATCCGGGTCTTTGCCCACCGCGTAGGTGAGTTTGGTCAAGACGGCGTCGCGGAATGCGGCCACCTCTGCTTCGCGAACAAGTGGTTCTTGAGTCATCGATAGGACCTCGAGCGAGCTTGGAATTGTCTGAGACTAGACGGTCTGACAGACGGTATAGACTCTGGTTCGGCAGTTTTTCCTGTTAATGCGCGTAAGGCCGGCAATACATTGTCGTGTACCTGAATCAATGCAGGGGCCGTGCCGGATTAGCGGTGCTGCCGGGTGCCCGCGAAAAAAAACTGGCGAAAGGTTGTTCAAAAATCCACCAGTCCCGGTATGATCGCGCGCCCTGATGCACACGCTGGTAACAACCGATGATGAAGCCCAACCTGATCGCCGCCGCGGAGATCGACCGACTCGATACCTGGGCCAAGTACTCTGCCCCGATGTGCGGCTCGTGCATGTCCAGCTGTTGCACCCTGCCCGTCGAGGTCAAGATCAAGGATCTGATCCGCATCGGCGTGGTCGATGAGTTCGAGCTGGGTGATCCGCCGAAGAACATCGCCAAACGCCTGCAAAAGGAAGGTCTGGTCGAGCGCTTTAATCAGAAGTCAGGAATCTTCACCCTCCAGCGCATGAGCAACAACGATTGCCTGTACCTGGATCGTAAGAGCCGTCTGTGCACTATTTATGATAAGCGCCCGGATACCTGCCGTAACCACCCGAAAATCGGCCCGCGGCCGGGGTATTGCGCTTACAAGCCGAAAGAAGTGGTGCGTGAAACCAATTCGCGGTCGATTGAGCGGTTCTGATATTTCCTGATTTCTGCGGCGGCTGTTCGGCCGCCTTCGCTGGCAAGCCAGCTCCTACAAAGCGTACGACACAAAACCCTGTAGGAGCTGGCTTGCCAGCGAAGGGGCCAGCACAAACAACCCCTAAATTGCAGACAAACAAAAACGCCCCCGGTCTCTCGACCGGGGGCGTTTTTGTTCAGCCGGGGCTAAATCTTACGCCTTGGCTTTCTTGGCAGCGCGGGTACGCTCGCTTTCGTCCAGGATCTTCTTGCGAAGACGGATGGACTTAGGCGTCACTTCACACAACTCATCGTCCTGGATGAATTCCAGAGCCTGTTCCAGGGTGAAGCGAACAGGTGGAACCAGGGCGATGGTTTCGTCTTTACCCGAAGCACGCATGTTGTCGAGCTTCTTGCCCTTGGTAGGGTTAACGCCCAGGTCGTTGTCACGGCTGTTCAGGCCAACGATCTGACCGTTGTAGATTTCCTGACCGTGTTCTACGAACAGCTTGCCACGCGCCTGCAGGGTTTCCAGGGAGTAGGTCAGTGCCTTGCCGGTTTCAACCGAAACCAGAACGCCGTTCTGACGACCGGACATGTCGCCGGACTTCATCACGTCGTAACGGTCGAAGATCGAGGTCAGGATGCCAGCACCGTTGGTCAGGGTCAGGAACTGGTTACGGAAACCGATCAGACCACGAGCAGGGATGTTGTATTCCAGACGTACACGGCCCTTGCCATCCGGCACCATGTTGGTCAGGTCGCCCTTACGCAGGCCCATCTCTTCCATCACCTTGCCCTGGGATTCTTCCGGCAGGTCGATGGTGACGTTTTCGTACGGTTCGTGCTTCACGCCGTCAACCAGACGGATGATCACTTCCGGACGGCCTACAGCCATTTCGAAGCCTTCGCGACGCATGGTTTCGATCAGTACCGAAAGGTGCAGTTCGCCACGGCCGGAAACCTTGAACTTGTCAGCCGAGTCGCCTTCTTCAACGCGCAGTGCAACGTTGTACAGCAGCTCTTTGTCCAGACGTTCCTTGATGTTACGGGAAGTCACGAACTTGCCTTCTTTACCGCAGAATGGCGAGTCGTTTACCTGGAAGGTCATGGAAACGGTTGGCTCGTCGACGGTCAGCGGCTTCATCGCTTCGACGTTGTCCGGGGTGCACAGGGTGTCGGAGATGAACAGCGATTCCATACCGCTGATGCACACGATGTCGCCTGCTGCAGCTTCTTCAACGTCTACACGGTGCAGACCGTGGTGACCCATCAGCTTCAGGATACGACCGTTACGCTTCTTGCCGTCGGCGCCGATAGCGACAACCGGGGTGTTCGGCTTGACGCGACCACGAGCGATACGGCCAACGCCGATAACACCCAGGAAGCTGTTGTAGTCCAGTGCGGAGATCTGCATCTGGAACGGACCGTCACGGTCAACAGCCGGCGCCGGTACGTTGTCGACGATCGACTGGTACAGCGGGGTCATGTCTTCAGCCATTTCGTTGTGGTCCAGACCGGCAATACCGTTCAGGGCCGAGGCGTAGACGACTTTGAAGTCCAGCTGTTCTTCGGTGGCACCCAGGTTGTCGAACAGGTCGAAGATCTGGTCCAGAACCCAGTCCGGACGCGCGCCTGGACGGTCAACCTTGTTGATGCACACGATCGGACGCAGGCCGGCTTCGAAAGCCTTCTTGGTCACGAAACGGGTTTGCGGCATAGGGCCGTCTTGAGCGTCAACCAGCAGCAGAACGGAGTCGACCATCGACATTACGCGTTCAACTTCGCCGCCGAAGTCGGCGTGGCCCGGGGTGTCCACGATGTTGATGTGGTAGCCGTTCCAGTTGATGGCGGTGTTTTTCGCCAGAATGGTAATACCGCGCTCTTTTTCCTGGTCGTTGGAGTCCATCACGCGCTCGTCGTTGAGCTCGTTGCGCTCCAGGGTGCCGGATTGACGCAGGAGTTTGTCTACCAGGGTGGTTTTACCATGGTCAACGTGAGCAATGATGGCGATGTTGCGTAGATTTTCGATCACTTGTGTATCTCGATCAGAGGATTCGGTGTGCTGACAAGTCTTGGCAGCGATTTACAGTAGAGTCAGGCCTTGCCGTTACAGCTTGACGGCGGCGTCGGGGGGCCGGTGACGCAAGCCACAGGCAAACAGCCCCGGGCACTTAGCTCGGTCGATAAACGCGCACATTGGCATGCCCCTCACTGAGCAAATGGTGGGCATGCAGGCGACTCATCACGCCTTTGTCGCAATAAAGCAGGTACTGGCGAGTAGGGTCCAGTTCCTTGAAACGAGCGTTCAGTGCATAAAACGGCATCGTTTGTACCTCGATGCCAGCGAGGTCCAGCGGGTCGTCTTCAGCGGCATCCGGGTGACGGATGTCGATGACGATCTGACCGGCCAGCGCTTCGCTGACTTCTTCAATTTGCAGATCCTGGCCCAATTCGTCGATCACGCGATCGATCGGTACCAGCTTGGCGTTCTCGAGCGCACGCTCGAGGACTGCCATGTCGAACTCTTTCTCTTCGTGCTCCACGCGATGGCGCTTGGCAGCGGTCTTGGGGTTCACCGAGATGACCCCGCAGTACTCCGGCATGTGCCTGGCGAAGTCGGCGGTGCCGATTTCGTTGGCCAGGTCGATGATGTCCTGCTTGTGACTGGCGATCAGCGGACGCAAGACCAGCTTGTCGGTCACGCAGTCGATCACGGACAGGTTCGGCAGCGTCTGGCTCGATACCTGGGAGATCGCCTCACCGGTGACCAGTGCCTCGATATGCAGTCGGTCGGCAATTTGTGAGGAAGCGCGCAACATCATACGCTTCAATACTACGCCCATATGACTGTTATCGACTTTTCCGAGAATTTCTCCCAGCACTTCCTCGAACGGCACACTGACAAATAACACGCGTTGCGAGCTGCCGTACTTCTTCCAGATGAAATGCGCGACTTCCATTACGCCCAATTCGTGGGCACGTCCGCCCAGGTTGAAGAAGCAGAAATGCGCCATCAGGCCGCGTCGCATGATCTGGTAGGCCGCGACGGTGGAATCGAAGCCACCGGACATCAGGACCAGCGTTTGCTCCAGCGCACCCAGCGGATAACCGCCGATGCCGTTGTGCTGGCTGTGGATCACGAACAACCGTTGGTCGCGAACTTCGATGCGGACTTCGATTTCAGGCTTTTTCAGGTCGATTCCGGCGGCACCGCACTGGCGGCGCAACTGGCTGCCGACATATTTCTCGATATCGATCGAGCTGAACGGGTGCTTGCCGGCGCGCTTGCAACGTACCGAAAAGATCTTGCCGGCCAGTGCGTCGCCGTAGTGCTGCTTGCACTTTTCGACGATGTCATCGAAGTCACCCAGCGGGTACTCGTCGATCTGCAGGAAGTGCGCGATGCCCGGCATGCAGCTCAGGCGCTCGCCCATCTCCTTCAGGGCCTTGGGCTCGCTGACACGGGTTTCCAGCTCGAGGTTGTCCCACACACCGTTCACCACCACAGCCGGGTCCAGGTCACGGAGCACGGCACGGATGTTCTTGGCCAATTGACGGATGAAACGCATCCGTACCGGGCGGCTCTTGATGGTGATCTCGGGAAAGACTTTTACGATTAATTTCATGGAAACAGCGCGCGCAAGGCCTGCCGAAAAAGGGGGGCGCGGATTATAGCGGAAATTGCTCAAGGTTTAACCAGTTTATGTGCAGAAGGTTTTGCACGCACCAAAACAGGTCATTTTGTGAATCAGGCGCTACATTAAGGGGCGCTATTTTCCGCATTTATACGCTTTGCACCTCTATAAGCGTGAAATTGGGGCAAAAAACCCATGGTGGGGCACTGGCATGCAATTTGCTCCCTTGTGAGGCAGGTTGCCTTGGCAGAGTATTCGCGCCGGCATCACCAACTATTAAGGGCATCCACTACCAGCCCTAAGCCACCCGGAGGACACTATGTCGAAGTCGGTTCAACTCATTAAAGATCATGACGTCAAGTGGATTGATCTGCGCTTCACGGACACCAAAGGCACTCAGCACCACGTGACCATGCCGGCTCGCGATGCGCTGGATGATGACTTCTTCGAAGTCGGCAAGATGTTCGACGGTTCGTCCATCGCTGGCTGGAAAGGCATCGAAGCCTCCGACATGATCCTGATGCCGGACGATTCCACCGCTGTCCTGGACCCGTTCACCGAAGAGCCGACCCTGATCCTGGTCTGCGACATCATCGAGCCTTCGAGCATGCAAGGCTACGACCGCGACCCACGTGCGATCGCCAAGCGCGCCGAAGAGCACCTGAAAGCCACCGGTATCGGTGACACCGTATTCGCCGGCCCAGAGCCAGAGTTCTTCATCTTCGACCAAGTGAAGTTCAAGTCCGACATTTCCGGCTCCATGTTCAAGATCTACTCCGAACAGGGTTCCTGGATGTCCGACCAGGACATCGAAGGCGGCAACAAGGGCCACCGTCCAGGCGTCAAAGGCGGCTATTTCCCGGTGCCACCGTTCGACCACGACCACGAAATCCGTACTTCCATGTGCAACGCGCTGGAAGAAATGGGCCTGACCGTCGAAGTTCACCACCACGAAGTGGCAACTGCCGGCCAGAACGAAATCGGCGTCAAGTTCAACACCCTGGTGAAGAAAGCCGACGAAACCCAAACCCTGAAGTACGTCGTGCACAACGTTGCCGACGCCTACGGCCGCACCGCTACCTTCATGCCTAAGCCGCTGTACGGCGACAACGGCTCGGGCATGCACGTGCACATGTCCATCTGGAAAGAAGGCAAGAACACCTTCGCTGGCGAAGGTTATGCCGGCCTGTCCGATACCGCCCTGTACTTCATCGGCGGCATCATCAAGCACGGTAAGGCCCTGAACGGCTTCACCAACCCGGCTACCAACTCCTACAAGCGTCTGGTTCCAGGCTTCGAAGCGCCGGTAATGCTGGCCTACTCGGCTCGCAACCGTTCCGCTTCGATCCGTATTCCTTACGTGTCGAGCCCGAAAGCCCGCCGTATCGAAGCTCGCTTCCCGGATCCGGCTGCCAACCCGTACCTGTGCTTCGCCGCACTGCTGATGGCTGGCCTGGACGGCATCCAGAACAAGATCCACCCTGGCGATGCAGCTGACAAAAACCTGTACGACCTGCCGCCTGAAGAGGCGAAAGAGATCCCACAAGTTTGCGGCAGCCTGAAAGAAGCCCTGGAAGAGCTGGACAAAGGTCGTGCGTTCCTGACCAAAGGCGGCGTTTTCAGCGACGACTTCATCGACGCTTACATCGCCCTGAAAAGCGAAGAAGAAATCAAGGTACGTACCTTCGTACACCCACTGGAATACGAGCTGTACTACAGCTGCTGATCCGGTAGCGCCTGCGCAAGCGGCGTGACAAGAGAGGCCTCCTTCGGGAGGCCTTTTTTATGCCCGCATGTTAACGGCTTGGGCCAGCCACCTCTCCTGGCCTATGCTGCACCCCATCGCTTTCGTTTCCGGTCGATTTCATGGGTCGTGGTTTACTCTTCATTCTGCTGCTGATCGCCCTGCCCGCTACGGCGCAGATCTACAAGTACACCGATGCCCAAGGCAACACGGCGTATAGCAATCAACCACCTGATGGCGTCACCGCGCAGCCGGTCGAACTGCCACAGCTCAACCGAGCTCAACCCCAGCCCACGCAAGCACCTCCCACACCCACCCCTGCGCAAGTTCCGCAGAGCATCGCCTACAACGTACTGGAACTCACCGGCCTGCCCACCACCGAAGCCCTGCGCGCCAACAACGGCACCTTCACTGTCAACGTGCTGATCGAACCTCGCTTGCAAGGCCCGCATCTACTGCGCCTGTTGCTGGATGACCAGCCTTATGGCCAGCCCAGCAACGTGCCGATCCTGCAACTGGTGAACATCGACCGCGGCTTGCACAGCCTCGCCGTACAAGTCGTCAGTGGCGAAACCATCGTCCAGCAAAGCCCTACCGTCACCTTCACATTGCAGCGGGTGCACAAACGCTGAAGGACTCCTCACCTCGTTCAGCTTTGCGCACTATATTGGTGCGAATGGTTGCACCCCGCGCACATTGCAGCCCATTTTGGTTCGAAACTACCCGCGAAGGCTGGCAGAACGCCACGCAATCGAGCGTCAAACGCCTGTTTCAGGGGTTAAGCGCTTCTTTTCGGAGCCTTGGTTTGGTTTTTGCATTTTCCTCGCATCAGCGCTTTATTCATGCGCGCGCCCTGCTCCAAAAGAGGTCCTGAATGACCATCAGTGACGCACTGCATCGCTTGCTTCTCGACAACCTGACCACCGCCACCATCCTGCTCAACGCCGAATTGCGCCTTGAGTACATGAACCCCGCGGCGGAAATGCTCCTGGCCATCAGCGGCCAGCGCAGCCATGGGCAGTTCATCAGCGAGCTGTTCACCGAATCTACCGAGGCGCTCAATTCGTTGCGCCAGGCGGTGCAACAGGCGCATCCGTTCACCAAGCGCGAAGCCATGCTCACCGCCCTCACCGGCCAGACCCTGACGGTCGATTACGCGGTAACGCCGATCCTGAGCAATGGCGACACCCTGCTCCTGCTCGAAGTCCATCCCCGCGACCGCTTGCTGCGCATCACCAAGGAAGAGGCGCAGCTGTCGAAGCAGGAAACCAGCAAGATGCTGGTGCGTGGCCTGGCCCATGAAATCAAGAATCCCCTGGGCGGTATTCGCGGCGCGGCGCAGCTACTGGCCCGCGAGCTGCCGGAAGAAAGCCTGCGCGACTACACCAATGTCATCATTGAAGAGGCCGACCGCCTGCGCAACCTGGTCGACCGCATGCTCGGCTCGAACAAACTGCCATCGCTGGCCATGTGCAACATTCATGAAGTGCTGGAGCGCGTCTGCCATCTGGTCGAGGCCGAGAGCCAGGGCTGCATCACTCTGGTGCGCGACTACGACCCGAGCATTCCAGACGTCCTGATCGACCGTGAACAGATGATCCAGGCCGTGCTGAATATCGTGCGCAATGCGATGCAGGCCATCAGCAGCCAGAACGAGCTGCGCCTGGGCCGCATCACCCTGCGCACCCGCGCCATGCGCCAGTTCACCATTGGCCACGTGCGCCATCGCCTGGTGACCAAGATCGAAATCATCGACAACGGTCCGGGCATTCCTGCGGATCTTCAGGAAACCATCTTCTTCCCCATGGTCAGCGGCCGTCCGGACGGTACCGGGCTGGGCCTGGCCATTACCCAGAACATCATCAGCCAGCACCAGGGCCTGATCGAATGTGACAGCCACCCCGGCCACACCACCTTCTCGATCTTTCTGCCACTGGAACAAGGAGCCACATCGACATGAGCCGTAGTGAAACCGTGTGGATCGTCGATGACGACCGTTCTATCCGTTGGGTCCTCGAAAAAGCCTTGCAGCAGGAAGGCATGACCACGCAAAGCTTCGACAGCGCCGATGGCGTGATGAGCCGCCTGGCGCGCCAGCAGCCGGACGTGATCATCTCCGACATCCGCATGCCCGGTGCCAGCGGCCTGGACCTCCTGGCGCGGATTCGCGAGCAACACCCACGGCTGCCAGTGATCATCATGACCGCGCACTCCGATCTGGACAGCGCTGTCGCGTCCTATCAGGGTGGTGCATTCGAGTACCTGCCCAAGCCATTCGATGTCGACGAGGCGGTGTCCTTGGTCAAGCGTGCCAACCAGCACGCCCAGGAACAGCAAGGCCTGGAAGTCCCGGTTGCACTGACCCGAACCCCGGAAATCATCGGCGAAGCGCCGGCGATGCAGGAAGTGTTTCGCGCCATCGGGCGCTTGAGCCACTCCAACATCACTGTGCTGATCAACGGCGAATCCGGTACCGGTAAAGAGCTGGTGGCCCACGCCCTGCACCGCCACAGCCCGCGGGCCGCTTCGCCGTTCATCGCACTGAACATGGCGGCAATTCCCAAGGACTTGATGGAATCCGAGCTGTTCGGTCATGAAAAAGGCGCGTTCACCGGCGCCGCCAACCTGCGTCGCGGGCGTTTCGAGCAGGCCGATGGCGGCACGCTGTTCCTCGATGAAATCGGCGACATGCCGGCCGACACCCAGACTCGCTTGCTGCGGGTCCTGGCCGATGGCGAGTTCTACCGCGTCGGTGGTCACGTGCCGGTTAAAGTCGATGTACGGATCATTGCCGCCACGCACCAGAACCTGGAAACCCTGGTGCATGCCGGGAAATTTCGTGAGGACTTGTTCCATCGCCTCAACGTGATCCGCATCCATATCCCGCGCCTGTCGGATCGTCGCGAAGACATCCCGACCCTGGCCAAGCATTTCCTCAGCCGCGCCGCCCAGGAGCTGGCCGTCGAGCCGAAGCTGCTGAAAAGCGAAACCGAGGAATACCTGAAGAACCTGCCGTGGCCGGGCAACGTGCGCCAGCTGGAGAACACCTGTCGCTGGATCACCGTGATGGCTTCGGGTCGCGAGGTGCATATCGGCGACCTGCCACCGGAGCTGCTGAGCCTTCCGCAGGATTCGGCGCCGGTGACCAACTGGGAACAGGCGCTGCGCCAATGGGCCGACCAGGCCCTGGCTCGCGGTCAGTCCAGCCTGCTGGACAGTGCGGTGCCGACT
The DNA here is from genome assembly GCF_054600775.1 of Pseudomonas sp. MHK4. Taxonomy (NCBI): domain Bacteria; kingdom Pseudomonadati; phylum Pseudomonadota; class Gammaproteobacteria; order Pseudomonadales; family Pseudomonadaceae; genus Pseudomonas; species Pseudomonas sp. MHK4. The sequence continues at coordinate 166,836 of NZ_BAAIAK010000004.1, read as the reverse complement.
TTCGAGCGGATCATGATCGAAACCGCCCTCAAGCACACCGCCGGTCGCCGCCGCGATGCCGCCGTGTTGCTGGGTTGGGGGCGTAATACCCTGACTCGCAAGATCAAGGAGCTGGGGATGAAGGTTGATGGTGGGGATGATGATGAGGGGGATGAGGGCTAAGGTTGGCTTAAGAACCTAGGCGTCAGCGAAAAGATCGCAGCCTGCGGCAGCTCCTACAAGAGCTGCCGAAGGCTGCGATTTTTTTTGCCTTTCAAACACCCGAGTGCACCGCACCAATGCACCGTGACCCGCAATCGCGCACCGCGACTGATCGCAAATACCGCCTGCGCTCGCAATCGAACCCCTATCGAAAAAACACGAAAGCCCCGGATTCCGGGGCTTTCGGCGTCTGCAGACGACTTTCTGTTTCAACTTGTTAAAACCTGGCACGCCCCCTGCAATAGTCTCATCAGTGATTCAGATCACTACCCAGTTTCGGGGACCTTGGTACAGGCAGGCCGGGGATTCCCCTCTTTACACCGGGCTCACACCGCACAAGCGACGAGCCCCCAGTTTTGGGGTCCTTGGTACAGGCAGGCCGGGGATTCCTTCTTTACACCGGGTTCAGACGCCATGCGCGAACCCTCCCGTTTTGGGGACCTTGGTACAGGCAGGCCGGGGATTCCCCTCTTTTATTGCTCCCGGAGATGGATCTCCAGTCGCCAGCGGTCATCGACCTCGCTACCGCCCCACTCACCCTGCAGGGGTCGGGCCGCCACCAGCGTCAGCAACAATCCCCCATCACTTTTACGCACGCGCCAGTTCACGTCCTTGTCATGGAGCTTGAGCTGGCCTTTCTGCGTCGTGCCATCAGCCTCGAACAGCAGCGCAACGCTACCATCGACGATCTCGCCGTGGGTCTTGGGTTCGTTGTTGAACCACACCACCAGCCCGTCGCCAGTCACCTCGACCTGCTGCAATTGACTGGGGTCGGGAGTGGTCAGGCGACCGATCATCAGCCCCACCATGACCCCGACAATTGCCAGTGAAGCCATCACACGCGGGAATAGTTTCGAACGAGGGTCGGCTTGCGGCGTAGAATGCCGCTCATCTTTACCTTCGGAGCCGTGCATGTTTCACGTCATCCTTTTCCAACCAGAAATTCCGCCGAACACCGGCAACGTTATCAGGCTGTGCGCCAACAGTGGCTGCCACCTGCATTTGATCGAACCGCTGGGCTTCGAGATGGACGACAAGCGCCTGCGCCGGGCCGGCCTCGATTACCACGAGTATGCCACCCTGCAACGCCACGCAGACCTGGCCAGCTGCCTGGAAAGCCTCGGTCATCCAAGGGTGTTTGCCTTTACCACCAAGGGCTCGCGACCGTTTCATGACGCCAGTTTCGAACCGGGCGACGCATTCCTGTTCGGCCCGGAAAGCCGTGGCTTGCCCGCCGAGGTGCTCGACGCCCTGCCAGGCGAACAACGCCTGCGCCTGCCGATGCGGGAAGGCTGCCGCAGCCTGAACCTGTCCAACACTGTCGCAGTCGCCGTTTACGAAGCCTGGCGCCAGAACGGCTTCAAATAGCACCGCTGTCCTTGTAGGAGCTGGCTTGTCGGGTCGCCGCATCGCAGCGAAAGCGTTGTATTAGCCAGCACAAAGACTAAACGTGATGGCCCCTTCGCTGGCAAGCCAGCTCCTACAGGTTTCGTTTGCTCCATGAAAAAAGCGCCTCTGAATAGGCGCTTTTTTCATGGAGCAAACGAAGCTCTTTTATTGCACGGTCGGAGCGTCGCCTGTCGCCTGCATGCGTTGCAGCTCTTGCGCGTACAGCGCGTCGAAGTTCACCGGAGCCAGCATCAGGGCCGGGAACGAGCCGCGGGTCACCAGGCTGTCCAGCGCTTCGCGAGCGTACGGGAACAGGATGTTCGGGCAGAATGCGCCCAGGGTGTGGCTCATCGAAGCGTCGTCCAGATTCTTGATCAGGAAGATACCGGCCTGTTGCACTTCGGCAATGAACGCCACTTCTTCACCGTTCTTCACGGTGACCGACAGGGTCAGCACGACTTCGTGGAAGTCGCCTTCCAGCGCCTTTTGACGGGTATTGAGATCCAGACCGACGCTCGGCTCCCACTGCTGGCGGAAGATCGCCGGGCTTTTCGGGGCTTCGAAGGACAAGTCACGTACGTAGATGCGCTGCAAGGAGAATTGCGGTGCGGTTACTTCTTCGCTGGCTGCAGTGTTCTGTTGGTCAGTCATCTCAGATCCTTTCTGATCTTGGGCTTTTATAGGGTATGGAATTCAGGCCTTGAGCAGCGCGTCGAGCTTGCCGGCGCGCTCCAGGGCGAACAAATCATCACAACCGCCAACGTGGGTGCTGCCGATCCAGATCTGCGGCACGGACGTACGTCCGGCTTTCTGAGCCATTGCGGCGCGCACCTGCGGCTTGCCATCGACCTTGATCTCTTCGAAGGCCACGCCTTTGTTCTCGAGCAGGTACTTGGCTCGGGAGCAATAAGGGCAGTAATCGCTGGAATAGACGACGACGTTGCTCATATCACTTCACCAGCGGCAGATTGTCGGCTTTCCAGCTGGAAACACCACCGGACAGCTTGGCGGCGGTAAAACCTGCCTTCACCAGCTCGCGAGCGTGGGTGCCGGCCGTCTGGCCCATGGCGTCGACCAGGATGATGGTCTTGGCCTTGTGCTTTTCCAGCTCGCCGACGCGTGCGGCAAGCTTGTCGTGGGGAATGTTCAACGCGCCTACAATGTGACCGGCAGCGAAGTCCTTGGTTGGACGAATATCGATCACCACGCCGGCGTCCTTGTTGACCAGGCCGGTCAGTTCGCCAGTGCTCAGGCTACGACCGCCGCCCTGCATCTGGTAGGCAATCAGCAACGCCAGCAGTACGACGAAGATACCGACGAGGATGTAGTGGTTAGTGGCAAATTCAATCAGGTGAGCAACCATCGAAGGAGGTTCCAGGGCGTTAAAATGTCGGCCAGTATACACAGCCACTATGGTGGGCCAAACCCCGTCCGGCGGTGACGTGGCCGGAACTTCGCTTTAAACTGCCACTCCCTTTTCCATCGCCCTCTTTTAATTCAGCCACGAGCGGACTCCATGACTACCACGCCTAAACCTTTGGTCCTGATTATTCTCGACGGCTTCGGTCACAGTGAGAGCCCTGAATCCAACGCCATCTTTGCGGCGAAGAAGCCTGTACTGGACCGTTTGTGGGCCACCGTGCCCAACGGCCTGATTTCGGGCAGCGGCATGGACGTCGGCCTGCCGGACGGCCAGATGGGCAACTCCGAAGTCGGCCACATGAACCTCGGCGCCGGCCGCGTGGTTTATCAGGACTTCACCCGCGTGACCAAATCGATCCGCGACGGCGAGTTCTTCGAGAACCCGACCATCTGCGCCGCCGTGGACAAAGCCGTCGCCGCCGGTAAAGCCGTGCACTTCATGGGCCTGCTGTCCGATGGCGGGGTGCACAGCCACCAGGATCACCTGGTCGCCATGGCCGAACTGGCCGCCAAGCGCGGCGCTGAAAAAATCTACCTGCACGCCTTCCTCGACGGCCGCGATACCCCGCCGAAAAGCGCACAATCGTCGATCGAACTGCTGGATGCCACCTTCCAGGCCCTGGGCAAAGGCCGGATCGCCAGCCTCATCGGCCGTTACTTCGCCATGGATCGCGACAACCGTTGGGACCGTGTGTCCCAGGCCTACAACCTGATCGCCGACGGCCATGGCGAATTCAACGCCGCCACTGCCCAGGAAGGCCTGCAAGCCGCGTACGCGCGTGGCGAGAGCGACGAGTTCGTCAAAGCCACCTCCATTGGTGAGCCGGTGAAAGTCGAAGACGGTGACGCCGTGGTGTTCATGAACTTCCGCGCCGACCGCGCCCGCGAACTGACCCGCGTATTCGTCGAAGACGATTTCAAGGAATTCGAGCGTGCCCGTCAGCCAAAACTGGCCGGTTTCGTCATGCTGACCCAATACGCCGCCAGCATTCCCGCACCTTCGGCCTTCGCCGCCGGCAGCCTGGAAAACGTACTTGGCGACTACCTGGCGAAAAACGGCAAGACCCAGCTGCGGATCGCCGAAACCGAAAAATACGCCCACGTGACTTTCTTCTTCTCTGGCGGTCGTGAAGAACCGTTCCCGGGCGAAGAGCGCATCCTGATCCCGTCGCCGAAAGTCGCCACCTACGACCTGCAGCCAGAGATGAGCGCCCCGCAAGTCACCGACCGCATCGTCGACGCCATCGAAAACCAGCGTTACGACGTGATCGTGGTCAACTATGCCAACGGCGACATGGTCGGCCACAGTGGCGTGTTTGAAGCGGCGGTCAAGGCCGTGGAATGCCTGGACCAGTGCGTCGGCCGCATCGTCGAAGCGCTGGAAAAAGTCGGCGGCGAAGCCCTGATCACCGCGGACCACGGCAACGTCGAGCAAATGTCCGACGAGACCACCGGTCAGGCGCACACCGCGCACACCACCGAGCCTGTGCCGTTCATCTATGTCGGCAAGCGCGACCTGAAGGTCCGCGAAGGCGGCGTACTGGCAGATGTGGCACCGACCATGCTGAAACTGCTGGGCCTGGAACAACCGGCTGAAATGACTGGCACCTCGATTCTGGTGTAATTCATTTTCAAACACCGAACCCTCTGTAGGAGCAAGCTTGCTCGCGATAGCAATCTGACAGCCAACATCACTGTTGAATGTTAAGAAGTCATCGCGAGCAAGCTTGCTCCTACAAGGCCTTGCGGTGTTTTTCGGGCCAGTTATCACACAGTCCCAATTGGGCATTTTTTTTGCTGCGCTTGGCGGGCATACTAGGACGTCCCTTTCCCTGGTGTCGCCCGCCTCTATGCTCCGCGTCCTGATAGCCCTTGCCCTGACTTGCCTGCTCCAACCGGCCTTCGCCGACGAGCGCGCGCAAACCCAGCAACAGTTGGACGCCACGCGTCAGGACATTGCCGAGCTGAAAAAGCTGCTGGGCAAGCTGCAGCAAGAAAAGTCCGGCGTGCAAAAAGACCTCAAGGGCACCGAGACCGAGATGGGCAAGCTCGAGAAGCAGGTCGACGCCCTGCAAAAAGAGCTGCAGAAAAGCGAATCCGAGTTGCAGCGACTCGATGCGGAGAAAAAAAAACTCCAGAGCGCGCGCACTGAACAGCAGCGACTGATCGCCATCCAGGCCCGCGCGGCCTATCAGAACGGCCGTCAGGAGTACCTGAAACTGCTGCTCAACCAGCAGAACCCCGAGAAGTTCGCCCGCACGCTCACCTATTACGACTACCTGAGCCAGGCCCGCCTGGAGCAGCTGAAGAATTTCAACGAAACCCTGCGCCAGCTGGCCAATGTCGAAAAAGACATCGGCTTGCAGCAAGCGCAATTGCTGGTGCAGCAGAGCAGCCTCGAAACCCAGCGTGGCGAACTCGAGAAGGTTCGCCAGGAGCGTCAGCAAGTCCTGGCCAAGCTCAATGACGATGTGAAGGCTCGCGACCAGAAACTGGCAGCCCGCGAGCAGGATCAGGCAGACCTGTCTAAAGTCCTTAAAACCATTGAAGAAACCCTGGCCCGCCAGGCTCGTGAGGCAGAAGAGGCGCGACAAAAAGCGCTGATTGCCCAGCAGGAAGCCGAAAAAAAGCGTTTACGTGAGGCCCAGGCGCAGGCAGATGCCAGCGATGACGCCCCACGCAAACCCGTTAAATCGACCCCCGGTGCACTGGTTTCAAGTTCAGGCGAAACTTTTGGCGGCGCATTTGCGTCTACCCGCGGCAAACTTCCGTGGCCAGTCGATGGTCGACTGTTGGCACGCTTCGGTGAAAGCCGTGGCGACGATGCCCGGACCAAGTGGGACGGCGTGATGATCGGCGCTTCCGCCGGCAGCACGGTGCACGCGGTGCATGGCGGTCGCGTGGTGTTCGCCGACTGGTTGCGCGGTGCCGGGTTGCTGGTGATTCTCGACCACGGCAACGGTTTTTTGAGTCTTTATGGTCACAACCAGACATTGCTCAAGTCTGCGGGTGACGTGGTAAAAGCCGGTGAATCCATCTCCACTGTCGGTAACAGTGGCGGGCAGGACACACCGGCGCTGTATTTTGCGATTCGTCAGCAGGGTCACCCGAGTGATCCGGCGCAATGGTGCCGCGCGCAAGGATAGGCGCTGAGTCACCTACATTAGGAGTTCGTTCGACATGCTGCATTTGTCCCGCCTTACCTCGCTGGCCCTGGCGATCGCCCTGGTGATCGGCGCGCCTCTGGCGTTTGCCGCTCAACCGGCCCCGGCAGTCGCGCCTGCGGGCACTGCCGCGACCACCAAGGCGCCATTGCCGCTGGAAGAGTTGCGCACCTTTGCCGAGGTCATGGATCGGATCAAGGCCGCGTATGTCGAACCGGTAGACGACAAGACCCTGCTGGAAAACGCGATCAAGGGCATGCTCAGCAACCTTGACCCGCACTCAGCCTACCTGGGCCCTGAAGACTTCGCTGAACTGCAGGAAAGCACCAGCGGCGAGTTCGGCGGCCTGGGCATCGAAGTCGGCGCCGAGGACGGATTCATCAAAGTGGTGTCGCCGATCGATGACACGCCGGCCTCCAAGGCTGGCATCCAGGCGGGCGACTTCATCGTCAAGATCAACGGCCAGCCCACCCGCGGCCAGACCATGACCGAAGCCGTGGACAAGATGCGCGGCAAGATCGGCCAGAAAATCACCCTGACGCTCGTACGCGACGGTGGCACGCCGTTCGATGTAACCCTGGCCCGCGCCATTATTCAGGTGAAGAGCGTGAAGAGCCAACTGCTCGAGTCCGGCTACGGCTACATCCGCATCACCCAGTTCCAGGTCAAGACCGGCGAAGAAGTGTCCAAGGCCCTGGCCAAGATGCGCAAAGACAACGGCAAGAAACTCAACGGCATCATCCTCGACTTGCGCAACAACCCGGGCGGCGTTCTGCAGGCGGCGGTGGAAGTGGTCGACCACTTCATCACCAAGGGCCTGATCGTCTACACCAAGGGCCGCATCGCCAACTCCGAGCTGCGCTTCTCCGCCACCGGCAAGGACGAAAGCGAAGCCGTGCCAATGGTCACGCTGATCAACGGGGGCAGCGCCTCGGCCTCGGAAATCGTCGCCGGCGCTCTGCAAGACCAGAAACGCGCGGTGATCATGGGTACGCCGAGTTTCGGTAAAGGCTCGGTGCAAACCGTGCTGCCACTGAACAACGAGCGCGCCCTGAAGATCACCACCGCGCTGTACTACACGCCTAACGGCCGCTCGATCCAGGCCCAGGGCATCATCCCGGACATCGAAGTGCGCAAGGCCAAGATCACCAACGAGCAAGACGGCGACTACTTCAAGGAAGCCGACCTGCAGGGCCACCTGGGCAATGGCAACGGCGGCGCCGACAAGCCGAGCAGTTCCGGCGGCAAGGCCAAGCCGATGCCGCAGGACGACGATTACCAGCTGGCCCAGGCACTGAGCCTACTCAAAGGGCTGAGCATCACGTCCGGCCGCTGAGATGCTTCTGCGGTTAGCCCTGGGGCTGGTGTGTTGCCTGGCGGGCGTTGCTCATGCAGCGCCCGCTCCTCAAAAGGCCTATATCACCCTGATCATCGATGACCTGGGGCAGAGCCTGCCCCGGGATCGCCAGGTGCTGGCCCTGCCGGGGCCCGTGACGACGGCGATCATGCCCGACACCCCCCACGCCACCGAATTCGCCCGCGAAGCCCATCGCGCCGGCAAGATCGTCATCCTGCACATGCCCATGGACCCGGCCACCGGGCCCTTTGCCTGGCACCCCGACTTGCCCATCGACGAGCTCGAGAAACGCCTGAACGCAGCCCTTAAGGTCGTGCCCTACACCGCCGGCATCAATAACCATATGGGCAGCCGCATGACCGCCCAACGACCGGCCATGGCCTGGCTGATGGCTGACTTGCAGCGTCGCCACAAGCTCTTCCTGGATAGCCGCACCAGCGCACAAACGGTGGCCGCTGCCGAGGCGCAGAAAATTGGATTGGCGAGCGTCTCGCGTGATGTGTTTCTGGATGATGAGCGCACTGAAGCGGCAATTCTCACCCAATTGCAGACAGCGATCAGCCTGGCTCACAAGCAGGGATCAGCGGTGATGATCGGGCATCCGTATCCGCAGACACTGGCGGTGCTGGAGCGCGAGCTGCCGAAGCTGAAGGCCCAGGGGATCGAGTGGATTGATATCAAGCAGATGATCAGCGTGCGCGGCAATCGCGCAATGGCCGGCCATGGCAAGGACGGAGTTTACCGCTGAAAAGATCGCAGCCTGCGGCAGCTCCTGCAACAGGTTGCGATCTTTTGATCGACCTTACAGATACTGCGCCATGATCTCGTCCACCTTGCCTTCCTTGCGCATCTGGTCCAACGCCGCCTGCAGCTTGGCCACCGTTTCGTCCGACACGTCCTTGTTCAACGCCAGATAGAGCTCGGCGCTGTTGAAGCGCAGGACCGTCTTGAGCCCGCTCACGCCTTCCAGGCGAGCCAGGTAGCGCCCGGCCGGATCGCCGGTGGCCCACAGGTCGATCTGGCCGTTGACCAGCTTTTTCGCGTTGTCCTGGTCGCGCAGTACCACAACCGGTTTCAAGCCTTGCTTGGCCAGCGTCATGGCAATGGCGTCGCCCTTGTACGCGCCAATCCTGTACTTTCGCGCGTCTTCCAATGTCTCGAGGGAGATTTTGCTGTCGGCCTTGGCCAGCATGATCCAGTCATCCGGACCGATCGGCCCGACCCACTTGAAGAGCCGTTCGCGGTCCGGCAAACGCGCCATCACGAATGCACCGTAACCGGGGTTTTCCAGTGCCAGCTTGTAGACCCGGTCCCAAGGAAAACGCAGGGTCAGGCTATAGCTGATGTCGGCGCGCTTGAAAATCTCGCGGACGATGTCCACGGCGATGCCATTGATGTTCTCGTCCTGAGCGAAGTTCTTGCCGTTCTTGGCCATGTTGTACGGCGGGAAGTTTTCCGTCAGCAAGACCAGGTCCGTGGCGGAGCTGTCGGCGGCACGCGCACCATTGATGAGCAACAAGGAAGCGCTGGCGAGGACAAGAAGAATGGTTTTAAACATGTCTGGCTACCGAAATCCATGGCGTACTCAAGAGTGCCCTGAGCCCGCCATGATGTCCACTGGCCTGCACCGGTTTGTTCAGCGCATCACAATCCCGCGGTGAGCCATATACGCCTTGGCTTCCTGCACGGTGTACTCGCCGAAGTGGAAAATGCTCGCCGCCAACACTGCACTGGCGTGGCCTTCGAGAATGCCGTCGGCCAGGTGCTGCAGGTTGCCGACTCCACCGGAAGCGATCACCGGAATGCCCAATGCATCGCTGATGGCGCGGGTGACGCCCAGGTCGAAGCCGTTTTTCATACCGTCCTGGTCCATGCTGGTCAGCAGGATCTCACCGGCCCCCAGGCCTTCCATCTTCTTCGCCCACTCAACGGCGTCGAGGCCGGTTGGCTTGCGGCCGCCGTGGGTGAAGATCTCCCAGCGCGGGGTTTCGCCAGGTCCCGAGACCTTCTTCGCATCGATCGCGACCACGATGCATTGCGAACCGAAGTGCTGCGCTGCTTCACCGACGAATTCCGGATTGAACACGGCAGCGGTGTTGATCGAGACCTTGTCCGCACCGGCATTGAGCAGGTTGCGAATGTCCTGCACGGTACGCACGCCACCGCCCACGGTCAGCGGAATGAACACCTGGCTGGCCATGCGCTCGACGGTATGCAGCGTGGTATCGCGGCCGTCGACGCTGGCGGTGATGTCGAGAAAGGTAATCTCGTCGGCACCCTGCTCGTCGTAGCGACGAGCGATCTCAACAGGATCGCCCGCATCGCGGATGTTCTCGAACTTCACACCTTTGACGACCCGGCCGTTGTCCACGTCCAGGCAAGGGATGATGCGTTTGGCCAGCGCCATGGTCAGTCCTCAGCCTTTGTACGAATCGCAGAAAGCTTGCGCTTCAGCGACGTCGAGGGTGCCTTCGTAGATCGCGCGGCCGGTAATGGCGCCGATGATGCCTGGCGCCTTGGCATCGAGCAGCGTCTTGATGTCACCCAGGTTGTGGATACCGCCGGAAGCAATCACCGGGATCTTTGTTGCAGCAGCCAGTGCCGCAGTGAACGGAACGTTGCAGCCCTGCATCATGCCGTCTTTGGCGATGTCGGTATAAACGATCGCGGACACGCCATCAGCCTCGAACTGTTTAGCCAGGTCGATAACTTGAATGGTGCTGATTTCAGCCCAGCCGTCGGTGGCGACGAAGCCGTCTTTGGCGTCGAGACCAACGATCACCTTGCCCGGAAACGCGCGGCAGGCTTCGGCAACGAAGGCCGGATCTTTCACGGCCTTGGTGCCGATGATCACGTAGCTCACACCCGCTTTCACGTAGTGCTCGATGGTTTCCAGGGAGCGGATACCGCCACCGATCTGGATCGGCAGGTTCGGGTAGCGCTTGGCAATCGCCGTAACCACTTCGCCGTTGACCGGCTGGCCTTCGAACGCACCGTTCAGGTCGACCAGATGCAGACGACGGCAACCGCCCTCCACCCACTTGGCAGCCATGCTCACCGGGTCATCGGAGAACACTGTGGAATCTTCCATGCGGCCCTGGCGCAGACGAACACAGGCACCGTCTTTAAGATCGATAGCGGGAATAATCAGCATCTGGCAAACCTTCAAATTCGAATGTTCAGCTTGGCTCGGAAATCAGTTTTTCTCGAGCGCCCACAGGTCGCTTTCGATGCTTTCGAACCTCTCCTTGAGGTGCGTCTGCACATCGAAAATCGCCCTGTTGTAATAGTGCGGAGCAATTTCACGGGTAAACAGCTCAAGAATCTCGGCCGCCTCGAATGAACCGAGGTCGAGCTCGAAGCGATCTTCCATGAAACGCTTGATCTTGCGATTGGCCTCGCTCTCCTGCTCGGGAGTGAGGGTCAGAATCGGCGGCTTCTTCTTGACGGCCATTTACCAGCGACCGTCCCACGCGGCGAAGTTCTGCAGCAACTGCAGGCCATGGGTATGGCTTTTCTCCGGGTGGAACTGCACGGCGAAACGCGAGCCTTCGGCCAGCGCTGCGGCAAAATCGACACCGTAGTGACCGCCACCGACCACCTGCCGGGCATTGCCGGCGGCAATGTAGTAGCTGTGCACAAAGTAGAAACGTGCCAGGTCCGGAATGTCATGCCACAGCGGATGACTGACCTTCTGCTTCACTTCGTTCCAGCCCATGTGCGGGACTTTCAGGTGCTCGCCATCCTCGACCAGATCCTTGCCGAAGAACTTCACCTGGCCTGGGAACAGGCCGATGCAGTCGACGCCATCGTTCTCTTCACTGCGCTCGAGCAAGGCTTGCATGCCGACGCAGATGCCGAGGAACGGACGATCCTGGCTGACTTCACGCACCAACGAATCGAATCCCAGGCGACGGATCTCCGCCATGCAATCGCGAATCGCGCCAACGCCGGGGAAAACCACCCGGTCGGCTTCGCGAATCACGTTGGCATCGCTGGTGATCAGGACCTTGCCGGCACCGACGTGCTCGAGGGCCTTGGCCACCGAGTGCAGGTTGCCCATGCCGTAATCGATAACCGCGACTGTCTGCATTACAGGACGCCCTTGGTCGAAGGCATTTGCCCGGCCATGCGGTCATCGAGCTCCACAGCCATGCGCAGGGCGCGGCCGAAAGCCTTGAACACGGTTTCGATCTGGTGGTGGGTGTTGTGACCACGCAGGTTGTCGATGTGCAAGGTGACGTTGGCGTGGTTGACGAAGCCCTGGAAGAATTCCTGGAACAGGTCAACGTCGAAGCCGCCGACGGTGGCACGGGTGTACGGAACATGCATCTGCAGGCCTGGGCGGCCGGAGAAGTCGATCACCACGCGCGACAGCGCTTCATCGAGCGGCACGTAGGCGTGGCCGTAGCGACGGATGCCTTTCTTGTCGCCGATGGCTTTGGTGAATGCCTGGCCCAGGGTGATACCGACGTCTTCCACGGTGTGGTGGTCATCGATATGCAGGTCGCCTTTGCTGACGATATCCAGGTCGATCAGCCCGTGACGGGCGATCTGGTCCAGCATGTGCTCAAGAAAAGGTACACCGATATCAAATCGGGCCTTTCCGGTGCCATCCAGGTTGATCGAGGCTTTGATCTGGGTTTCCAGAGTGTCGCGCTCGACTGACGCCATACGTTCGGCCATCACCAGCTCCGCAAAATCATTGGGCGAAAAAGGCAACCATTATAGGGGCGCGGGCGCGAAACAGAAACACGAGAGGTGATATCGCTGACGGATAGAATCCCCAGTCGTCGGGGATAGACATGTCCATACAAGCCGGCATTCATTGCGAGCGCACGACTTTCGACCCTTTGTAGGAGCGGGCTTGCCAGCGATGGCGGTGTATCTGACAGACCGCGTCGCATTGATCGCCAGCAAGCCGGTTCCTACAGAGGGTTTGGCGTTAGTGGAAGAGTACTGCCGTCTTCTGCAGCGTCACCCAGACACCCCACGCCAACGGAATACCCACCACCAGCCAGGCAGCAATCGCCAGAGGCTTGGTACCCGCGGCCGCTTTCCACTCCAGCGACGTGCTGGCGTCAGCCCCTTTGTCGTGACCCAGCGCCTGTTCGGCAGCCAGTTCCGCGTCGGTCATGAAGTACTTGTCGGCCACCGGACGAACCAGCAGGTTGCACAGGAAACCCAGCACCAGCAGGCCCGCGAGGATGTACAGGGTGATGTCATAAGCCGCGGCACGTTCAACACCGATGCTCAGCTGATACTCACGCAGGTAGTTCACCAGCACCGGCCCCAATACACCCGCAGCAGCCCAGGCCGTCAGCAGACGGCCATGAATCGCGCCGACCATTTGCGTACCGAACAGGTCCGCGAGATACGCCGGAACAGTCGCAAAACCACCGCCGTACATCGACAGGATGATGCAGAACGCCGCCACGAACAGCGCAACGTTGCCCAGATGACCGAGGTTAGGGATCAACGCATACAGCCCGAAGCCCAGGGCGAAGAACACGAAATAGGTGTTTTTACGGCCCAGGTAATCCGAGAACGATGCCCAGAAGAACCGGCCACCGATGTTGAACAGGCTCAGCAGCCCGGTGAAACCGGCGGCGATCGCCGCAATCGACGCCAGTTGCGAGGCATCCAGCTGGCCAAATGCCAAGTCGTTGCCCAGCAACTTGCCGCCGAACACCTCCTGCAACAGGGGCGAAGCCATGCCGAGGATGCCGATGCCCGCGGATACGTTCAGGCACAGCACCAGCCATACCAGGCGGAATTGTGGCGTTTTCCACGCCACATTCACGTGCACGTGACGGTGGGTGATCATCGCGTTCGAGGCTTTTTTCGCAGGCGCCGTCCAGCCTTCAGGTTTCCAGCCGGTAGGCGGTACACGATAGGACAGCGCGCCACCGATCATGAACACGAAATAGATCGCCGCCATGACCAGGAAGCTCTGCCACACGCCGACGCTGGTCGGCGAGGCAAAATGGCCCATCAACGCCGCCGCCAGTGGCGCACCAACCATCGCGCCCCCGCCAAAGCCCATGATCGCCATGCCGGTCGCCATGCCGCGCTTGTCCGGGAACCACTTGATCAGGGTCGACACCGGTGAGATGTAACCCAGGCCCAGGCCAATACCGCCAATGACCCCGGAGCCGATCCACATCAACCAGATCTGGTGGGTATAGACCCCCAGCGCGGAAATCAGCAGCCCGCCGCACCAGCACAACGCCGAGACGACACCCGCCTTGCGTGGCCCGGCGTGTTCCAGCCAGCCACCCCAGATGGCTGCCGAGCAACCCAGGAAGATGAAGAACAGGGTGTAGATCCAGCCGAGCATCGAAATCGGCCAGTCGCATTGCGAAGAAAAGACCTGGGCGATGAAGCTCATGTCCGGCGCACAAGCTACTGGCGCGGTAATGCCCAGCGCCTTGGACAGCGGCAACCAGAATACCGAGAAGCCATAGGCCATGCCGATGCACAGGTGGATGGCCAGCGCGGCCGGTGGCACCAGCCAGCGGTTGAAACCGGGCCTGGCGATGATGCGTTCCTTGGAGAGGAACGCGGGCTGGCCGGCTTGCAGGCCGTCCGCCGTGATGCTCGTGGTCATTGTGTATCCCCCAATTATTATTTAGGTTCGCCAGCCACTCTTCGCCCTCAGCCTTAATGCACGCAGACATGACCGTTTTTTGGGAAAAGCTCGTTTTCTGTGCGACATCTTGCCGCGGAGGGACGGACGAACGGGTGAAGAGTAGCATTTGCCAGCGAACGAAAAACCAAACTGACATCACGTTTTCGCTGTTGTCCGTTTTCGTACCACTGAAGGAACCTCCCTTCCGAGCATTGTCGAACGGCTAACAACTTCTTCGGTACCGCGCCGATTTTGTAGGAAAAATTACTTTTCGCCTGGATGCTCGACGCTCTGTCTCGTGATCTGCCCGGTCACTTGCGTCGGAGCGCTATACTCCCCGGCTAAATTTCGAATTCGACTAACTACAAGGACTCGCCCATGAAAGCGTTCGGCAAAATCCTGGGTCTGGTACTTCTCGGGCTGTTGCTGATCGTAGTGGCGCTGGGCTTCGCCCTGACCCACCTCTTCGATCCCAACGACTACAAAGACGAGATACGCCAGATAGCCCGCGACAAGGCCCACATCGAGCTGACGCTCAATGGCGATATCGGCTGGAGCCTGTTCCCGTGGCTGGGCCTGGAACTGCACGATGCGGCGGTGGCCACCCTGGCCAAGCCCGCCGATCCGTTCGCCGACCTGCAGATGCTCGGCCTGTCGGTCCGCGTGCTGCCGTTGCTGCGCCGTGAGGTGCAGATGAGCGATGTGCGCGTCGAAGGCTTGAACCTGCGCCTGAACCGCGACAAGGATGGCCACGGCAACTGGGAAGACATCGGCAAGGTGCCCAAGCCTGCAACCACGACCACGCCTGCCGAAAACACCGGCGAACCCGAGTCGCCAACCACCGCCCAGGCGGAGAAACCGGCCCAGCCCATTCGCCTGGACATCGACAGCCTGACCGTCAACAACGCCCGCGTTGAATACAGCGACGAAAAAACCGGCAAGCAATTCAGCGCCGAAAGCATCCAGCTCAGTACCGGCCCGGTGCACGACTCCACCAATATCCCGGTCAAGCTCACGGCATTCCTGGGCACCAACCAGCCGGTCCTGCGGGTGCGCACCGAGCTCAGCGGTGAGTTGCGCTTCGAGCGCGCACTGCAGCGCTACAAGCTCGAAGACATGAAGCTGTCCGGCGAAGTCGCCGGCGATCCGCTGCAAGGCAAGACCATGACCTTCGCCGCCCAGGGGCAGTTGCTGCTGGACAAGGCCGCCAACGTTGCCGAATGGACCGGGATCAAGGTCTCCGCCAACCAACTGCGAGCTCTGGGTGAGCTGAAGGTCAATGACCTGGACAAGACCCCACAGGTCAGCGGTGGACTGTCGATTGCCCAGTTCGACCTGGCGAAATTCGTCGACAGCATCGGCCAGAAACTCCCGGCCATGGCCGAAGGCAGCCTGAGCAAGGTCGAAGTGGCCACGCGCCTGGCCGGTTCGCCTTCCAGCCTCACACTGGATGACCTCAACCTGAAAGTCGACGACAGCACCTTCACTGGTCGCATCGCCGTCGAGGACTTTGCCAAGCAATCCCTGCGCGCAACCCTCAAGGCTGACACCTTTAACGTCGACCGTTACCTGCCGCCGAAGTCGGCCGAGGCCAACAGCGCCAAGCAAGTGCGCCAGGCCGAAGTCGCCAGCACCGAAGCCGATGCCATGGCCGGGGCCGGCAGTACGCCGCTGCCGCAATCGCCGACCAAAGAGGCATGGAGCAACGAACGCCTGCTGCCGGTGGAGCGCCTGGCCAAGCTGGATGTAGACGCCGACCTGACCTTCGGCCAATTGACCCTGGAAAAACTGCCGATCAAGAACGCCGTACTCAAGGCCAACGGCCAGGGCGGACTGTTGACGCTGACGAGCCTGCGCGGCGACCTGTACGAGGGCAACTTCGACGCCAAAGGCACCCTCGATGTGCGCCAGCAGGCACCGGTGTTGAACATGCAGACGCAGATCAGCCGGGTTCCTGCGGAAAAAATCCTCGAAAGCCAGGGCAAGGAACCACCGGTCAAGGGCCTGGTAACGCTCAACAGCACCCTTACCGGTAGCGGCAACAGCCAGAAAGCGCTGATCGAAACCCTCAACGGCAACGCCAGTTTCGTTATCAACAATGGCGTGCTGCTCAATGCCAACCTCGAACAGCAGTTGTGCAAAGGCATCGCCACGCTCAACCGCAAAACCCTCAGCGGCGAGCCGCGGGGCAAGGACACACCGTTCCAGGAACTCAAGGGCAACCTGACCTTGCGCAACGGCGTCGCGAGCAACCCGGACCTGAAAGTGCGCATCCCGGGCATGACCGTCAATGGCGACGGCGATGTCGACCTGCGGGTCCTGGGCATGGATTACCGCGTGGGCATCATCGTCGAAGGCGACAAGAGCGACATGCCGGACCCGGCTTGCCAGGTGGGCGAGAAATTTGTCGGCATCCAGTGGCCATTGCGTTGCCGCGGCCCGCTGGAGCTTGGCGCCAAGGCCTGCCGCCTGGATAACGAACGCATGGGCCAGGTCGCGAGCAAACTCGCGGGCGAGCGCATCAGCGAAAAAATCGACGAGAAACTGGGCGACAAGGTCAGCCCGGAACTCAAGGACGCACTCAAGGGGCTGTTCAAGCGATGAGAGCCGAGCAGTTTTCATCGGCGGTACTGGCCTGGTTCGACCGCCACGGCCGTCACGACTTGCCCTGGCAACAGGGCATTACCCCGTATCGGGTGTGGGTCTCGGAAATCATGTTGCAGCAAACCCAGGTCAGCACCGTGCTGAATTACTTCGACCGGTTCATGGCGTCGCTGCCGACGGTCGAAGCCCTGGCGGCGGCGCCCGAGGACGAAGTGCTGCACCTGTGGACGGGCCTTGGGTACTACACCCGCGCGCGCAATCTGCAGAAGACCGCGAAAATCGTCGTCGAGCAGTACGGCGGTGAATTTCCCCGGGACGTGGAAAAACTCACCGACCTGCCCGGCATCGGCCTGTCCACGGCCGGCGCGATCGCCAGCATCAGCATGGGCCTGCGCGCGCCCATCCTTGATGGCAACGTCAAACGCGTGCTGGCGCGCTTTACTGCACAAGAGGGCTACCCGGGCGAACCGAAGGTCGCCAAACAGCTTTGGGCGAACGCTGAGCGTTTTACGCCGCACGACCGGGTCAACGCCTACACCCAGGCAATGATGGACCTGGGCGCCACGCTCTGCACCCGCAGCAAGCCGAGCTGCCTGCTCTGCCCGCTGCAAAAGGGTTGTGAAGCGCACATGCTCGGCCTGGAAACCCGCTACCCGATCCCCAAGCCACGCAAAGCCATCCCGCAGAAACGCACGCTGATGCCGATGCTCGCCAATGCCGAAGGTGCGATCCTGCTTTACCGTCGCCCCTCCACGGGCCTGTGGGGCGGTTTATGGAGCCTGCCGGAACTCGATGACCTCGACGACCTGCAACACCTCGCCTCGCAGCACTCGCTGGCGCTGGGCAACCAGCAGGCACTGCCTAGCCTGGTGCACACCTTCAGCCATTTCCAGTTAGCCATCGAACCCTGGCTGGTCCAGGTCCAGGAGGCCGGCCATCACGTGGCCGAGGCCGACTGGCTCTGGTATAACCTCGCCACCCCGCCGCGCCTGGGCCTTGCCGCCCCGGTCAAGACCTTGCTCGAACGCGCGGCCGTCGTATTGAACGCAGGAGAGTCGTCATGACCCGCACCATCATGTGCCGCAAGTACAAAGAACAATTGCCCGCCCTGGAGCGCGCTCCATTCCCGGGCGCCAAGGGCCAGGACATTTTTGACCACGTCTCGGCCAAGGCCTGGGCCGACTGGCAAAAACACCAGACCCTGCTGATCAACGAAAAGCGCCTGAACATGATGAACGCCGAAGACCGCAAATATCTTCAGGGCGAGATGGACAAGTACTTCTCCGGCGAGGAATACGCCAAGGCCGAAGGCTACGTTCCGCCTGCGGAGTAAGCCCTTGAAATCGGGGGTCGGATCGTAAGCGACGGTAATAATTAAATATTTTTTGATAACTTGCTTGACGACCCCCTGAAAAACCAGTTTAATGCGCCCCGTTGCCCAGATAGCTCAGTCGGTAGAGCAGGGGATTGAAAATCCCCGTGTCGGCGGTTCGATTCCGTCTCTGGGCACCACCTTTCGTTTTCAGGTGATGCCACGCACACCTGAAAGCACACAAAAAACCCGCCTGGTGCGGGTTTTTTGCTTTCTGTGGTTTGCTCCGTTGCAAGCCCCTCGTGAAAGCCTGGTCGGCGATCACGAGGGGCGGTCCGATCACTGCGCCATCTGCAACTCCGGCAGCTTCATCCGGAACCCCCGCGTAACGCCCATCAAACAAAGCAGCCCCAACCCCATCCAGCACAGTCCGATCATGAACGACATGCTGGACAGGCTGGTCCACAGCCAGAGGGTGCTGAGGAACCCCAGGGCCGGCACTGCGCCGTACATCAGACAGTTGCGGGTACCGCGCAGCTTCTGGTCGACCAGGTAATGCTTGATGACCGCCAGGTTCACCGCCGAGAACGCGAACAGCGCGCCAAAGCTGATCATGTTGGCCACGGTATCCAGGGTGATGAACAGGGCAATCAGCGAGAACAGGCTGACCAGCATGATCGCGGTGGCCGGTACCCGCTTCTTCGAGACCAGCCTGCCTAATACTCGGGGCAGTGCACCATCGCGGCCCATGGCGAACAGCACCCGGGAGACGCTGGCCTGGGAAACCATCGCCGAGGCAAAACAACCGGCCACATAGGTAGCGGTAAAGGCGGTCCCCAGCAGTTCACCCCCCACGCGACGCATCACGTCCAGCGACGCCGAGTCTGGGTCGGCAAAGGTGTTCCATTCGGGATAGACCATCTGGGCGAAATACGAAACGACGAGAAACAGCAAGCCACCGATCAGGCTCACCACCATGATAGCGAGGGGGATGAGACGCCGTGGGTTGGGTGTCTCCTCGGCCATGGTCGACACGGCGTCGAAGCCGAGAAAGGACAGGCAGAGCACCGCCGCGCCGGTCATGATCAGCGGGACGCTGAAGCCCTCGTGGTGGAAGGGTGCGAGCAGTGAAACCGGCTTTGCCTGATCCGCCAGGTTGTGGATCGACAACGCAACGAACACCACGATGAAGACCAACTGGACAACCACAAGCAACAGATTGACCCGGGTGATGGACTCGATGCCGATCAGGTTGAGGAAGGTTACCAGGGCAATGGAGCCGAGCACCCACACCGCAGCGGGAACCGCGGGGAAGTATTCGGACATGTAGATGCCGATCAGCAGATAACTGAGCAGCGGCAGGAAGATATAGTCCAGCAACAAGGTCCAGCCGGCCATGAAGCCAAAGTAGCTGCCGAAAGCCTTGCGTGTATAGGAGTACACCGAACCCGAATACGGATGCGCCTGAACCATGCGTCCGTAGCTGTAAGCGGTCAGCAGCATGGCGGCGAGGGTCAGCAGGTAGGCGGTGGGCAAGTGGCCCTTGGTCATCTGGGTCACCAGGCCATAGGTGGTGAACACCGCCAGTGGGACCATGTACGCCAGGCCGAAGAGGACCAGGGCGGTAAGCCCCAGGGATTGTCGAAACCTGCCAGGCGAAGCCGATTCCGACGGTGAGTGATGGGAAGGAGTATCGGCCACGCTTGTTATTGTATTCATTGCTGACTCCTGAAAATTTGAATGCAGGACGCTGCGGTATCCGAAGAACGGATACCGTGAGTGAATGATCTGCTGAAGGGTGGGCCGCCCGATGTCGGGCAGCCTCTTGTTCAATCGATATGCACACAGGGTGATGCGACTCTATCGATCACAGTCCTGGGCATGGATTGGCTCATGGATAGCTTCAGAGCTTTCCCGCGATCCGTGCAGTGCGATCTACCGCGATGCGGGTCTTTTCAACCAGCTCGTCCAGCTCGAAGCGCGTTGCCACGAGTGCCGGCGCCATGATCATGCGGCCCAGGGTCGAGCGAATGATCACGCCCTCTTCGAAACCAAAGGTGCGGCACTGCCAGGCCAGGTCGTTTTCGTTGGCGAAGCGTTTGCGCGTAGCCTTGTCCTCGGCGAACTGCAAGGCTGCGAGGAGGCCCGTGCCCTGGATCTCGCCGATCATCGGGTGGTTGCCAAACACCTCGCGCAGAATCTGCTGCAAGTACGGCCCGGTATCCTCCTTCACCTGGCGAACGATGCCTTCATCACGCAGTGCCTTGAGGTTGGCGAGCGCCACCGCGGCCGCGACCGGGTGTCCGGAATAGGTCAGGCCGTGGGCGAAGACGCCGCCCTCTTCCACCAGCGCATCGGCAATGCGCTTGCCCAGCACCAGGCCACCCATCGGCACGTAACCGGAGGTCAGACCCTTGGCGATCGACAGGGTATCCGGCTCGAAACCGAAATACTGGTGGGCGAACCACTCGCCCGTGCGACCAAAGCCACCGATCACTTCATCGGCACACAGCAGCACATCGTATTGTCGGCAGATGCGCTGGATTTCCGGCCAGTAGCTCTCAGGCGGGAAGATCATGCCGCCAGCGCCCTGGAAGGGCTCTGCGATAAAACCCGCGACATTTTCGGCGCCCAGTTCAAGAATCTTCTCTTCCAGTTGCAAGGCACAGCGACGACCGAACTCGGCCGGAGTCAGCTCGCCGCCCTGGGCATACCAGTAAGGCTCATCGATATGCGCGATGTCCGGAATCAGGCCGCCCATCTCGTGCATGAACTTCATCCCGCCCAGCGCAGTGGCCGCCAGGGTCGAGCCGTGATAACCGTTCCAGCGCCCGATCATGATCTTCTTCTGCGGCTTGCCGACGACCTGCCAGTAACGGCGAACGGTACGGATCAGCACCTCGTTCGCTTCGGAGCCGGAGTTTGTGTAGATGACGTGGCTGTAGTGGTCCGGCAGGAGACTGAACAGCAGCTCGGACAGCTCGATCACCGCTGGGTGGGTGGTGTGGAAGAACATGTTGTAGTACGGCAACTGGTTCATCTGCGCAGCCGCCGCGGCGGTCAAGTCCTTGCGACCATAGCCGAGCTGGGTGCACCACAGGCCCGACATGCCGTCCAGGTAACGCTTGTCGTCGTTGTCCCAGAGATACAGGCCCTCGCCGCGGACCATCACTCGAGGACCTTCGGCATTCAGCGCCTTTTGATCCACAAACGCATGGATGTGGTGGGCGGCATCGGACTTCTGATAATCCTCAGTCTGGCGTTTCGGTTCGAAGGGTGCATTCATGGCTTTTTTCTCTTTTGTTGGTAGTCACGCGAGGGTTAGCAAGTCCGCTCAGCGGGTCTTGCTCATGTAGCTTTCAAGAGGGTCTTTGCTGAGCACGCCCTGGGCTTCGGCCAACGAATCGATAAACAGCGAAAACAGCTCCGATTGCGTACCGATGTCGAGCTTGCAGTAGACGTTTTTGCGGTGAGACTTGATGGTGTCCTCCGATACCCCGAGGCGCTCGGCCAGGGAGCGGGTCGAATGACCACGCAGGATCAGTTGGGCGATTCGGCATTCGCGCTCGGTCAGAATCGACGAACCGAAGTTGTTCAGTGCCGAGTGGATGCGCTGCTCCAACTGGTTTTCGAAACGGGCGCCGCGCGTGTCCAGGCCGACAAAATGCTTGCCCAGCAAGGTCAGGACCCAAGGTGCAATGCACTTGAACTGCTGCGTCGTAGCGGCGTCGAGCTTTTCCGTGAACGCCAGTGAAACCGCCAGGCTCAGCCCGGGAGCAGACTGCAGGATGTAGTTCAACTCATCCTGCAGGTGCGAGTGCCGATAGAACGACTGGTAGTACTCGCTGAGTTCGAAGTGGTCGGGAGCGACGTCAGCGAGGTCGTAGCAACCGGAGCTGACGCCTTCAACACAGGCACCGTAGAACGGATCGAGCAGATAGAACCCCGACAGGTACTGGCGCACATTGCCTTGCGGCAGCCAGGGGCCGTCCAACTCGAACAGCGCGCTGGGCATACCGCCATGCGGATACAGGTACAGCGTCGTCGCCTGAATGGGCCAGATGCATCCCAGGGTTTCGAACAGCGTCGCGGCGAATCCCGGTTGACCGATACTCTCGGTCACCTTGGCCATCTGTTCGAACCATTGCGCAGAAAAAAACCGATCGTTTTCCACTTCAAAGACTCGCCAAAAGAACGGTTGGGAGCGACACGAGGTTACGGGTGCCGGGGTTGAAATGATGTTCCCACGCCCGGAAAACTGCCGATATCACCCCTTAGGGTGAGTCGACCAAAGGGCACTGGATGACCGCCCCAGCTGCCTGGCAAGCAGAAAAAGCACGCCACCCCGGGGAGTGCGTGCAGATGGGTTTTCCCTGCCACGCCTTGCGACGTGGCCGAGGGAAGCGCTCTTAACGAAGCTGGAACCAGGTGGTTTTAAGTTGCGTGTACTTGTCGAACGAATGGAGGGAAAGATCGCGCCCGAAACCGGACTGCTTGCCGCCACCAAATGGAATGGCGACATCCAGTGCATCCATGGTGTTGACCGAGACAGTCCCGGCCTTCAAGGCCCGGGCCACACGATGAGCGCGGTTCAGGTCATCGCTCCAGACTGAAGCGGCGAGACCGTAGATGCTGTCGTTGGCCAGCTGAATCGCCTCTTCTTCAGTGTCGAAGGCACTGATGGCCAGCACTGGACCGAAAACCTCGTCACGCGCCAGGCTCATGTTTCTATCCACGCCAGCAAAAATTGTCGGCTGGATGAAGTTCGAAGAGCCATTGATCGTCAGGCTTTCACCGCCTGCCAGGAGTTTCGCGCCTTCTCCACGCGCCTGCTCGATCGCCTTCATGATGCGGGCGGCTTGCTCGCTATCGACGATCGCACCGGCCCGGCTTTCAGGGTCCAGCGGATCACCGGGCATCCAGGTCCGAGCCTTGGCGATCAGGCGATCGACGAACTCATCGTAGATAGACCGTTGCACGTAGAGCCGGGAATTGGCCGAGCAGACCTCGCCCTGGTTGAAGAAAATGCCGAACGCGGCTTTTTCCGCGGCCAGATCCAGGTCCTGGCAGTCTTCGAAGACCAGGTTCGGGCTCTTGCCGCCGCACTCCAGCCAGACCTGCTTGAGGTTGGACTGTGCCGAGTACTGCATGAAGTACTTGCCGACCTGGGTCGAGCCGGTGAACACCAGGCAGTCCACATCAGGATGCAATCCCAGGGCCTTGCCGGCGCTTTCGCCCAGCCCCGGGACAACATTCAGTACCCCTTCCGGCATGCCGGCCTCGAGCGCGAGTTGACCCAGGCGCAAGGCAGAAAATGGCGACTGCTCGGCGGGTTTGAGGACCACGCTGTTACCCGCGGCCAATGCCGGCGCGAGCTTCCAGGCCGCCATGTCCAGGGGGAAATTCCAAGGCACCACGGCGGCCACCACTCCCAGGGCCTCGCGGGTGATGGTGGCGAGCGCATTGCGCGCGGTCGGCGCGACCTGGTCGTAGAGCTTGTCCAGGGCCTCACCGTACCAGGCGAACACATGGGCCGCGCCAGGCACATCGATGTTGTAGGCATCCATGACCGGCTTGCCCATGCTCAACGAGTCGAGCAGGGCCAGCTCCTCGCGGTTGGCCAGGAGCAGTTCGGAGAGCCGGATCAGGATTTTCTTGCGTTCCACCGGGGCCATGCGGGCCCACGGCCCCTCTTCGAACGCCCGGCGAGCCGAGCGTACGGCAAGGTTCACTTCGTCCTCGCCACAGGCGGTGACACAGGCCAGCAGCTGGTTGGTCGCCGGATTGATCACCTCGAAAGTCGCACCTGAAGCGCACGCGACCTGCTGCCCTGCGATCAAGGCATTCTGAATGAATGTTTGCCGGGCAGCCCGCTGCTGCCAGTAGTTGAGATCGAGCACACGCTACTCCCATGCCGACCGCTGAAACGGTCAGTTATTATTGGTTTCGCTGGATCATGCTCGACTCCGGCGGCGAGGAAAAATAGTAAAAATATGCTCGGTTCCCAAGAAAAAGCTCGGTAGGGTCGAGGGTCTGAACCAGTAGGCAGGATTGCGCTTTTTATGACCGGGATTTAACAAATTCACCGCCACCGAAGTTTCCTACACCTATCAGGCACCTTTTCCCGCCACTTGTGCCAACTGCTCATACAGCGCTTTAGGATCCCTCTCATAGATGGCAAAAGCTTCCCCAGTGAAAATACGGCAGCAGCACATCTGCCTGCATGCATTCACGTTTAAACGTAAGGAAGCAGCTATTGAACACGCTTATGAAGTTCCTCGCCCTCTCGACAATCATTGCCACCGCCAGCGGCTGCGTCAGTTACAACAACAGCCAGCCGTCCTCGCCAATCGACAGCACCGTCAAAGCCGACCTGAAAGCGGACATCGCTGTCGGTGACGCGATCTCCGGCCAGTCTTCGGTCAACGTCCTGTTCGGTTTCCTCAAATTTGGCGGCGACTCGCAATTTGCCGACGGCGTCAGCTATGGCGGCCAGAGCGGTGGCTTGAGCGGCCTTGGCCTGGACCCGGTCAGCGCGGTCAAATCGGCGGCGGCCTACAAAGCGGTCAAATCTTCCGGCGCCGACCTGATCGTCGCCCCTCGCTATGAAGTGAACGAAGAAAACTACTTCATCTTCAAGAAAGTATCCGTCACCGTAAAAGGCAACAAAGGCAATATCCGCAGCATCCGCTAACGCATCCCCCAGGTGTTTGTTCAGCAAACCATCCATCGCACGCCGGCAAACCGAAAACTCTAGCGCGCGATGTTCCGCAAACAGCAGTGAAAGCTGTTGTTTGCGGATTTGAACGCTGACGAAATCGTCTCCCGCCTACACTCGGCTAGACATCACCATTCCAGTGAAATACCAGATTGCGCGCGGTTCCCGTGCCAACATCCGTGGTATCACGCCGCTGTTCACCAGAACGGGTCGCAACCACCGTGTACTTGCCAGGAGGCAGCTGGACGTAAACCAGCGGACCCGCTTGAGTCAGGGTCAACACGCTCTGTCCCTGCGCGTTATGAATGACTACATCGACGTCCGGAATGTATTTGTTCTCGACGCCGACAGAGAACGTCATATGCAGGTTGTAACCGGTGGTTTGCTGGATCGCTTTCGCCTCATCCTCACCGATACCGCCAGACAGGTAGGTAATTCCGTTTTGTTCCTGCCGTTGAACCTGCACGCCCGAATTGTCGATCGGCTCGAGGCTGGCGGCGTGCGGTGCAATCGGAAACATCAACACACCGATGGCGACAAAGGGCAGGAACAGTGACTTCACAGATTTCATGATGACGACTCCCGGGCTCCATGGAACCCAATCGTTACTCAATTTTGATTTCCGGCGCCGTCGTCGTGTTCTAGAACGATTTGTACTTGGAGCCACTACGAAACGTACTACGTGAATCGCTCCGTCACCCTTCACGCCTATCAGTCCGGTCCTTCGGTCTTTTCAGCTGCGCCCTGCAGCATCGACCCATGCTCTCTTGCCATTCTCTTCTGCCTGTTCAGCTTATTGCGGAAGACTCCATGAGCGCCCTCGTACCCGATGACACACAAGACCCACCAATCACCTCACTGCTTGGCAATCTTGGTGAGCTGATCCGCCAGGCACGACAGAAGGTGTTGCGCGCGGTTGATACCATTCAAGTGCAAAGCTGCTGGCAAATCGGTCGGCATATTGTCGAATTCGAGCAGGAAGGAGCCCGGCGGGCGGGGTATGGAAAACAATTGCTTTCGACCTTGGCCAAGGTACTTACAGCGGAATTCGGCAAGGGCTTCGACGCCTCCAACCTTCGGTATATGCGCCTGTTCTACCAAGCGTTCCCAATGTGTGACGCACTGCGTCACGAATTGAGCTGGACCCACTACCGCAGGCTGCTAAGAGTCGACAACGAAAACGCCCGCCTCTGGTACATGAACGAGTCTGCCACCCAAAACTGGTCAAGCCGAGCGCTGGAGCGCCAGATCAATACCCTGTACTACGAACGTCTTTTGGCGAGCCGCGATCGCTGCCCCGTCATTCAGGAAGCAACCACCAATATTCAGCAAATGAAGGCCAGCCCTCGGGACTTCATCCGCGATCCGGTTGTGCTGGAATTCCTTGGCCTGCCCAGTGCCGGCAGGCTTCAGGAAAGCGAGATCGAACAGGCTCTGATCGAACAGTTGCAGGATTTCCTGGGAGAAGAAGACGGCCCCACTGTCGGCATCATTCTCTGCGCGCAAAAGGATGAGTCCGTAGTGCGCTACTCAGTGCTGGAGGGCAACGAACAATTATTTGCCAGCAAATACCAACTGGTACTGCCGAGCGAGGAAGAGTTACGCGCGGAACTGGATCGAGAGCGGGCAGTGCTTGAAGAGCGACTTCATCAGGAACCGTGATGGATTGTTCATACGCGGCGTGAAGACTATTGTTGTCAGCTACCCGCAAAGGTCCGACGCCAATGAATGTGCAGGACATGGCATCCCTCGCCCCCACTCAAATCGAGCTGCCGTTAACGACTGGCGCTTCGGGCGAACCGTTCAAGCAACCCGCCGCCGACGGTTTCGTCCTTGGCGGCTTCACCTGGCGGCATGCGGAGCCGGACGCTTCCCGAGCAGTCGTCATCATCAACGCCGCCACATCGGTGCGCTGCCGACACTACTCGCGCTTCGCCGATTACCTGTTTGCCAACGGCTTTGATGTCATCACCTACGACTACCGCGGCATCGGCGAATCACGGCCCGCATCGATGAAAGGACTGAAGGCGTCCTGGTCCGACTGGGGGGCCCTGGACTTCGAGGCGATGCTCAAGCGCGCACAGCGTGAGTTTCCAGGTCAGCCGATCGATGTGGTCGGTCACAGCTTTGGTGGCTGTGCAGCGGGGCTGGGAGCGTCCGGACAGCTAATACGTCGCCTGGTGACGGTCGGCGCGCAATTCGCTTACTGGCGCGACTATGAACCCGCTCATCGCTGGCGGATGTTTGGCAAGTGGCATGTGGTGATGCCGCTGGTGACGATGCTCTGCGGCTACTTTCCCGGCAAACGCCTCGGCTGGCTGGAAGACACGCCAGCCGGTGTAGTGCGCGACTGGAGCACGCCCACCGCGCGTTACGAGAAGCGTCCCAGCGGCCAGGACATCCATGTCAGGCACTTCGCCGCCGTCAGCGCGAAAACCCTGGCGATCAGCCTCAGCGACGATCCCTACGGCACAATCCCGGCCATCGAACGCCTGCTCGGCTACTTCACCGCCAGCACCAACACTCACTTGCGCATTACCCCCGAAGACATCGGCGAACAGGAAGTTGGACATTTCGCCTTTTTTCGCAGCGCATACCAAGCCACACTATGGCCCATTGCACTGTCATGGCTGCAAAACGGCGAGCTGGCCCCCGACACACCCGGGCGGACAGTGCCTCGCAGCTAAGTCACCTGCCCTTTTCAACGAATTACGGAACGACGCCCATGGCTTCCGCCAACAAGCAACACAAACGCGCCTCCCGCGCCAAGGCCAAGGCCAAGCAGAACCGCACCCAGCGGGCTGCTGCGCCGGTGGAGCTGGACCCGAACGACGATCGCATCGACTTCGAGTCGGTGGACCTGACCGAACTGTTCAAGAAAATGATCGACGCCGAGAAGCTCAGCCAGCAAGCCATGTGCGCGGCCTTCCTCGAAGACCCGTTGCTGGAACTGGTGTACGAGCAGGAAGGCGAAGAAGGCGCGATGGACTTCATCCTCGCCGCCCTGATCGAATATCGCCAATGGTCCACCGAAACCGACGAAGCCGGCGCCTTGGCGTGGATCGAATCCCCAGCTTTCCAGGCTGACTATGTGGCGGCATCCGACGCTATTGCTGCGCAAACCCAACAGAAACCGAACTGAGTTCCCATGGCCTCCCTGAACAAGCAACAGAAACGCGCCAAGCGCGCAAAAGCCAAAGCCAAGCAGATCAACATCCACGGTCGCAAACCCGCTGCACTGGACGATGACCTTGGCCACCTCGCCGAGCCGATCCCGGAATACACCCTGGCGATGTTCAGCAAAATGCGCGACGCGGAAGCCGTCAGCCGCAGCGAAATGCTCTCGGTGCTGCTGACGAACCTGGCCTTTATCATCATCGACCATCCAGAACTGCTGGACATGGAAAACGCCGACGACGAAGGCATGGCCGCCACCCACCTGGCCGCCGACATGCTGATCGACTACCGCATGTGGGCCGACGGCATGGACCGCGAGGCCGCCCAGGCATGGCTGAGCGAGCCACAGTTCATCGCCGATTTCAGCGCTGCACTGGATGTCTACCGCGAGTCGCTGGAAGCGCCGGAAGAAAAAGCCGAGTAAAGGTTACGACTCAAACAAAAACGGCCGCTCGTCATCACTGACAGCGGCCGTTTTACATTACGCGGTACGAATCAGCTCAGCACTACCGCGCCACGCTTCTCCAGTTTGCGACGACGTGCCACCAGCAAGCCGGCAGCGACGACCATGACGGCCAGCAGGCCGGTCGCGAGGATCTCAACGCGGTGAGCTTCCTGGAACAGCATGATGGTCAAGGCGGCGACGATGAACACGAT
This sequence comes from Pseudomonas sp. MHK4, assembly GCF_054600775.1. Classification (NCBI taxonomy): domain Bacteria; kingdom Pseudomonadati; phylum Pseudomonadota; class Gammaproteobacteria; order Pseudomonadales; family Pseudomonadaceae; genus Pseudomonas; species Pseudomonas sp. MHK4. Next base: position 138,204 of record NZ_BAAIAK010000004.1, on the reverse strand, counting down.
CACCGCGTAGGTCAGGCCCGGGAACAGCCACATGCTGAACACGATTTTCTCACCGCGAGCCATACGCTGCTTGCGCATGCGCAGTTGCGAGATCGCAATCACCAGGTACACCAGCAGCGCAATGGCGCCGGAGCTTGCCAGCAGGAATTCGAACACTGCAGCAGGAGCGACGTAGTTGGCGAATGTGGCCAGGAACGCTGCGCCAGTGGACAGCATGACTGCCCAGTATGGCGTACCACTTTTGTTGGTGCGGGTGGACATGGCCGGTGCATCACCGCGCTTGCCCAGGGAGAACAGCATGCGCGACGAGGTGTAGAGCGCCGAGTTCAGGCAGCTGGTCACGGCGACCAGTACCACGATGTCGACGATCATCTTGGCGTTCGGGATGCCCATGCGGTCCAGCACGGTCTGGTAGGAACCGACGCTGGCCAGGATCGGATCGTTCCAAGGCACCAGGGCCACGACGATGAAGATCGATACAAGGTAGAACAAGCCGATCCGCCAGATCACCGAGTTGGTGGCCTTGGAGATTTGCTTGCCTGGGTCTTTCGATTCCGCGGCCGCGATGGTCACGATCTCGGTGCCCATGAAGGAGAACATGGTGGTCAGAATTGCACCCAGCACCGCGCCCATGCCGTTTGGCAGGAAGCCTTGGGTGTCGAACAGATGCGAAACGCCGCTGACCTGACTGTTCGGCAGGAAGCCGAAGATTGCCGCCAAGCCGAGAATAATAAATCCGATGATCGCTAATACTTTGATCAGCGCGAACCAGAACTCGAACTCGCCGTAGTTCTTCACACTGAACAGGTTGGTCACGGTCAGCAGCATCGTGATCACCAGGGCGAAGGCCCAGATGTCTACCCCAGGGAACCAGGCATGCAGGATGGTTGCGGCGGCGTTGGCTTCCAACGGGATGACGAGCACCCAGAACCACCAGTACAGCCAGCCGATGGTGAAACCGGCCCAGTGACCGATCGCGCGATCGGCGTATGTCGAGAAGGAGCCCGTGTCCGGCGAGGCAACAGCCATTTCACCAAGCATGCGCATCACCAACACCACCAACATGCCGGCGGCCGCGTAAGCCAGGAGCACGGCCGGGCCTGCTGCAGCGATGGCGTGGCCCGAGCCAACGAACAGGCCGGCGCCGATTACCCCGGCGATCGACAGCATGGTGACATGCCGCGGTTTGAGCCCCTGTTCGAGGCCGTTAGAGCTTTGGGTACTGCTCATTGAAACTACCTTTGTAAGGAAAAGCGAATGCGTGCATCCCGCTTGTGTTCCTTCTTGTAAAAAGAAACAAACGGAGCGTTCCGGAATCTGCACGCAATATTTGCGCCAAAATGTTTCAAAACCCTCTAGCACGGGAATTTCGCCCCGACCGGACAGATATCGCAAGCCATTGATATTAATGGCACTTTGCCAGAGCGTTACCCTGCGACTCACTTAATGGACGAACCAGCGCACCGGAAACACACGCAAAAATCCCTCGACGCACGATAAAAGGGCAGATCCGCCACCTTTGGCCGGTTAGCGCTTCCAACCCCCCGCCAAAGCTGGCAACATCGCGCCCTTTTTTACGCGACAGCCACCGCGCTTTTATCTGAAAGCAGGGTTCAAACGGCTGTTCGGTTGTTGATGGGGCGACAGTCTGCTGTGCCGATGCGACAACCTGCCACATGCCACCCGTTTACTGCCCGTAGCGCTGTTGGCTGCCTTTGAAACGCTATGCTAGCTTGGCCGCCTCGCCAGGAAGGCCACCAACAGCAGGAGCGAATACACAATGAGGAACGCACATGGCTGAGGCCACGCCCGCGCTTGAAATCCGCAACTTGCACAAACGCTACGGCTCGCTGGAAGTGCTCAAGGGCATCTCGCTGACCGCCCGCGACGGCGACGTGATCTCGATCCTCGGCTCCTCCGGCTCCGGCAAGTCCACATTCCTGCGGTGCATCAACCTGCTGGAAAACCCGCACCAGGGCCAGATCCTGGTGGCCGGCGAAGAACTCAAGCTCAAGGCCGCGAAGAACGGCGAACTGGTCGCTGCCGACGGCAAGCAGATCAACCGCCTGCGCAGCGAAATCGGTTTTGTGTTTCAAAACTTTAACCTGTGGCCGCACATGAGCGTGCTCGACAACATCATCGAGGCCCCGCGCCGCGTGCTCGGCCAGAGCAAGGCCGAAGCCATCGAAGTCGCCGAAGCCCTGCTGGCCAAGGTCGGCATCGCCGACAAGCGCCACGCCTACCCGGCGCAATTGTCCGGCGGCCAGCAACAACGCGCGGCCATCGCCCGCACCCTGGCCATGCAGCCCAAGGTCATCCTGTTCGACGAGCCCACCTCCGCGCTTGACCCGGAAATGGTCCAGGAAGTACTTAATGTCATCCGCGCACTGGCTGAAGAAGGCCGCACCATGCTGCTGGTCACCCATGAGATGGGCTTTGCCCGTCAGGTCTCCAGCGAAGTGGTGTTCCTCCACCAGGGCCTGGTAGAAGAACAAGGATCGCCACAGCAGGTATTTGAAAACCCGCTTTCGGCGCGCTGCAAACAATTCATGTCCAGCAACCGCTAACGGAGCTAAACGCATGCAGAATTTCAAGAAGGTCTTCCTGGCCGCCGCCGTTACCCTGGCGTTCAGCGCCGGTGCCATGGCTGAAACCCTGAAGATGGGCATCGAAGCGGCCTACCCGCCGTTCAACAACAAAGATGCCAGCGGCAATGTCGTCGGCTTCGACAAGGAAATCGGCGACGCCCTGTGCGCCAAGATGAAAGTCGAGTGCACCGTCGTGACCTCCGACTGGGACGGCATCATCCCGGCCCTGAACGCCAAGAAGTTCGACTTCCTGATCTCCTCGATGTCGATCACCGACGAGCGCAAGCAGGCGGTGGACTTCACCGACCCGTACTACTCCAACAAACTGCAATTCATCGCGCCGAAAAGCGTCGACTTCAAGACCGACAAGGACTCGCTGAAAGGCAAAGTGATCGGCGCACAGCGCGCGACGCTGGCGGGTACCTGGCTGGAAGACAACATGGAAGGCGTTGAGGTCAAACTCTACGACACTCAGGAAAACGCCTACCTGGACCTGACTTCCGGTCGACTGGACGGCATCCTGGCCGACAAGTACGTCAACTACGAGTGGCTCAAGAGCGACGCAGGCAAATCCTACGAGTTCAAAGGCGACCCGGTGGAAGAAAGCGACAAGATCGGTATCGCTGTACGCAAGAACGACCCGATCCGCGAAAAGCTGAACCTCGCGCTGAAAGAAATCGTTGCTGACGGCACCTACAAGAAGATCAACGACAAGTACTTCCCGTTCAGCATCTATTGATTCTGACCTGCCTGGCCGGCGCCTGATGGCGCCGGTTCACGGTTTTGCCTGCCGCGATTTGAAAAGAAATCCATGATTATCGACCTCTACGGATTCGGCCCGGCGCTCGCCGCTGGCGCGCTGATGACTGTGAAACTGGCACTCTCGGCCCTGTGCCTGGGGCTGGTGCTCGGTCTGCTCGGCGCCTTGGCCAAGACTTCCCCATACAAGCCGTTGCAATGGCTTGGCGGCACCTATTCGACACTGGTGCGCGGCATCCCGGAATTGCTCTGGGTGCTATTGATCTACTTCGGCACGGTCAACCTGATGCGCGCCCTGGGCGAGTTTTTCGGCAATCCGGACCTTGAGCTCAATGCCTTCGCCGCCGGCGTGATTGCCCTGGGCCTGTGCTTTGGCGCCTACGCCACCGAAGTGTTTCGCGGCGCGATCCTCGCCATCCCTAAAGGCCACCGTGAAGCCGGAGTGGCCCTGGGCCTGTCGAAATTCCGCATCTTCACCAAGTTGATCATGCCGCAGATGTGGCGCATCGCCCTGCCCGGCCTGGGCAACCTGTTCATGATCCTGATGAAAGACACCGCGCTGGTGTCGGTGATCGGCCTGGAAGAAATCATGCGCCACGCGCAGATCGGCGTGACCGTGTCCAAGCAACCGTTCACCTTCTATATGGTCGCTGCGTTCATGTACCTGAGCCTGACCATCCTGGCCATGACCGGCATGCACTTCCTGGAAAAACGCGCCGCCCGCGGCTTCGCGAGGAGCACCCAATGAACTGGGAAGTCATCATCAAGTGGCTGCCGAAACTGGCCCAGGGTGCAACCCTGACCCTGGAACTGGTGGCCATTGCCGTCATAGCCGGCCTGCTGCTGGCGATTCCGCTGGGTATCGCGCGTTCGTCGCGCCTGTGGTGGGTGCGGGCGTTTCCCTACGGCTACATCTTCTTTTTCCGTGGTACGCCGCTGCTGGTTCAGCTGTTCCTGGTCTATTACGGGCTGGCGCAGTTCGACGCGATCCGTAACAGCTCCATGTGGCCTTACCTGCGCGATCCGTTCTGGTGTGCCACGGCGACCATGACCCTGCACACCGCGGCCTACATCGCCGAGATCCTGCGCGGCGCCATCCAGGCCATTCCACCGGGTGAGATCGAAGCGGCGCGAGCCCTGGGCATGTCTAAAACCAAGGCGCTGATCTTCATCATGCTGCCCCGTGCCGCGCGCATCGGCCTGCCAGCCTACAGCAACGAAGTGATCCTGATGCTCAAGGCCAGCGCCCTGGCCAGCACCGTGACCCTGCTGGAACTGACCGGCATGGCCCGCACCATCATCGCCCGGACCTACCTGCCGGTGGAGATCTTCTTCGCCGCTGGCATGTTCTATCTGTTGATGGCCTACGTGCTGGTACGCGGCTTCAAGCTGCTGGAGCGCTGGTTGCGCGTCGATGCCTGCCAAGGGCGTTGATCCCCAGGTGCTGACGGGCGAGGAACTACTCGCCCGTTTCACCGCGCTGGACACTTTTCTGACAGCGCATCGGGCGCTGTGGAAACCACGACCGTTCACTCATCTGCAGTTGCCTTGGGAAACCACTCACCCCGAACTGGCCGCCTGGCTACGCGGGCGGTCGCTGGAAGAGGCGGAAAGCGCACACAACCACCCTGCCCTTATGGATGCCCCGCAGCCTTTTGCGTCGTTGGCGGCCATGTCACTGGCGCTGAGTGCGGTGGATGAATTGCCTCCTCATGCGCTCCAAGCGCCAGTTCATCGATTGAACGTGGATGTGCCGGGCCGCAAGTGGCTGCAAATTGAGGCCTTCGCCAGCCGACTGCAATTTGCCAATACCGCCGAACATTGGCTGGACTGGTGCTCGGGCAAGGGACATCTGGGCCGACGCCTGCTGCAAACCGGACAGCAACTGACCTGCCTGGAATACGATCCAGCGCTGGTTGCCAGCGGCCAGGCGCTCAGCCAGCGCCATCGACTGCACGCGCTGCATGTCGAACAGGATGTACTGGCTATCGATGCGGCTTCGCTATTGAAAGCTCAGCACACACCCGTTGCACTGCATGCCTGTGGCGATTTGCATGTGCGACTGATCCGGCTCGCCAGCGCAGCCGGCTGCAAACAACTCGCCATCGCCCCTTGCTGCTACAACCGGACCAGCCTGGCCGGTTACTCGCCAATGTCCTCAGCCGCCCAACGCTCTAACCTGCAGCTGTCCCTGGATGATCTGGGCCTGCCGATGAGTGAAACCGTCACCGCCGGCGCTCGCGTACGACGCCAACGCGACACCTCGATGGCCCGACGCCTGGGCTTCGACTTGCTGCAAAGGCAACTACGCGGCGTCGACGAATACCTTTCGACGCCATCCCTGCCGAGCGCTTGGCTGGAAAAACCCTTTGCCGAATACTGCCAACACCTGGCCGATCTCAAGGAGTTATCCACAATCGGCGCCAAAAATTGGCCCGCACTTGAGGCCGCCGGTTGGCAGCGTCTTGCCCAAGTCCGCAATCTGGAGCTACTGCGCGGGCTTTTCCGCCGCCCGCTGGAGCTATGGCTGTTGTTGGATCGGGCTCTTTTCCTACAAGAACAGGGATACTCGGTTCGCCTCGGCACCTTCTGCGAAGCCTCGCTCACACCACGCAACATCCTGCTGCTGGCGGAACGCTGTTAACGCCGCACACCCTGTGGATAACTCTGTTGATGAAATATTCGTGGATCCAATCTTTACAGCTGTTTCAGCGCTGATACGCCACTGCTCACATTTCGTACACAGAATAAAAAACCAGAAAAACAGGCATTTGCGAGCTAATGAGAACGGATCTACAAAAGTACTGTTAACCGGGTGATTCAAAAATCCTGTTGTGCATAAGCATGCGATCAAAAGACATAACCGGGCAACAGATGGGCAACAGCAAAGGCATGAAACAGCGGCTCTACCACCTCGTTTTGCCCCACGTGATCACGATCAGCGAGCGCTGGAAACACTCGATCAAGCTCCGCGCAAAAATAGTCTGAATTCAGGGGTTTACAGAACCTTCCCAATCGCTATAATCGTCGCCCTAACACGCCGGTATAGCTCAGATGGTAGAGCAACTGACTTGTAATCAGTAGGTCCCGGGTTCGATTCCTGGTGCCGGCACCATACAAAACAAAGCCCTCGTAGAAATACGAGGGCTTTGTTGTTTCTGCGCCCCTCAATCCCCGCCCTCTACTCCCAGCTTTTAGCCATTTCCCTCGCCACTGCCCACAATCTCGTTGCCCTTTTCTGCATATCACAGTGCCATCATCTGGCAAAACAGCAGTATCATAGCCGCGGTTGTACCCGCTGCACTCCTCCTCGCGGGTACAGCGGCATACGGACATGGATGTGCAGGCTCTCAGTGCTTGCACTTATAGGATATTTTTCCCATGGGCTTCTGCCTCAATCCTGGCATCACTCTTTTTCTTGAAGCCGCGACGCATGCGCGCGGCTTTGGCGCTGTTCGTCCGCAAAAAAACCAACCAACACACAACCCGGTCGTGACGTTCTTGATCACCCTCGGAGCTTGGAGCATTCAGCCATTGGCTGAAAAAAATTCCCGTCAGTTTGACGGGCTATGGAATGGGGAGATGGCATTCGGATGTTTTTGAATCGTATTTTGAGACCGACAGCGCTCGCCGTCGCGATCGCCGTCGGCCTTAGTGGTTGCGCCCACGTCGATCAGTACATGGGGCAGTCTTCCGGGACCAGTGCCTGTGTTGCTGGTGGCGCGGTGGGTGCGGTGTTGGGGGTTGCCGTCGTCGCGTTAACAAAAGGCGACGCCAATGCCTACAAGAAAGGTGCATTGATCGGTGCAGGCGCAGGGTGTGGCGTCGCACTGTTGTACCGCGAGCGGGTGCAGAGGCTGCAGGCTGTCGCCAAAGAGGAAGGCCTGGTGATGCAGGTCAACGAGCTGAATGCCAACGTTGCCAAGCCTGCGGCCACACCAAACGTGCAGTCCGTGGGTGTTGAAGCGCAACTGCAGTCGTCCGAAATGTTTACTGTCGGTTCGGCGGAACTGACCGCTGATGGCAGGCGCAAGCTCACGCGCCTGGCCGCAGCATTGGCCGAAAAGCCACCGGCAGTCCAGCAAGCCCCCCAGACACTGAAGAAGATTCTGGTGGTTGGCCACACCGATGCTACCGGTGCGGCTGAATTCAACCAGAAACTGTCCGAGCAACGGGCTCGTGCCGTGGGCCAGATCCTGGCGGATGCGGGTATCGCTCGCCAGGACATTTACTACCAGGGCGCCGGGGCGTCCCGACCTGTCGCCAGCAACGACACAGAGCAAGGTCGCACCGAGAACCGTCGCGTCGAGTTTGTCGAGGTCGACAACGAGCAATTGCTGGTTGAACGCGTCCGTAGCGAACGCAGCAACGCCAAGTACCTGGCACATGGCACCGCGCCCGTGGTCAAGGCCAAGCCGTCAGAGGCTAAATCGACCACTGCCAAACCCATCGTGACGGCGAGCAAAAAGCCTAGCGCGCAAGTGCAGCAACCGGTTGCCCAGGCACCGACCCCCCTGCCGGCCTCACCTGCCAAATCGCCAACCGTTCCACTGGACGGTAAAGGGGGAGTCGACTTCGGTGGCAATGTTGTCACCGACACCCGCTCGATCCTGGCCATGGGCATCACGCCAAAAAGCTCGCCCTTCTCCGTGATCGGCACCGCCAACGCGACTGCACCCTTGAGTTCATGTGTTGCCGACCTTCCGCGTATCGAAGGCCAGGTCAAGAGCCTGGCCGATGACAAGCCGCTGAATGAGTTCGCAACCAACGAATTCTTCCCCGGCCTGACCGGCAAGCCCTGGGCAACGGCGGTCAACGGTCACTCCGTCACCGTTGGCCCGATTGCAGTTCTGCGTGATGACGCCAAGGTCGCTCAGGCGCCAAAAATGCAATTCATCACGGACTACGCAACCGCGCAAAAGCATCAGAGCCAGCCGTACCTCTCCGTCGCCAATACCTATGAAGGGGAGAACAAGATTCTCTATCGGGTATTTGCCGTCGACCAGTCCAAGTCTCCCGTGACTTGCATGGACATCGTTTTCGACAAGCGTGCCGGCAGCGCCATCGCTGGCGAAATCTATTACCCGAAACAGGGTGACGCTTACGTCGCTCAGTTCACACCAAAGCGCCGTTAAGTCTAAAGGGACAATGCAATGCTAGAAATTTTCCGCTCGTTTTTTACCGCGTACTGGTATGTGATCATCCCGGTCGTCTTTACGGTCCTGCTTTCGATCCCGGTAATTGTCTACTGGTCGTCCTTCAAGTACTGGCTGATGAAAGTCCGTATTCGCCTGCCTGGATTTGGCCGGATCAGTCACTGGGTCAAACATCCCGGCGAAAAAGAAAAGCCAAGCGAGACCAACACCAAACCTATCGGCTTTCTTTCCTCGGAACTGGAGCTGTGCTCGTTCTACGACAAGTACTACCGGGAACATCAGCCCTCGGAAGCCAACTTCCGTCGCAGCCAGGATTACCTCGGCAAGATCCAGGAAGATGGCCGGCGGGAGAAAGGCCTTGGCCTCTGGACGCTGATCATCGTCCTGATGCTGATCGAGGCCACGGCCTTCGGTTTCGCACTGGCGCCTTTTGCCCTGACACTGGCCACACCGAACACCGCACTGGCCGGCGCTTTCGCCATCGGCCTGGTGATCTCGATCATCGGCTTGTTCCTTTCCGAGTTTGCCGGGCGCGCGCTCTACAAGAACCGCGTCGTCGACAACATCATGTCCTATGAAAACCTGCGTCGCACCGGCGCGGGCGGCGACATGATCAGCACTCACATCATCACTATCGACAACACCCACGACGACGATGGCGGCGCGCCGTATCAGCAAATGCTGAACCGCGTGAAAGTGGATAAAGATGGCGACATGCCGGCCAAGCGCTACACCATGCTGATCGGCTATGGCGTGTTCATCATTGGTCTGGCAGTGGCCGCGTTCTGGGTGCGTACCGAAACCCTCAACGCTCAGGAATCCGACCTGATCGCCAATCCGCCCGCCATGGTGCAGTCCGCTGACGACTTCCCATCTGCAGACAGCGTGCCGATTCCAGATGACATGCAAGCGCTGTCCGACAATGCCACCCACAAATCAGCCCAGGACCAGATCGATTCGCTGCACCGTGCATCGCTGGTGACCTTCGCCGTACTGAGCGGTCTGTTTATCTTCATCCAGGCGAGCTCGACGTACCTGGCCTTCATCTTCGGTTTTGCCGGCACACACTCGCGCAAGGCCTGGGAACGCACGCACAAGTTCTCCAGTGCCGATGACTTCATGCGCTACCACGCCAACAAAGCCCGAGGGGTTGCCAACGATGCCCAGGCATCGCTGGGCACGTTGCAAGGTTTGCAGATGAAAGTGTTCCGCGTCGGCGGCAAAGAACTGGAAGCCCTGCGTTCGGACCTGTTGAACCGTACGTTCGAGTCCTATATCGCCCAGGAAGACGAAAAAAATGCAGCCAAGGCGCGCAAACATGTAACCGACAACCTCGGCAAAGAAAGTCGCAAGGTCATCGAAAACTACTTCAAGAAGGTCGTGGCAGACCTGACCGCTGCGATTGAAGCGAGCGACAACGCAAGGATCAACGACCTGATCTCGGTAGCGGGCCCTCGTTTCGAGCAAATCGACGATAACGATCCGACCCTGGCAGATTTCAAAAAGCAGTTTGCCGCTCTGAGTATATTCACCGCCAAGCCAACGGCTGCACCGGCACCCGCCCCAGTCGTGGCGGGGGTCGAGGCCTCCGTGGTCGAAGTCGCCGTCCCCGTTGAAGCAGCCCCGACGCCGGCTCCGATGGCCGCACCTGCGCAGTCCACCTTTGACCACAACGCCTTCGGCGACCTGACCGGGTACGAAGACGACGACATCGACTACGTGGCCAACAAAAAAGGCGTGGATGCCGCAATCATCCGCCGCGCCCGCAAACTCCAGCTGCTCGACAAGTCGGAGGTTTGATGAAGTTCAAGAGCCTGATCCTGGCTCTGGCATTTGCCCCCGCTGCCCTCGTGGCGGCGGAGCGCAACGATGTCCCGAGCTGCTACGCCCAAGCGAAGATCGAAAGCTTTCGCAGCGCACCTTCCGGCCGCCTGCTGACAGTCGTCGTCGACCAGACAACGCCATTGACGCCGGACTTGCAAAAGACCGCCTGGGGCCACATCAAGCGCTTCATCCAGCCCGGTGACAAGCTGCGTCTTTACTCGTTCAGCGCTTACCTGGAAGGCCACTACACGCGCTTGCAATTCGCCGGAGAACTTGAAAAACCCATCGATCCGGCCGTCCTCGGCGATGTACCGATGATGGCCAGCCGTAAGTTCGATGCCTGCCTGAAGGGCCAGTCCGCTGCGTTGTACCAGCGGTTCGGCAAGGCGTTTGCCAACGCGATGGGCAAATCCAGCTCGGACATTCCGCGCAGCGAAATCCTGTTCAGTCTCAAGTCCATCGGCGATGACATCAAGAACGCCGAAGGCGTGAACGAGCAGGTCATCCTGCTGATGTCCGACATGCTCGAATACAGCGATTTCGGCAGTTTCTATACCAACAATGGTATTCGCGAGATCAACCCTGCCGTGGAATTGGCGAAGGTCGAAAAACAGAACTTGCTGGCGGATTTCTCCGGGGCCCGGGTCTACGTTCACGGCGCCGCATTCGTGCCTACGCAGATCAAGAACGGCTATCGCAGCGGCAAGATGATCCAGAACCTCGAAGGGTTCTGGCGCCTCTACTTCGAGAAATCGAATGCTGAACTCAAAGGCTTCGGCAACCCGGAATTGACGACAGCGGTTGAGTGATTGAATGGCCGCCTGCGGGCGGCTGATCCACTGTAGGAGCGAGCTTGCTCGCGAAGGACACAAGAGCGCTACGTTTAGCCAGTGAACACGCGTCATCGTTAACGACCTTCGCGAGCAAGCTCGCTCCTACATTAGTGGTTGGGCATTACGTCTGCGGGCGGCCTTTTCATGCAAGAGTCAAAAAGGAGCGACACATGAGTCTCTGGGGCGACTTGAAACAAAAAGCCATCGATGCCAACCCTGAAATGGCCGCCAAGGCTGCACAGGCCTTGCACAAAGCCAAGGACCTGGTGGTGGAAGCCGGTCAGAAAGCAGCACCAGTCCTGAAGGAGGCCAGCGAAAAAGCCGCCGCCTATGCCCAGGAAAAGACACCAATCGTCAAGGCGCAAGCCCTGAAGGCGATTGAAGATGCGAAGACCCGTCGGGCCGAGCTCCAGGAGCAAGCGAAAAACGACAAGGCTGCACGCGATGAAATGATCCGCACGATGTATGACATCAGCCTGTGCCCTCAGGACGAACTATTCATCAATGAACCGTTCAACCATTACGGGCGCCAGTTCAACTTTTTCGTCATAACCGGCGAAGTCCTCGACACCCAGAAACGTAACCAATTGCACCTGCATGCCGGGCATTCCCATCATTCTGGCGGTGGGTACATCAGCAACGGCAGCGGCTATGTCGGCGGTGGCTCATCGTCGTCCTATGTCAGTAGCAGGAACGTCCAGGAACATGAATTCTGGGTCAAACTAAGGGATGGTAAAGAGGCGTGCTTCCAGTTCGCCGACAAAAATGTCCGAATACGCGAAGGCCAGAGCATCTCGATGCTCTTTATGCACCAGGCCGATAGCACGAGCGGTGAAATGATATCGCTCTACAACCACCACGCTGACAACTATCACGTTATTTGTTCCCCCGCGCAGATAAACCGTACGTTCAATCTCTACACGGTTGAACCCGGTTTCTTCAACAAACATGAAGTGATGACTACCCGTAACCGCCTCTTGCTGGAGCTTGACCTGCGGCTTGAACAACTTCGGCAATACGTCGCCTTACATGAAAAACCCGGCGTTTTGATCCAGATGGATGAAAGCCAAGGGTAGATTCGCAGCGCAGGCTCCACGACAAAGCCCTCGTAGCAATACGAGGGCTTTGTTGTTTCTGCCGTCTGGGAACCAGGTCTCAGTGACCCGCGCTCTGCCCACCATCAACATGCAGTATCTCGCCGGTGACAAACTTGGCGCCATCCAGATACACCACTGCCTGAGCAATATCGTCGATTTCGCCCATGTGCCCGAGCGGGTGCAGTGCGCCCAATGCGGCGTGGGTTTCTTCGCCGTGCATCGGGGTCTTGATGATGCCAGGCGAGACCGCGTTCACCCGAATGCCGCGCTTGGCGTATTCGATGGCCAGGGAACGGGTTGCCGCGTTCAGGCCGCCTTTGGTCAGCGAGGCCAGTACCGAAGGCACACCGTCGATGGCGTGGTCGACCAGGCTGGTGGTGATGTTGACCACGTGGCCGCTGCCCTGTTTTTCCATCTCGGCGATGGCCAGTTGGGTGATGTAGAAGAAGCCGTTGACGTTCACCGACAACACATTGGCGTAGTCCTCAGCGGTGTACGCAGTGAACGGCTTGGCGATGAAGATCCCGGCGTTGTTGACCAGGGTATCGACACGGCCGAAACGGGCGATCGCTTCACGAATCACGCGCTGCGCGGTCTCTGGTTCGCCGATGTCGCCAGCCACGGTGAGGATGTCCGGATCGGTGGATGGCTTGATCGAGCGCGAAGTCGCGACGACCTGGTAACCGAGTTCGCGGAAGGCCTTGACCATGCCGTCGCCGAGACCTTGGGATGCGCCAGTGATGACAACGACTTTTTTCGAATTGCTCATGATGAACCTCTACTGATAAATGATGATTTGAAAAAACCGGGTAATCAGGCTTGTGCCATTTGTCTCAACATCTGTTCGTAGTACTCGACCGACTGCGAGCCGGACACCAGGTGACGACCGTTGAGTACCAGGGCCGGGACCGAATTGATGCCGTGCTGTCGGTAAAACTCTTCCAGTTCACGCACCTCTTCGGCAAAGGCGCCGGACGCCAGCACCTTGCGCGCACGGGCTTCGTCCAACCCGGCTTCACCCGCCAGCCGCACCAGCGTCTGCTGATCACTCGGGTTCTGCCCTTCACTGAAGTAAGCGCGCAGCAGGATCTTCTTCAACGCCACCTGGCGTCCTTCTTCCAGCGCCCAGAGCAACAAACGGTGAGCGTCGAAGGTGTTGTAGAAGTGCGTGCGTTTTTCCAGATCGAACGTGAAACCGATAGCCTCGCCGCGAGCGATCTGCATCGCTTTGCCAGAGGCGACGTCCTCGGCAGTGCGCCCGTATTTGCGCATCAGGTGCTCGACGGCTTTTTCGCCTTCGGCCGGCATGTCCGGGTTCAGCTCGAACGGCTTGTAGGTCAGCTCGACCGCCACCTCACCCGCCACGTTCTCAATCGCCTGCTCCAGCGCCGTCGCCCCGAGTGCGCACCATGGGCACACCACATCGGAGACGAAATCGATAGTCACCGACCCCGTCATGACTTCCCCTCTTCCGCCAGTTGCTTGCGGTACTGGGTGGTGGTGATGCCGGCGTAACCCCAGTTATCGGTGTCGACTTCCTCGATCACGATGTGGGTCAGCTCAGGACGTTTGTTGAGAACCCGTTCCAGTGTTTCAGTGATCTCCGCAATCACCTGAGCTTTCTGCTCAGTGGTAACGCCATCGCGGGTGATGCGTACGCTTACAAAAGGCATGAGGGAAACTCCAGTGACCTTCCCGTCGGAATGATGGGAGAGGCGTTGGAGATCAATGTAGGGAGTTAGCTGGAGGGGATAAAGGTGGGAGCGGGAACATCATTAGTTACGTGGTGTAATGATTAGATTAATTTAATTATCAAAACAAGAACTATTTCGAACGTCCTAGCACTTATCGATTCTGGCCTGATGCCTAAGACACCGCAGCGATTTTTCTCATTTTTTATGCACAACCTAAATATTCTCCGCTTCGTCAGATTTTGATGGCGAAACCATGGCACACGACCGAAATCTGGAGTAGTCTCATCCACAGACATTGCACAGAATACACCGTCAAATTTTTCATATGTTCCGCCACGGACAGGCCGAAAATGCTAAATACAATAAAACTACAAAAGATCTGCATATATAATTTAAAAATTGCTCAGCCTCAACGGATAGAACCTAGTCGCACACGATTAAAAACGTTAGCAACGACATTTGCGCCAGTGACCAAGTCGAACAATAAGCGTCAACCCAACTTTAAAACTCTCACACTTAGTTACAGGCACACTCGTTCTCCACAGGATGAATCTCATGACTCTCGATGAAATCAAAAAATTAGTGGACACAATGTCTCCCTGTGAAGATGAAATTATACAGAACGGGTTTTTAAACGATGCCAACAACAATAGAATCGAATATAAAATACATCACGGATGGGATATAGCTCACGGAAATTTATGTGACAAGTTATGGGGAGAGTTCAATATAAAGCTTCTCAGACACGTGAGAGATAATTGTAAAGATGACGCCATACTAGAAGCAGAAATAGCAAAACTGAGCCTTGAGGATAGTCATTGGGAATGGTTAAAAAAATCACTTGTTCATCGGTCAGATGACTACCACTGGTTTTTTCTATCCGCGGATTCAAAACCCCAAGGGGCGTGCTTAATCTATCATCCAAAACAAAGTATATTCGACCAAGGCAATATCTTTTATATCGAGTATCTTGCAGTAGCTCCTTGGAATCGTCAAAACCCCATGTCTCCTAAAAGCTTCAGCGGGATAGGCAGCATTTTAATCAAGGCAGCATTAACCTACTCCTGCAGGGTGTTATGTCTTAGACCTGGTTTCAGCCTACACTCTCTTCCAAAAGCAAAAACCTATTATGAGCGAATTGGGATGCAACACTTCCCTAAGCTTGATAAAGATCAGCTGAATTATTTCGAAATGGAAGAGGCCAAAGCCGCCCAATATGCGGGGGCAGTATGAACCATAAAGACGACGAACAAGAAGCTTTTGTAGTTATCCAAGAAAACATTGTGTCTCCGCGAGAGCTAATAAACGCCCTAAAAGCACATGACGAAATTATAGGCCTTGTTAAGGCTTCCACAACAAAACAAAAATCCCCAAATAGCGAAAACATCGGATTATTCCGCGACATGTTAACTAGCGATGGCAATTCGACCTTTTTTAGGCAGGCAGCTAACGCAAATACCGCAAACACCGCATATTGGCTTTCTCGTATAAAAAACTCAGCTCAACTATTACTTAATTTACGAACTACACCAGATTACCAACCAATTTCCGTCGAACAAATTCATCAAATCACACGATTGAGTCCAAACCCGAATAATATTCAGACAATCTCGAACGAGCTTTTCAAACTTGGGATCATTCTTATATTTGATGAACAGTTGAAAGGAATGAAATTAGACGGTGCAGTTTTCAAGATTAAATCTGGCCACCCTGTTATTGGAATGACACTGAGACATAGTAGATTAGACAATTTTTGGTTTACTTTAACACACGAGCTTTGCCATATACATTTGCATCTCGACCAATTAGACACCCCTATACTCGACGACCTTGAGGCTCCTCCAACCGAGGATATCGAGCTAGAGGCTGACAGATTAACAAAATCTATATTCGTTAGCAGAAATGAATGGCGGAACTGCGAACCAAAGTATGATTTAAGAAAAAATACCGTAATAAAATACGCTAATGAAAAAGGACTACACCCAGCAATTATTGCGGGAATGCTCCGTCATGAGCTGGGGCGATATGAAATATTTTCGGATATCGTATCTGAATATAATACAAGGGACTTGATATTTAAATCATGAACAATTACACGCCATTCCTAAAAACCAAAACTAACGAGATCGGAGCTTTAAAGGTTCTCGATTCAGCGCTCAAGCCTTTTATATCACCGTTTTTTGATTTTCCAATGAAAAAAGGACTCAATGAAGACTCTTTAAAAAAGTCCATTGATGGGACATACAAAAAAATCAAGACTCATTTAAAAGAATACAGTGATTTTTATCTTGATAACTTTGACATTCCTGACGCAATAACCATTGCCGGAAAAGACAACTACATCTACGCTATCAATAAATTTACCGACACGCAATTTATTCCGGTTGTGGCTATAGAAAGAACTTCACAGCGAAATGATGCTGTATTCCATTCGAAGTCTACAAACGACATAAAATCTGATGTGGTAGCATTAAGAGTTCAGCCCGAAGACTTCCAACAATACTCCGTTACTAAATCTGAAATACAAGCACTAGTTTCAAAATGCCTAGCTAACTTTACGTCAGTGATACTTATACTTGACAATCGTATCTGTCGCACTTGCGATACAGTTAAAAGGGCAGCCGAAATCACCAATTTTATCCTAGCGATAAAACGAGACTTCTCTTTCTCAAAAATCATCGTAACTGGTTCATCCATACCCGCCTCAATTAAAGAAATCCTTGATGTTGGTCAAGAGATTTCAATGCTAAGAAGCGAGTTAGAGATATACAAAAATGTTATTGCTCATCACGAATTACAAGAAGTTGGGCTTGGCGATTATACCATTGTGAGCCCCAACTTTTCTGAAATCGACATTCCTGCTGAAAGCATGCGAAATGTCACCGCCCCAAAAATCTTGTATGCATTTGACGACTATCAATATGTCATTAGAGGCAACGGCCTAAAAAACCATCCACGGGGCAACCACCAATATAATGATATGGCTAAAATTTTAGTTGCAAAATCCTTTTACCGCACTCCACCATACTCTTGGGGAGACAAATATTTAGATGAAAAAGCTAATTCACTTGGGAGTCTTGTAACGCCAAGTAGCATTCTGAATCCAACGATAAATGCCCATATAACTTTCATGCTACAAAAAACATAACTTTCTCTCTGCGAGCTTGGCGCTTATCGTAAGGCTAAGCTCTTCTCTCCCCATAACATCTGCAATAGAGGTAGATATAATATCTCTATTTGATTTTGAGGTTACCTTTATATTCAATTTCTCGGCAACATCTGAAAGCTCCACCCTCCAAAGTGTCATTAAAGCTTTTTTCTTATCAAAAAAAGGATTGCTCTTTGAGGACCTAACCCCCCTTAGAACAACCTCACCACTTACTTCCTTTGCTATAATTAACCCCCAATGTGGAGGGATCGTTTTAACTGCTTTGTCAACATGGCGCTCTGTAGTTACTAAGGTTATTTTTCTAAATGCCAAATCATAGTATGCTGCCTGAATCACTGCTCTCTCGACTTTATCAGCATCACCCTTTATTTCATAACAATGGGCCTCTTTATATATCGCCACAACATCAGCTATCGCACTTCCATTATGCACTCGCAACTCTTCTATCAACGCACTGGGCCTATGCGCCATTCGGTTCAGCCTGGCCAAAAGGGCTGATCTAATTTTTATGTCTCCCAGCACAAACACCTCAACTCATATTTAAAAAATCACACCTGCCCAGGACAAAGCAGATCAAGTTGATTCTTTTTTGGGCTACGTATCACCCGTCAATAACTATCAACCTCTCCCTTAACTCAAATCGCGTGCAGATCACGCAAAGCCTCAGGATGCTGACTCGCAACACGTAGCAGCGTCTGCGCTGCTCCCGTCGGCTGCCTCCGCCCTTGCTCCCAGTCTTGCAACGTCCGCAAGCTGACTCCAATCAATTTGGCAAATGCACTTTGAGAAACACCCACTTTTGCCCGTGCTTCAGCAGCCGCTGACAATGGAACCTCGGTCACATGAGCCGCTTTGCCGGCTTTCATTTGACGCACAGAGTCCAGCAAGTCTTTCTGGAAATGCTCCAGTTCATTGACCATTGCTGATTTCCTCCTTCAGTTACTTGAGGAAGGCTGCAGGTAAATTGTTGAGTATCGCCTTGGTATAGGCGATCAGCTACCAGATAGAGCCCTTCTGCAAGCGCATTGTAATAAATGACGCGGGTACCACCTCATTTGCCCCTCCCGCTACGGGACCAAGGAACCTTGCGCAGATCATCGCTGGCGGGAACCACATCACCAGCCACCGGATTTGCCGCTGGCCAGGTATTTAATTCATGACGTTCGCCATCCTCCCAGATGGATTAAGCATAACGTTTGAAAATTTCGGTTTCGATGATTATGAACATGGCCTTAACTATACGGCTTTGCCGTATAGGCAAGCAACACGCGTTTATCTGAGTGGAGTCGACATCGGGAGCAAATCTCCGCAATCAGCGAACATCAACGAAATCAGCCAAGGCCACCACCTAGCCACGATTGCGCATCTGTCATCCTCAAGCTACCTTCGATCGTCGCTGCCAATTCAGCGACCGGGCCTGATAACCCGAGTAAGATACGGGCGCACAAGCGCCACCAATCACGATTGCCGGCGCTTTTTTGTGTCTGCGCAATCGTGCAATGGCGGCTGTGCGTGGGAGACCTTCGGGTCTGCCGGGTTCCTGTATCTCCGGTTTATCAGCCCGCGCATAGCTGCCACCCATTCGCCTGATAACGAACGTGGTAGCTCTCAATTTGATATGGGAGTTTTACACATGATCGCTACTGGCCCGTCTTCTTTACAATTCATCTACCACCTCCCAAAAAGGAGGCGTGTCTAAATGACAAACCCCCAAGACATGAAAACCGTCGGCCTCACCCCCTTCTCCTACCACGCTAACGAACCGCTCTTCCGCGTCAACGCCGGGGTTCCAGTGATCCACGCCCTTTACCACGCGTCCGATTTGCTCCACGTAGCTAAGCTTTTAGCGTCAGACGCAGCCATGGTTCGTGATACCGACCGGCATGCCTGGGCATCTCACTTTTTGCAGGAGATGAGTAAAGCGATCATCGATGATGTGGTGAAGGTTTTAGATGCGCCGATAAACAATCGCAGTCAGTGACTGCATGAGCAAAAAAAGCCCCGAATCATTCGGGGCTGTTTCTTTTCGATTCGCGCGTTAACCGGCGTAACGTTTGAATTCATTACTGTCACGGCTGAGCAACTGCATCAGTTTCGGATGGATAAACAGCTTCTCCTTGCCCACCTGAACCTCCTCCAACACACCAATCGTGACCAGATCTTTCAGGTGACGTGAAGCAGCCTGTCGTTGAGCAACCTTCTTGTCGACCACGTTGCTGATACGGCAGTAGGGCTGTTCGAAGATGACGTCCACCAACTCACGCGAGTAGGTTTTGGGTAGTCGGTCACGCACAAATTGAGTGGTGTGTTCGGACAATGTGCGGATTGCGGCAATTTTGGCTGTCGTCCAACGAGCGGTTTCCTCCACAGCACTGAGCATGAATAACAACCATGGCTCCCACGCCTGTTGGGTCGTCACCTCCAGCAAGAGTCGATAGTAGTCAGCACGTTGGGCAATGATGTAGCGACTGAGGTACAGAATCGGCAGGTTCAGCAAGCCTTCCTGAATCAGAAACAGAGTATTGATAACCCGCCCGGTTCGACCATTGCCGTCGACAAAAGGATGGATGGCTTCAAATTGATAATGCCCGACCGCCATGCGAACAAGTGGATCGAGATCGGTTTCGTAGTGCAGAAAACGCTCCCAGTTGGCGAGAAGGTTGCGCAAGTGTTCTTCTCCTTCGGGCGGGGTATAGATGACCTCACCCGTCCGGTCATTCGCGAGCTGTGTGCCGGGTGTACGGCGAATATCCAGCTGCACCCCCTTCAACGTGCGGCAAATTTCCACGGCGGTGTTGGTGGATAGCGGTCGTTCAGCCAGGGACTGGAAGCCTTGGCTCAGCGCCGTTCGATAGCGCAGCGCTTCTTTGGTGGCCGGGTCTGCGTGGTTTTCCGTGTCTTGGGCATGCTGGAACAGCAAATCCGTGGTGGTGACGATGCTTTCTATTTCCGAGCTAGCCTTGGCTTCCAGCAACGGAATGGTATTGATCAGAACTGTCTGGTTAGGAATCAACTCGGCTGCCTGTTTCAACTCGGCCAGTGCAGTCCGTGCCTCAATGCATTTCTTGAGGACTGCACGTGTTTCCAGCTCGATACCCGGAGGTAATAGCGGCAGTTGGTTGAATGGCCTGTCAGCCTGCCATGGCAGCAGCGGTTCGGTCATGGACGGGATCCTGATAGTTTTGTTTGTTTTTTGAGCAGAAAGAGGGTTCGCTCATGTCGCCAGTGTAGACATGACGCCTTAACGTGTCGCAATTTTCCACTTTTTGCGACACGTATTCGGAATATGTCGCCGCGGACGACACGTTCCCAACACATGTTCCCGAAATCGACTTTTGACGACATGAGCCACTGAGCACGCGAAAAAAAGCCCCGAACGAGTCGAGGCTTCTTCTTTTCGGCCTTGAATCAGGCCTCGATACCGCAACCCATCATCAGAAAATATTGATCGGGTAATCCACGAACACACGCACTTCGTTACCGCTGACGTTGTACTCGCTCGACTTCTGCGACACGCGCAGGATCGAGCTGCGCAGTTTCACGCTCAGGTCTTTGGCCGGACCGCTTTGTACAACGTATTTGAACTGGTTGAAAATTTCGCGCTCGGTGCCGCCTTCGCTGGTGGAGGTGGTGATGTTGTCACCGCGTACGTAGGCGAAGTTGTAGCTCAGGCCCGGGACACCGAAGGTGCTGAAGTCCAGGCCGTAGCCCAGTTGCCAGCTGCGTTCGTCTTCGGCGTTGAAGTCGGACCAGTAGGAGTTGGCCAGATAGATGGTGTTGCCACCGTCGCCGACCCGGTTCTGGTCTTTCTGGTAGCCACCGTAGGCGTAGCCCAGGTTGCTATCGCCGGTGCTGCGCTGGTGCGCCAGGGTGAACGAGTGCGGGCCGGTGGCGAAGGTGGCTGCCAGGCTCCAGATCTTGTTGTCGTCGCCGGTAATGCCGTTATCACGGACGTAGGAGTCGTCCAGTTTGGTCCGGTAGCCGTTGAAGTCCAGGGTCAGGGACTGATCCTTGTCGAACGGGAACACGTAGTTGGCGTTCACGTATTGCTTCTTCAGCACGTCTTCAACGTCCGACGCGTATAGCCCGGCCTTGAATTGTTCGGTGAACTGGTAGCTACCGCCCAACACGTTGATCGACTTCAGGCCACCACTGTCACGGCCTTCGGCGCTTTTGCGCGATTCGGCGGTGAAGCGACCGGCGTTCAGTTCCAGGCCCTTGATCTCCTTGGAGGTGATCAGGGTACCGGTGTAGCTTTCCGGCAGCAGACGACCATTGTCGTAGCTCAGTACCGGCAGGACCGGCATTTGATCGCCGTAGGTCAGCGTTGTGCTGGACAGGCGGAATTTGACGGCTGCACCACCTTTGGCCAGGTCGTCAGCCGGCTCGCCGCTGGCGCCCTGCTTGAAAAAATCGATGCCTTGGGCGCCGCTGCGGTCTTCATTGCGCTCCAGGTTAAGCGCGTACAGACCAAAGGCATCCACACCCACGCCGATGGGGCCTTGGGTAAAGCCGGACGAGAAGGTACCGATGGCCGCTTGGCCCCACTCGGATTTGTCCGGGTTGCCGTCTTTGTAGTCACGGTTCATGTAGGCATTGCGCAGCAACACTTTGAGGCTGCTGTCTTCAACAAATCCCTTGGATTCGGCCTGGTCGTTAGCCATGGCCTGTGTAGCGCTCAAAATCCCCAGAGCGATCAGGCTGATTCGCTTGTTCAACATGTTGTTTTCCTTATTACGGGTTGAAACGCGCTGTGTCGAACGGCCGAAACGGCGCTATTGCGCTCTTTTTTCATTCCGCAAACAAAAAGGCCCGCCCACGATCACTCGCGGCGGGCCTTTTAATTATTTTTCGGTCATGGCGGTCTGCCACAGGCGTTGGCCGGATCCTAGCCGCGGCCTTAATGATATGTCAATTTCATGAATCGTCTATAACCAGGCGAAATTCGTCTAAGAAACGAGTTTACTTGGCAGAAAACTTCAACTGGAGCGCAGTCCCATCGCCGTCGAATGAAGTTGAACAGCCAAAAGTAACAATTGCGACACAATTGGAAACAATCAAACAGAAGAGCTTCTCAGGAATAATTAACGCAAGTAAATAGCAAGCATTATCATTCGCGCCGTTCTTGTTGCACCCCTAAAAATCCTACGGATGCGTTCTTCAATGCCTGCCCCTTTTCGCCTTACGACCTGAGCCCGGAGCTGACCAGACAGAAAGAGATCGGCGTGAAAAGCGACTGGCTCGACGACCGCCTGAGCACCACGCTGGCGATCTATGAGCTGGAACTCTACAACCGCCGCACCAGCGACCCGAACAACCCGACCATAACCTTGCTGACCGGTAAACAACGTTCGCGCGGGATCGAGCTGACCGCCACCGGCAAGATCACCGGCAACTGGTATGTGCGCGGTGGCGTGGGTCTTCAGGACGCCACCATCGAGGAAGACAACAATGGCTTCGAAGGCAATCGCATCAGCAAGGTGGCCAAGCGTAACGGCAGCCTGTTCGTGACCTGGAAACCGGAAATGGGCTGGTACGCCGAAACCGGTTTGACCCTGGTTGGCGATCGTTATGCCGACAATCTCAACACCACCGTGCTGCCGGGTCATGGGCGCTGGGATGCCTTGGCTGGCTTCAGGCAGAAGGATTGGGATTTGCGCGCGGCGCTGAACAACATCAGCGACAAGACGTATTACACGTCGGCCACCAGTGCGGCGCAGATTCAGCCGGGTGAGCCGCGGAGTGTGGTAGTGACTGGAACCTACAGTTTCTAAACACCGCCAACCTGTAGGAGCTGGCTTGCCAGCGATGGCGGTTTTTCATCCGACATCAATGTTGAATGTGATGGCCTCATCGCTGGCAAGCCAGCTCCTACAGTGGTTTGGCGTAGTTCGTTACAAATCCATCACCCATAAAAAAAGCGCTGCCATCCCGGCAGCGCTTTTCTTTTTTCAATCCGTTGTTGTTCTTCTTATCCTTCCATCACATCCCACAACGCATCCAGTTCCGCTTCGCTGAACAAGCCAGCGGGGTAGCGCTCGATCATCGTCCGGCGCGGATCACTATCTGCGATCTGACGCGTTCCATTGGACTTGAACCAGTGCGCCAGGATCTGCAGCGATTCGCTATTTACCGCCAGGGGATGCAACGCCCGCTCGCTTGCCACATTCACATCGGCGTTCATTTCAACGCTCTCTCCCGGTTTCTGAGCGGCTAACTTATCCAAGGTTTATGACAGAACATCGAAGCTCTCCCCCTCCCCGTTTACTCCAGGCCTGATACAAGAGCTATGCCAATGTTTTTCATTCGCCGACCGGCGGATACAAAAAAGCCCGCAATCCTCAAGGACTGCGGGCTTGCTGTGACACGGCGAGTGGACGCCTTGGCCTGAATTATTTTGCTGTTAACTCAAGCTGTTACAACTGCACTCACTCTTTGTGCGGCGCTGGCTGTTGTTGGGTAAGGCAGTGAATATTGCCGCCTCCCAGTAACAGTTCCCGGCCAGGCACCATGACCACTTCGTGTTGCGGGAACAGTGTCTGCAAAATCTCTTTTGCCGGACCATCCAGCGGGTCGTCGAAACTCGGGGCAATGATGCCGCCGTTGACGATCAGGAAATTCACGTAGGAGCCGGCCAGGCGAACGGTCGGGTTACGCTCCTGGGTACCGTCAACCGGATCAACACCGGCGCATTCTTCCTCCGTCGCAAAAAGCGGCCCCGGAATCGGCATCTTGTGCACCGTGAACGGGCGTCCCTTGGCGTCGGTGCTGCCTTGCAGCACTTTCATGGCCGCCTGGCAGCGCGGGTAGTTCGGGTCCTGCGGGTCGTCGGTCCAGGCCAACAGCACTTCACCCGGACGCACGTAGCAGCAGAAGTTATCCACATGGCCGTCGGTTTCGTCGTTGAACAGGCCGTCCGGCAACCAGATGATCTTATCCACAGACAGGTGCGCGGTGAGCACCGCTTCGATTTCCGCACGGTTCATGTGCGGGTTGCGATTGCGGTTGAGCAGGCATTCTTCGGTGGTGATCAGCGTGCCTTCGCCATCGACATGGATCGAACCGCCTTCAAGCACGAAGCCCTCAGTGCGGTAGCGTTGGCTGCGCTCGATCTCGAGGATCTTGCCGCCCACCTGCGAGTCGCGGTTCCACGGCGAGTACAAGCCACCGTCAAAACCACCCCACGAGTTGAAGTCCCAGTTCACGCCCCGGACTTCGCCGTTGTTGTTGATCACGAACGTCGGGCCGGTGTCCCGGACCCAGGCGTCGTCGCTGGACATCTCGACAACGCGGATATTCGGTACGTCCAGGCGAGCACGGGCGTTTTCGTATTGGCCGGCGGACACCGCCACGGTGACCGGTTCGAAACGGGCGATGGCCTTGGCCACCGCTACGTGCGCGGCTTGCGCCGGCTTGCCGCCCAGGCGCCAGTTGTCCGGACGCTCGGGCCAGATCATCCAGGTCTGGGTTTGTGGTGCCCACTCGGCCGGCATGTAGAAGCCGTCTGCGCGAGGGGTACTGCTCAAAGTGGTCATGTCGATCAGGACTCCAGGGTACCGTCGAGGGTTTTCAGCGCGCTGTACAGGTTCGGACGACGGTCGCGGAACGAGCCCCACGCGCTACGGATGTGTTCCAGTTGGTCGAGGTCGAAAGTGTGAACCAGGATGCCTTCTTCGGTTTCGTTGAGTTCCTGCACCTTCTCGCCGAACTGGTTGGCGATGAACGACGAACCATAGAAGGTAATGTCGTAGCCGTCTTGTTCTTCGTTGCCGATGCGGTTACTGGCGATCAGCGGCATCAGGTTAGCGCCGGCGTGGCCCTGTTGCACGCGTTGCCAGTGATCACGGGACGAAATGGTCTTGTCGTGCGGCTCGCTGCCGATGGCAGTCGGGTAGAACAGGATCTCCGCGCCTTGCAACGCCATGCTGCGCGCAGCCTCGGGGAACCACTGGTCCCAGCAGATGCCCACGCCGATTTTCGCGTAGCGGGTGTTCCATACCTTGAAGCCGGTGTCGCCCGGGTTGAAGTAGTACTTCTCGTGGTAGCCAGGGCCGTCCGGGATGTGGCTTTTACGATAAATCCCGAGGTTGCTGCCGTCGGCATCGATGATCGCGATGCTGTTGAAACGCGCGCGGCCTGCCAGTTCGTAGAAGCTGATCGGCAGCACTACTTGCAGTTCCCTGGCGACTTTCTGGAAGTGCTTGATGGCGACGTTGTCTTCCACCGTCGTTGCCAGCTGCAGGTAATCCGGATTCGGCTTCTGGCAGAAGTACGGCGCTTCGAACAATTCCTGGATCAGGATGATCTGCGCGCCTTTCGCGGCGGCTTCACGGACCAGCCGTTCAGCGACTTCGATATTGCCTTCAAGGTCCCAGGAACAGGCCATCTGGGTGGCGGCGACGGTAACATTACGGCTCATGAATCATCTCCGGGCAAGTGCGTGACGGTCAGGCATGGCTCATCCACGCCCTGGCATTGGCGACTTTATAGCCGATAAATATCGGCTTTAGAAGCTAAAAAAATGCACTCCGTCTAAATCAGCAACAAAAAACCCGATAACAATCGAATTAATACCACCAGCCTTTGTAGGAGCGAGCTTGCTCGCGAAAGCGGTCTATCAGACAGGAATTCATGTCTGACACGGCCTCATCGCGAGCAAGCCCGCTCCTACAGGGGTCGAGTGTTCAGAGACCCTCCGCGAGCACCTTCGAGAGCATGTCGACGAAGAAATCCACGCTCTGGCGCGACGTGACCATCGGCGGCTTGATCTTCAGCACGTTCAGGTAATCACCGGTCGGTTGCATGAAGATCCCCAATTCGCGCAATCGATCGCACAACGCGGTGGTTTCCTCGGTGGCCGGCTCCAGGGTTTCACGGTTGCGGATCAACTCCACCCCCAGATAAAACCCGGAACCGTGCACCGCGCCGACCAACGGATGAATATCGATCAGCGCTTCAAGACGCTCCTTGAAGTACCCGCCGACAACCTGGGCGTTTTCCCAGAGTTTTTCCTCTTCCATCACATCCAGCACCGCCATGCCGATCTGGCAACTGACCGGGCTGCCTCCGGCGGACGAAAAGAAATACCCCTCGGCCTCCAGCGCTTCGGCGATTTCCCGACGGGTGATCACTGCACCCAACGGCTGTCCGTTGCCCATGCCCTTGGCCATGGTGATGATGTCCGGTACCACGCCCTGCTCTTCGAAGCCCCAGAAGAAATGGCCCATGCGCCCGTAACCCACTTGCACTTCGTCGGCGATGCACACACCGCCCTGGGCGCGGACCATTGCGTAAACCTGCTGCAAGTAACCCGGCGGCAGCGAAATACCGCCGGCATTGCCGTATACCGGCTCGCAAATGAAACCGGCCAGTTGGCGTTTTTGCTCGGCGATTTTCGCCAGGTTGTGTTCCACACTGCGCACATAATCCGGTGCACTGTCCGGGCCACGGAATTCACCGCGATAAGTGTTCGGCGCAATCACCGGATGTACCCAGTCCGGGCGGCTGCTCAAGGCCTTGGGGTTGTCGGCGATCGACGTCGATACCGCATCCGCGCCTACCGTCCAGCCGTGATAGGCCTCCAGTACGCTGAGCATGTCGCGCCCGCCGCTGTAGGCCCACGCCAGGCGAATGGCCAGGTCGTTGGCTTCGCTGCCGCTGTTGACGAGGAACACCCGATCCATGCCGTCTGGCGACAGTTTCAGCAAGCGCTCTGAGAACTCGGCCACGGCCGCATAGTTGAACCGTGAGTTGGTGTTGAGCAACGACCACTGGCGGCTGGCGACCGCCGCCATGCGCGGATGGCCGTGGCCGAGTACCGCGACGTTGTTGAGCATGTCGAGGTAAGAGCGGCCCTGCATGTCGATCAAGTGGTTGCGCCAGCCGCGCTCGATGCGCGGCGGGTCGACGTAGTAGTGTTTTTGCGTGCGGGCGAAACTGGCGTCGCGCCGGGCCAGCAAGGTCTGTGAGTCAAGTTCCGCTTCAGCATCGCAAGCCAGCCCCAGCAGCGCCGCAGGCGACGGGCACAACGCTTGCCAGGCGGCGGCGCGCGATGGTGTACAGAACAGCGGTGCACTGATCGACGAGCTTCGGCACAACTGTACGATCAACGGCCCGCTGACCGAGCCCAGCACCTGGCCTTTGACCAGCGCCGCACCGCTGTGCAGCGATGGCGTGACACCCCACAACCGCACACTCAGTTGCGGGCCGTCCAGTTGCAACACCCCGGTCATCGGCTCGTGCACCACCCCGGCAAAAGGCGCTTCGACTGCCGTGCCGTGGGGCACGCGCAACTCGACATGCAGGGGAAAGGTGTCCGGTTCACCGGCAGTGTCCGGGCGCGTGCGCGACAACCGGTATTGCCCATAACGACTGGCCGCCAGGCCGTGGATGGCGGCGGCTTCATCCAACAGGCGCTGATCGACGCCTTCCTGCTCCCAGTTACCGGCCTCGAAATGCGGGCTGAGCACGCCCAGGTCGATCAATGCGAATTCACGCCCCACCAGGCTCGGCAGCAGCGGTGCGAAGCCTTCGCCGCCAATGTCCGGCAGGCGCTGCCCGACGGCCGACAGGATGGCCGCTTCCATCAGCGCCAACGGCACCGACGTGGCCACACGGAAGATCTCCCACTCGTGGACCAGGTTGTCGCGGCTATAGGTGTTGCCCGGATCGATACTCACCTGCTGTTCGCCACTGAGTACCAGTACCGCCGCGCGGGCGACGATCAGCGGCCACAGCGCCAGCAGTTCTTCGTGTTGCAACGGGTTGACCGCGTGATAGGCCTGCACCGCTGGCAAAATGCACAATGGATCGCCTTCGCCATGATGCAGCAACGCTGCACAGGTCACCGACAGATCGGTAATGCGCCAGGTGCGGATCAAGTCGCCGAAATCGATCACACCTTGCAGTTGCCAATGGCGCTGTGCATCTCGCTGCCACACCACGTTGTCATCGGTGATGTCCATGTGAATGGCTTGCACCGGCAACTTGTCTTGCAGTGGCAACAAATGGCGCTCGGCCAGTTCGGACGCTTCAACGATCAGGCGGCGCTGGGTTTCATCCTTGATCACCGGCAGCAGATGCGCGATCAGCGCATGGGCGTGGCGCGCGTCCCACTGCAGGGTTCGCACCAGCCCCGGATGGTCAAAATCCGCCAGTGCCAGGTCCATTTCACCGCACAACCGCCCGAAACCGGCTACCACCGTGCGATTGAAGTGTTCGAGGTGCGTCAGCGACTGACCCTCGATGTAATCCAGCAGACGCACATGCACCGCTTCGCCTGCGACCTCGAGGGACAACAGGTCCGCACCGTTTTTCGCCGCCATCACCCGCGGCACATGGACGTCAGGATGCGCAGCCAGGTGCTTGAGCCCGGCATGCTGGGCTTGCAGCTCGAGCGCTGAATAGTCGCCCCGACAGATTTTCAGGACAAATCGCCCCTGATCACTTTCGACACGAAAGTTAAGATCCTGCTGGCTGCCGAGGGGCTGTAACATTGCGCTCAGCCCGTAATGCGTCTGCAGCAGCTCAAGCGCTTGCTCCGCTGACACTTGCGGGCTGGGCAAACTGGCGCGATGAATCAACGTGGCGAGCGGCATACAACGACCCCTGAAATTTTATTAGGCGCCTATATCGCCACTGCTCGGGGCGATACGCAACCCCCCTCCTCCCGGCTGGCAAGCGGCTTGACCGCTCTAGATGAAGAAAAATTAATGTCCTGTACGCTCGCCCTTACCGAGACTGTAAGCAAGAATGACAACCACATACGCCCTCCGCTGGAGAAAGCCATGAATGTTGTAACTACCGACCTGCCCGGTGTTTTGATCATCGAGCCCAGGGTTTTCGGTGATGAACGTGGTTTTTTCTACGAAAGTTTCAACGCGAAGGCTTTCAAGGAAGCCACCGACCTCGATCCGCATTTCGTTCAGGACAACCATTCGCGCTCCCAAAAGGGTGTGCTGCGCGGGTTGCATTACCAACTGGAAAATACCCAGGACAAACTGGTTCGGGTCTGCACCGGGGAAATCCTTGATGTAGCCGTCGACGTGCGGCGCAGCTCGCCGCATTTCGGCCAATGGATAGCCGTGCGCCTTTCTGCGCAGAATAATCACCAGCTCTGGGTCCCCAAGGGCTTCGCCCACGGTTTCGTAGTGCTGAGTGATTTCGCCGAGGTTCTTTACAAAACCACCGATTACTACACCCCGTCGGCCGAACGCAGCATTCGTTGGGACGACCCCGACCTTGCCATCGACTGGCAGCTGGACATAACGCCGCAACTGTCGGCCAAGGATCAGGCCGGCGTATTTTTCAAAGACGCCGACGTCTTCGCCTGAAACGGGACCTGGGATTCACCGCGAGCAGCACCCGGCCCAAGGTGCGCAGACTGCATCGGCAAGCCTAGGCATAATGCACCTGTACCCACAGGCGCTAGATGCTCATGACTCCGACCCTTCCCCGCAGACCCCGCTGGCGCAGCCTCGCCCTGCTCGCGCTGTGCCTGGCGCCCTTGCTGTGGCCACTGGAGCATCTGGCCGAGCGCTATTACCGCAGCGAACTGGCCGGACAGAATCGCCAGACCCTCGATCTCTACGTCGCCAACCTGCTGGGCACCCTGCATCGCTATGAAGTACTGCCGCAGATCCTCGGCGACCTGCCGGCCCTGCGCGCCGTGCTGGGCGCGCCGGACGATGGCGTCACCCAGGGCAACGCCAACCGACTGCTGAAAAACATCAGTAGCCAGACCGGCGCCGAAGTCATGTACCTGATGGACACCACGGGCAAGACGTTGGCCGCCTCCAACTGGGACAAGCACGACAGCTTCGTCGGCCGTAACTTCGCTTTCCGGCCGTACTTCAGCGAAGCCATGGCCGGGCGGCTCGGACGGTTTTTCGGGCTGGGCACTACATCCGCCAAACGTGGCTATTTCTTCGCCGCTGCCGTGCGCGAGGGCGAGAAAATCACCGGCGTGCTGGTGGTCAAGGTCGACCTCGACCACACCGAAAGCCTGTGGGGAAAAACCCCGGAGCAACTGCTGCTGACCGATCACAACGGCGTGGTCATCCTCACCTCGCGACCGGAATGGCGCTTTCGTTCGACCCGGGAATTGAGCGAAGAAGAACGCAAGGCCATCACCGCGATCCAGCCCTACCCCACCCGCGAGCCCAAGCCGCTGAAGCTCAACCCCAACGCCTGGTTGACCCAGACCCAAGCGATCGCGGAAACCGGCTGGAACGTCAGCATCCTCGCCCCGCGCACCCTGATCGATCGCCCGGTGCGCACAGTGCTCGCCATCGGGGGCGCGACGCTGCTGGTGTTGATGCTGTTGCTCGGCCTGATGATGCAACGCCGCCGTCATTACCTGGAACGGATCGCCTTCGAAGCCAAGGCCCGACGCGAACTGGAAGGTCGGGTGGCGGAGCGCACCAGTGATCTTGAGGGCCTCAACCGTCGACTCAAACAGGAAGTGCTGGAACGCGAACAGGCCCAGCAAGAGCTGGTTCGCGCCCAGGATGACCTGGTGCAGGCCGGCAAGCTGTCGGCCCTGGGAACGATGTCGGCAAGCATCAGCCACGAACTCAACCAACCGCTGGCAGCCATCCGCAGCTACGCGGAAAACGCCGAAGTGTTGCTTGACCACCAGCGCACCGACGATGCCCGCGGCAACCTCAAGCTGATCAGCGAATTGACCGGCCGCATGGCGTCGATCATTGCTCACCTGCGCGCCTTTGCCCGGCGCGATCGCCACGCCCCGGAAAGTGTCGCCCTGCAGCCGGCGCTGGACGATGCCCTGGCCTTGCTGGCCAAGCGTCGGCGCAGCATGGAAGTCGAGCTGATCCGCGACTTGCCCGCCGCCACGTTGTGGGTCGAGGCCGGAGAAACCCGCCTGCGCCAGGTGCTGGGTAACCTGCTTGCCAATGCCCTGGATGCCCTGACGGAAAAAGGCCCGCCACGTAAACTCTGGTTGAGTGCCCAATCCACCGCCGAAGGCGTCAACCTGTACATTCGCGACAACGGCCCCGGGTTCTGCCTGGAGGCCCTCGGTCGCGCCAGCGAGCCCTTCTACACCACCAAGACCCGCACCCAGGGCCTTGGCTTGGGGCTGGCGATCTGCGAGACCCTGATGCGCGCCTTCGGCGGCGAATTGTCATTCGCCAACCACAAGGAAGGCGGCGCCCTGATTACCCTGAAACTGCGCGCAGGCGCACCGGGTGTGAGCCTGCAACCGTCCGAGGACCGAAGTGCATGACCATCGACAACCGCATCCAGGTCGTGTTGATCGACGACGATCCCCACCTGCGTCAGGCCTTGAGCCAGACCCTTGACCTGGCCGGCCTGAAGATTCTGCCGCTGGCCGAGGCCAAAGGCCTGGCCGCGCAACTGGAGCGCGACTGGCCGGGCGTGGTCGTCAGTGATATCCGCATGCCCGGCATGGACGGCATCGAACTGCTGACCGAACTCCACGCCCAGGACCCGGAACTGCCGGTGCTGCTGATCACCGGCCACGGTGATGTGCCGCTGGCGGTGCAAGCCATGCGCGCCGGGGCCTATGACTTTCTGGAAAAACCCTTCGCCAGCGACGCGCTGCTCGACAGTGTGAGGCGCGCCCTGGCATTGCGCCGACTGGTGCTGGACAACCGCAGCCTGCGCCTGGCCTTGAGCGATCGCAATGAATTGAGCACACGCCTGGTCGGGCAGTCGCCCTCGATGCTGCGCCTGCGTGAGCAGATCGGCGCCTTGGCGGCGACCCGGGCGGACGTGCTGATACTCGGTGAGACCGGGGCCGGTAAAGAAGTGGTGGCCCGCGCCCTGCATGACCTGTCGAGTCGTCGCAATGGTCCGTTCGTGGCGATCAACGCCGGGGCGCTGGCCGAGTCGGTGGTCGAAAGCGAGCTGTTCGGCCACGAGCCAGGCGCTTTCACCGGCGCGCAGAAACGGCGCATCGGCAAGTTCGAGTTTGCCAACGGCGGCACGCTGTTTCTCGATGAGATCGAAAGCATGAGCCTGGACGTCCAGGTGAAATTGCTGCGTTTGTTGCAAGAGCGTGTGGTCGAACGCCTGGGTGGCAATCAACTGATCCCGCTGGACATCCGCATCATCGCCGCCACCAAGGAAGACCTGCGCCAGGCCGCCGATCACGGCCGCTTCCGCGCCGACTTGTACTATCGCCTGAACGTCGCGCCATTGCGCATTCCTCCCCTGCGCGAACGCGGTGAAGATGCGCTGATGCTGTTCCAGCATTTCGCCGATGAAGCCAGCGGCCGCCACGGCTTGCCGCCCCATGAACTGCAACCCGGACAACGCGCCCTGCTGTTGCGCCACACCTGGCCCGGCAACGTGCGCGAGCTGCAAAATGCGGCCGAACGCTTCGCCCTGGGCCTTGAATTGGCGCTGGACAACAATGAGGTGCAAGGCTCGAGTGGCACGACGGTAGACATGGTCAGCGGCGGGTTGAGCGAGCAGGTGGAAAACTTCGAAAAAACCCTGATTGCCGCCGAACTGGCACGCTCGCACAGCTCGGTGCGCAGCGTCGCCGAGGCGCTTGGCATTCCGCGCAAGACCTTGCACGACAAATTGCGCAAGCACGGCCTGAGCTTTGCCGACAGCGGCACCTCCACCCACGGCGACGACCTCGATTGAGCCGCCGCCCATTCATCCACTGCAAACAAGAGGCCCCTGAATGAGCCGCGACAGTCGTCAACTGGAATCCGTCCTCCACCACGACATTCCCCTCACCCGGGACATGGGCCTGAAGGTGCTCGACTGGCACGATCAGCAACTGCGCCTGTATTTGCCGCTGGATGCCAACGTCAACCACAAGAGCACCATGTTCGGCGGCAGCCTGTATTGCGGTGCGGTACTGGCCGGTTGGGGCTGGCTGCATTTACGTCTGAAAGAAGAAGGGATAACCGACGGGCACATCGTCATCCAGGAAGGGCAGATCAACTACCCGCTGCCGGTGACAGGCGATGCACACGCCATTTGCCAGGCGCCGAGTGCGCAGGTGTGGAAGAAATTCCTGGCGATGTATCAACGGTACGGGCGGGCGCGGTTGGCTCTGCACACGCAGGTTGTGAACGCGGGTAGCGATGAGGCTGCGGTGAAGTTTGTCGGGCAGTACGTGTTGCACCAATAAATCAAAAGATTTTAACCCCGAGCCAGCGCCAACAACTGCTCCCGCCACGCTGCCTTGGCCGGCAATGCCAGGAAAAATTCGTTCAGCAGCGATTCCCGCGCCGGATAGCAGAACGGCGCTCCCTTCAAATCCAGCACCTCGCCACCCGCCCCTTCGAGCACGCCTTGAGCCGCCGCCGTGTCCCACTGCGAAGTCGGCGCCAGGCGTGGATAACAATCCGCTGCCCCCTCCGCCAACAGGCAGAACTTCAGGGAGCTGCCGATATTGGCCAGCTCCAGTTCACCCAGGCTGGCGCTCAAGCCGGCCAACAGGCGTTCCTGCTCTGGACTGGAATGGCGACGACTGGCAACCACGGTGAACGATTGGCCGGGGGCCGGCACATCACGCACCTGAATCGCCAGGGGCGTGCCACCTTGATCGCCACGCCACGCGCCGAGCCCGGCACCACCGACATAGAAGCGCCCGTTGGTCGGCATCGACACCACGCCAAACACCACGCGGCCCTGCTCGATCAGCGCGATGTTGACCGTGAACTCTTCGCTGCCGGAGATGAATTCCTTGGTGCCGTCCAGCGGGTCCACCAGCCACCAACGCTGCCATCCGGCACGCACACTCTGGGGAATGTTGGCGTCTTCCTCGGACAGCACCGGGATGCTCGGATCGAGCGCGGTCAGCCCGGCGAGAATCAGATGATGTGCGGCCAGGTCGGCGGCCGTCACGGGAGAATCATCCGCCTTGGCGGTCACCGCCGTGCCGGTGCGCCAGAACGGCAGGATCGCCTCGCCGGCCTGCAACGCCAGTTCAACCACCGGCGCCATCAATGGATGGGGAAAATTCATGGCTGGAACACCCCGCGCTGGGTCAGCAGGTCACGGGCCAGGTACAGCGCCGCCAAGGCACGGCCTTCGGTGAATTTCGGGTTCTGCGCCAGCGCCGACAACTCGCGCAGGTTGACCTTGTCCATGCCCATCGGCTCAGGTTCGTCACCTTCCAGGCGTTCTTCGTACAGGTCAGTGGCCAATACCACCTGGATTTTCTGGCTCATGTAGCCGGGGGACAACGACAGCTCGGTCAGATGTTCAAGCTGTCGCGCGCCAAAACCGGCCTCTTCCTTGAGCTCGCGCTCGGCTGCGGCCAACACGTCCTCACCTGGCTCGATCAAGCCCTTGGGCAGCGAGAATTCATATTCATCGGTACCGCCGCAGTATTCCTCGACCAGTACGGCATGGTCCGCATCGAGCATCGCCACGATCATTACGGCGCCATAACCTGCGCCCTTGCCGACCAGCCGCTCATAGGTGCGCTCCACGCCATTGGAAAAACGCAGCTTCAGCTCCTCGACGCAGAACAAACGGCTGGTGGCGACAATCTCGCGGGCGAGGATGGTGGGTTTCTGGCGCATGAGCGGCTCCTGGGCGATAGCGGGTTACTATACCCGGCCTATCCTGATTGTTGTTCCCGGATACCTTTTTTACCGCTGGAGAAGTTTTATGTCCCTGCTGCCCTGGCGCGACATCGATACCGTTCTGCTCGACATGGACGGCACGCTGCTGGACCTGCACTTCGACAACCATTTCTGGCTGGAGCACCTGCCAAAGCGCTATGCGCAATGGCACGGGGTGAGCCGGGCCATGGCCGATATGGAATTGCAGCCCCTGTTTGAACGCAATGCCGGTCAGCTGCAGTGGTACTGCCTGGATTTCTGGAGTGCGGAACTGAAGCTGCCGGTGCGCGAGCTGAAACTGGAAACCGCTCATCTGATCGCCCTGCGCCCGGATGCGGATACCTTCCTGGCCGCGATCAAGCGCGCAGGCAAGCGCGTGGTGCTGATCACCAACGCGCACCGCGATTCGCTGTCATTGAAGCTGGAAAGAATCGAACTGGCGCCCTATTTCGAGCGCCTGATCAGCTCCCATGACTACGGTTTCCCCAAGGAAAACCCGCAATTCTGGGACGCCTTGCAGGCCGACATCGACTTTGACCCGGCGCGCAGCCTGTTCATCGACGATACCTTGCCGATCCTGCGCAGTGCGCGGGATTTTGGCGTGGGACA
Source organism: Pseudomonas sp. MHK4 (assembly GCF_054600775.1). Lineage (NCBI taxonomy): Bacteria > Pseudomonadati > Pseudomonadota > Gammaproteobacteria > Pseudomonadales > Pseudomonadaceae > Pseudomonas > Pseudomonas sp. MHK4. Next base: position 102,899 of record NZ_BAAIAK010000004.1, on the reverse strand, counting down.
TTTGCTGGCGGTGAAAGAACCGGACAGCCGCAAGGGGCCCAAGGACACGGCCGAGTTTGCGGCGGTCGGGGATTATCGGGATTTGATTGCCGGGCTTTGAGACCGAGGCGTCTGCTTCGCGAGCAAGCCCGCACACAATGGATCTCCACTTAGCATTAAATTCATGCGCAACCATTGTGGAGCGGGCTTGCTCGCGAAGGCCATCACACGGATTCAAGTCTTACTCAGGAATTCTTAGCGACTGACCTGGATAGATCTTGTTCGGGTCCTTGAGCATCGGCTTGTTGGCTTCGAAGATCTTCTGATACTTGTTGGGGTCACCATACACACGCTTGGAGATTGCGCTGAGCGTGTCACCTTTTTCGACGGTGACAAACTTCGCCGGTGTAGCAACCGGTCCGGTCACTGTGATCTGGTCATCAACGCCACTGATACCGGCCACGTTACCCAGCGCCAGGAGAATTTTTTCTTTCTCTTCCTGGCTGGCGGCTTCGCCGGTAGCAATGATTTTTTCACCCTCGACCTTCACCTGAATCTTGGAAGTATCGATTCCCGTGAGCGCATCCTTCACATGCTTGGTCAACGCCTCGCTGTTGGCTTCGGCCTTGTCCGGCGTCAACGCATCGAGGATTTTTTCACCAGCTTCTTTTAGAAAACTGAACAGGCTCATCGTTTCGCTCTCCTTGGGTTTCGGGTTCCAGACGCAAAAGCCTAGACCACGGCAGGCATTTGCCAATCCAAACCGACCAATGACGCCGCTTGCGATAGAATCGGCCCCTTCCCGCCTCCAGGAACGAAGATGGACATCAAGCAGCTGAAATTCCTCATCGCTCTGGACGAAACCCGCCATTTCGGCCAGGCCGCCGCACGCTGCCACATTACCCAGCCGACCCTGTCCATGCGCCTGCGCAGCCTCGAAGAAGAACTCGATCTACCGCTGGTCAATCGCGGCCAGCGTTTCGAAGGCTTCACGGCACCTGGCGAGAGGGTGTTGGCCTGGGCGCGCACCGTGCTGGCAGCCTACGATGGCTTGTATGCGGAGGCAGCCGCCTGTCGCGGCAATCTGGTCGGCACCTTGCGCCTGGGCGTGGTGCCACTGTCGAGCTTCGACCCCTTGCCGCTCTTGCAACGCCTGCACGCGGAACACCCGAACCTGCGATTCGAACTCTCGGCGCTGAGTTCCGAGCAGATCCTCGAACAGCTGGCAAACAATCGCCTGGACCTCGGCGTGTCCTACCTCGAACGCCTGGATGCCGAGCGCTTCGATTCCCTGAGCTTCAGTGAAACCCGCATGGGCCTGCTCTACGACCAGCGATTCTTCACCTTCGGCGAAGCGCCGCTGAGCTGGGAGTCGCTGATCGAATTACCGCTGGGCATGCTCACCAGCGGCATGCATTTTCGCCAGTCCATCGACCACAACTTCCATAGCCGCGGCCTCAACCCGCAGCCTTTGTTGCAAACCGATGCCGTCCATCAACTGTTACAAGCTGTGCACGGCGGCCTGTGCTGCGCGGTAATGCCGTTGGACGGAGGCCTGGAAGGACTGACCGATCATTTGCGCCTGCAACCGATCGAAAACGCCCAGACCCTCGGCCGGCTGGGGCTGATCATGCGTCGCAGCGCACCACGCTCTGCCTTGGCGGAGGCCTGTTTTGCGCTTTATCAGCAATCGCTGATCGGCGCTTGATCGACGGCATCTATCGGTAGATCAGTAATAGCGATTAGACGTGACAAGTTGCCGCGCCTAGTCTTAAAGCTGATCAAACCCCTCGGTGATGCCATGAACGCCAAGCGCCCAGCCTGCGCGGCGCCTACCCTCGAAACGCCCGCGCCCGCCGCCAGCCAAACGTACAGCTACAGCAACCTGGAACACTCGGAGTCGGCCAGCACCGCGCTGGCGGAAGAAGTCGCGCTGGCGATTGCCTATAACGGTATCAGCCAGGCGGTGATGCTGGTAACGCCCTCGGACCTGGAAGACTTCATCGTCGGGTTCAGCCTGGGCAGCGGGATCATTCAGGCCGCCACTGATATTTATGACCTGCAACTTAGCGGCTCAGGGTCAGCGCAATACGCGCAAGTGACCATCGCCAATCGCGCGTTCTGGAACCTCAAGCAACAGCGCCGGCAACTGGCCGGTACCAGCGGTTGCGGGCTGTGCGGCGTGGAAGCGGTCGAGCAGGCATTGCCAGACCTTCAGGTATTGCCCGGCGCCCCTCTGCCACCCATCGAATGGCTCGATGGCTTGCGCCAGCGCATCGGTGCCTTCCAGCCTTTGGGCCAGCATTGCGGTGCCGTGCACGCAGCGGTGTTCATGAACGACCGGGGTGAGTTGCTGATGGGCCGCGAAGACATCGGCCGACACAACGCCCTCGACAAGCTGATCGGTGGCCTTGTCCGCCAAAACATCCAGACCGCTGGCGGGCTGGCGATCGTCACCAGTCGCTGCAGCCTCGAACTGATCCAGAAAGTCTTGCGCGCCGGCATCCAGACCCTGGTCAGCCTGTCATCGCCCACGGGGCTCGCCGTGCAATGGGCCCGCCGCCACAACCTCAACCTCATCCATCTGCCCCAAAAGAATGCGCCGCGGGTCTACAGCCCAGCGTTGGAGAACCAAGCGTGAGTCAACACCGTCAAGCCGACCAGAAACCTGTCCCTCGCTACAAACCCTACACAGGCCCGGCCGGAGGTTGGGGCGCCCTGATCAGCGTCGCCCAGGCCTGGTTGACCAGCGACAACGCGCTGAAAAACCTGCGCATGATGCTCAAGACCAACAAGAACGGCGGCTTCGACTGCCCTGGCTGCGCCTGGGGCGATTCCAACGAAGCCGGCATGGTGATGTTCTGCGAGAACGGCGCCAAGGCGGTGAACTGGGAAGCGACCAAACGCCGCGTCGACGCCAGTTTTTTCGCCAAACACAGCGTTACTTCGCTGCTGGAGCAAAGCGACTATTGGCTCGAATATCAGGGCCGGCTGACCGAGCCGATGAGCTATGACGCCGAGACCGATCGCTACAAGCCGATCAGTTGGGACGCGGCCTTTGCGCTGATCGCCAAGCACCTGAATGGCTTGTCGAGCCCGGATCAGGCCGAGTTCTACACTTCGGGTCGGGCCAGTAACGAAGCGGCTTTTTTGTACCAGCTGTTTGTGCGCGCCTACGGCACCAACAACTTCCCCGACTGCTCGAACATGTGCCACGAAGCCAGCGGCGTGGCGTTGTCACAAAGTGTCGGCGTCGGCAAAGGCACCGTGACCTTCGACGACTTCGAACACGCCGATGCGATTTTCGTCTGGGGCCAGAACCCGGGCACCAACCATCCACGGATGCTCGAACCTTTGCGTGAAGCGGTGAAACGCGGCGCACAAGTGGTGTGCATCAACCCGCTGAAAGAGCGCGGCCTGGAACGCTTCCAGCACCCGCAACACCCGATCGAAATGCTCACCAACGGCGACAAACCAACCAACACCGCGTACTTCCGTCCGGCACTGGGCGGCGACATGGCAATCATGCGCGGCATGGCCAAGTTCCTGCTGCAATGGGAGCGCGACGCACAGAAAGCGGGCGCAACTGCGGTGTTCGATCACGCCTTCCTCAATGAACACAGCGTCAATGTACTGGACTACCTGGCCGCCATCGACGAAACCCCATGGGAGCAGATCGTCGAGCAGTCCGGCCTGCCTCTGGTGGAAATCGAGCGTGCGGCGCGCATGTACGCCAAGGGCAAGAACGTCATCATGTGCTGGGCCATGGGCATCACCCAGCATCGCCATTCGGTGGCGACCATCCAGGAAATCGCCAACCTGATGTTGCTGCGCGGCAACATCGGTCGGCCAGGCGCCGGCCTGTGCCCGGTGCGTGGCCACAGCAACGTGCAGGGCGACCGGACCATGGGTATCAACGAACGGCCACCCGTGGCGTTCCTCGATGCCCTGGAGCGTCGCTTCCAATTCAAGGTACCGCGCGAAAACGGCCATAACGTGGTCGAGGCGATTCATGCCATGGCCCAAGGTCGGGCCAAAGTCTTTATCGGCCTGGGCGGCAACTTCGCCCAAGCCACTCCGGACAGCCCGCGCACCTTCCAGGCCCTGCGCAACTGTGACCTGACCGTGCAGATCAGCACCAAGCTCAACCGCAGCCATCTGACTCACGGCAAAGACGCCCTGATCCTGCCGTGCCTGGGCCGTACCGACATCGATATCCAGACTGAAGGCGCGCAAGCGGTGACCGTCGAAGATTCGTTCAGCATGGTCCACGCCTCCAACGGACAGTTGCAGCCACTGTCGAACCAGATGCGCTCGGAACCGGCGATCCTGGCCGGCATTGCCGCCGCGACCCTGGGCAGCCATCCGGTGGACTGGAACTGGCTGGTGGCCGACTACAGGCGCATCCGCGACCTGATTGCCGAGACCATTGCAGGCTTCAAAGACTTCAACGAAAGGATCAAGAATCCAGGCGGCTTCTACCTGGGCAACAGCGCCGGCGCGCGCAAATGGAACACCGCATCCGGCCGCGCCAACTTCCGCCCGAACGCGCTGCCCAGGGATCTGGTTCACGAACGTACCCGCGCCACCGGTGTGTTGCCGGACCTGATCATGCAATCGATGCGCTCCCACGATCAGTACAACACCACGATCTATGGCCTCAATGACCGTTATCGCGGGGTGAAAGGCCAACGTGATGTGTTGTTCGTCAACGAAGCCGACATCATTCGCCTGGGCTTCAAGCCGGGGCAGAAGGCTGACATCGTGTCGATCTGGGATGATGGCCTGGAGCGTCGGGTGAAGGGCTTCACGCTGCTGGCGTTCGATATCCCGGCGGGTCAGGCGGCGGCGTATTATCCGGAAGTGAACCCGCTGGTGCCGCTGGAAAGCACCGGGGATGGCAGCCATACGCCAACGTCGAAGTTCGTGGCGATCCGGTTGGAAGCGGCGAGTGAAACCGGGCTGATCATGGCCAGGTCAGCCTGAAGCAAAATCAAAAGATCGCAGCCTTCGGCAGCTCCTACACTGCTCCCTGTAGGTGCTGCCGAAGGCTGCGATCTTTTAGCTCTGCCATGGCAGATCCAATTTCCAAACGCCCACAAAAAAGGCCGTTTTCTCATGAAAACGGCCTATCCGAAGTAATAAAAGACCGGTGAAAAATCATTAAGTTCCGCCCAAAAAACAGCAACTTATAGAAATGTGCTGAAGTCGTGTTACTCGTCGGATTTCGATTGTCACACCCATGACACAGCCTCAGGATCGCGTCGTCATCCCCTTGAGGTTCCTTTATGAAGTTCTCCTCGATTCTCTTGTTGTCCCTTGGCCTGGTCAGTGGCATCGCTTCTGCTGGCGGCAACACCGAAGCAGGTGTGGGCGGCGCATTGGGCGGGGTTTTGGGCTCGGTCGTCGGTCAGTCCATTGGCGGCAATACAGGTTCCACCATTGGCGCAGCCCTGGGCGGCGCGGGTGGTAGCGCAGTCGGCGCAGACAAACACAGCCGTGGCGAAGCCGCCATCGGTGGTGCGCTGGGCGCAGCAGGCGGTAACGTGGTTGGCCGCAGCGTGGGCGGCACCACCGGCAGCCTGATCGGCTCCGCAGCAGGCGGCGGTGCCGGTGGCGCGCTGGGTAACTACATGGGCAACAAGGCCGATGATGATGACGACGATGACGGTCGTCGTTATCGCGGCCATGATGATCGTCGTTACTACCGTGACGGCCACCCGGGCCGCGGTCATGCCTATGGCCATCGCAAGCATCACAAGTACTATCGCCATCGCCGCTGAGACCGGAACGGTTTCGCTGGCAGGAAAAAAATCGCAGCCCAAGGGCTGCGATTTTTTTTGTCTGCTTTAAACCTCCAGACGCTCCAGGGCGTTGCGCAACCCCAGCGGAATCGCCACCGGCTGATTCGATGCCCGGTCGACGAACACATGCACGAAGCGCCCCGCTGCGCAGGCCTCATCTTCCCCTTGCTTGAACACCGCCAACTCGTACTGCACCGAGCTGGTGCCCAGCTTACCGACTCGAAGGCCGATCTCGATCCGGTCCGGGAAGGCAATGGAAGCGAAGTAATCACAGGCTGAACTCACCACGAAGCCCACCACCTCGCCATCGTGGATATCCAGGCCACCGACTTCGATCAGGTAAGTGTTCACCGCCGTGTCGAAGAAACTGTAATAGGTGACGTTGTTGACGTGACCGTAAGCATCGTTGTCGTGCCAGCGTGTGGTGATGGGTTGCAAATGTGGGTATTCGGAGCGTTGGGGCATCGTGGTCGAGTCCTGAGGTTGGGTATTACCAGTCCATGTCGAAACCGTGTCGCATTCTTCGCTGGCAAGCCAGCTCCTACAAATCGGCAAACCCTTTCCCAAACGGTGCCAACTCACCAATCAACCGCGCCGGACTCCAGTGATCACCTTGGCGAGTCTCCAGCGCCAACAGCCGCTGATGAATATCCGCTAGTCCCTGCTGATCGGCCCAGGCCATCGGTCCGCCCTTGTCCGCCGGGAATCCGTATCCGTTGAGGTAGACCAGATCAATGTCGTGGGCCGATCCGGCGATCCCTTCCTGAAGGATCTTCGCGCCCTCATTGACTAGCGCCAGCAGGCAGCGCTCGAGGATTTCTTCCTGGCTTATCTCGCGACGATGGAACCCCAGCCCTTCGCTGACTTCCAGCACCAGTGCATCGACCTGCGGATCGTGCTCCGCCTGACGGCTACCGGGTTCATAGTGGTAGAAACCGTTACCGCTCTTCTGGCCAAAACGGCCCAATTCACATAGACGGTTATCTACCTGCACCTCAGGCGCATCCTGCCCCACGCCCGATAGTTGCCGAGCACGCCATTGCAGGTCCACACCGACTACGTCGAACATACGGAACGGCCCCATGGCGAATCCGAAGCCTTGCAGCGCCGCATCCACCTGATAGGGATAAGCGCCCTCCAGCAGCATTTTGCGAGCCTCCAGCACATAGGTGTTGAGCATGCGATTGCCGATGAAACCGTCGCAATTGCCCGAGACCACGCTGACCTTGCCCATGCGCTTGCCCAACGCCAGTGCGGCCTCTAGCACAGACGGGGCAGTCTGGGCTCCGCGGACGATTTCCAGCAGCTTCATAATGTGTGCAGGGCTGAAAAAGTGCAGGCCCAGGACTTGTTCCGGACGGTTTGTGACGGCAGCGATGGCATCGATGTCCAGCGCTGAAGTGTTGCTCGCCAGAATGGCTTCAGGTTTGAGGAGGCCATCCAGTTCGCGGAAGATTGACTGCTTGAGCTCGAGGTTTTCGTAGACGGCTTCGATCACCAGGTCGACATCGCGGATGGCCGCATAATTGGCCGCTGCCGTGACCCGGGCGATGCGGGCGTCGGCCTCAGCCTGATTGATCCGCTCCTGTCGCACGCTGTGGGCGTAGGTGTCGGCGACGGCAACCAATGCTTGTTCAAGCATCTGCGGATTGTTATCGACCCATTGCACCGTCACCCCGGCGTTGGCCAGGCACATGACAATGCCGCGGCCCATGGTGCCTGCGCCGATGACGGCTGCGCGCTGAATATCGAACGGTGTCTGGCTCATGTTTGTTCTCTTGTTGGCGATCCAAAGACAGCCCTCACCATAGTCAGCCGCCGCGTTTTTTTGAAATTTATTCCTGTGATGAGCAACATTCAGCGGATGGATGCACCTTACAGGTTAGAGGTGTGCTTCGGCCCACCCACGAACCTCGGCATACGGATAATCCTCCAACACCGCAAACCCGGAAATCGTCCGCACCTTGAGCTTGGTAAACAGCGGCACATTAATCCCGCACAGAAACCGCGTCACCCGCTCGGCCGACGGCAAACTCCCAGTGTGGTGCTCATGCCTGTGGATAAAATCGCCACAGAGCGTCTCGAAACTCTTATCCACAAGCGCTGGCAACTCCGGAGGTGCAGGCAGCCGCGCCACTTGCCCGTGGCAAACCGAACAATGCCCGCACTGGCGGGGCGCATTGTCGTCGCCGAAATACTCGGCCAGGCGATATCCCAGGCAGCGATCCGTGGCGAACAGGTCCAGCATGGCGTGAATCCGCGCAATCTCGGTCTGTTCATGCCGAGTGAAGCCAGCGTGCAACTCTTGACTCAACGCGGCACTGTCGAAACCGGTTTGCAGCAAACTGTAGACCTCGGTCATCAGCTTGCTTTCAAGCTCGACCCAGCCCTTTTCCTGGAAATAATCCAGCGCCTTGACCACCCGACTGCGCTCGGCCTGATGCTGCTCATACAGCGCATCGAAATTCACCGTGGCCCAGGTACGTGCGCGGCTGGACGTCTGGATGATCGCCGCGACGAAATCCCTGCGCTCACCCTCGAAGCGAGCCAGCAATTGCTCGGGCTCCTGCAGATACTTGAACCGGTATTCGGCGTAGTAGGCGTAACGCGGAGCGATCAGGCCACGAAGCTCCAGCTGAACCAGCAAGGTCTTGAGCGGTAGCTGGCGGATGTTGCTCTGGTCCGCCAATGGCCCCAGCAGAAACTCCCATTGTCCCTCGGGCGCGGCGGCCTGCATCTCGTCCAGCACGCAGCGGATACCGTCCAGTTCAGGCGTGTCGCCGTAGACGAAGTTTTCCAGAACGTTGAGGCTGTCGCGGTTGGCCAGCACCAGGCAGTCCGACGGCTGCCCGTCACGCCCGGCACGGCCGATTTCCTGGCTGTAGTTTTCGATGGACTTGGGCAGGTCGAAATGCACCACATTACGGATATCGCTCTTGTCGATACCCATGCCGAAGGCGATGGTGGCGACGATGCAGTTGGACTGCCCGCCCATGAAACGCTTCTGGATGCCTTCGCGCTGCTCGTGAGGCAGACCGGCGTGATAGGCCTCGGCCTGAATGCCATGGCGCTGCAGATGTTCGGCAATGTGCTCGGCAGTTTTCTGCAGGGTGACGTAGACAATGCTCGGCTGGCCGGGTCGTTGGCTCATCCATTCCACCAGGCGTCGGCGTTTGTCGTGGCCGCGCACCGGCTCCACCCACAGGTTGAGGTTCGGCCGATAGAAGCCGGTGGTCACCACGTCGTCAGGTTCGATGGCGAATTTCGCCTGCATGTCGGCGATCACTTTCGGGGTCGCGGTGGCGGTCAGCAACAACACCTGGGGGATGTTGAACTGGCGCTGGTAGTCCGGAAGCTTGAGGTAATCCGGGCGAAAGTTATGCCCCCATTCGGAGATGCAGTGCGCTTCGTCCACTACCAGCAGCGAGATCGGCACCTGCTGCAGGAAATTACGAAAGCGCTCGTTTTTCAGGCGTTCGACAGAGATCATCAGGATTTTCAGTTCGCCCGACTTGGCGCGGGCCATGACTTCGCTGGCATCATCGCGGCTCTGGGCCGAATCGATGCTGCCCGCCGCAATGCCGTGGCGTTGCAGGAACGCTAACTGGTCCTGCATCAACGCCAGCAATGGCGAGACCACCAGCGTCAGGTGTGGCAACAATACGGCCGACAGCTGATAGCAAAGGGACTTGCCGGAGCCAGTCGGGAAAATAGCCGCCGCCGAGCGCCCCGCCAGCACCGCACTGACCGCTGCCTCCTGGCCGGGCCGAAACTGTGGATAACCAAAAACCTGTTCCAGGGTGTTGTGCATAAGCTGTCACTCCGTTGACTGCTGCGATGAGCAAAGCCTAGCCGGCGATCGCAGCGAGTCGAGAAAAGGTCGGGGGCAAAAACGATACGGGATGATACAGCGGATGGCTTGAGGAATGCGGCGCCTGGCAAATCGCCTTCGCGGGCAGCAAAATTCGAAATGACCTACACCATCCGAGGCGCCTGTAGTCCCTTTCCTCAATAACCGCGCAAAACCCTACAAAACCTGTCGATCTCAGCCGTCTTGTCGCACAACACCACGCCCTTCTATAGTTTCCGGCAAGGCTGAAAGCAGTGTCTGGGCCGACCGGGCGCATTTGCCGATTTCCCACAGGACCCACCTCGATGAACCGCCCCGAGCCACTGACCGACCGCTATCGTCCGCTCAAATCCAGCAACAGCGAAACCCCGGTACTGGTGATCGACACCGAGGCCGATCCCCTGGAAATCCTCGACTCTGCCCGCCAACGCATCCGCGCCGCCAGCGACCTGCTGGAAACCTTGTACGGCCTGTGCTTCAAACAGGCCGACGCCCGCGATATCCCCAACATCGTCAATGCCCTGTACCTGCTGACCCAGGACGGCAACGACCTGCTCGACATCGCCCGGCAACGCCTGCCCAAACTCGCCGGCTGAAGAACCACAATCCCCTGTAGGAGCTGGCTTGCCAGCGATGAACGATAACGCGGTCCACTGCCATCGCCAAGTACATGCAAAATGCTTCGCCGCAATCTGCTCCCACCCTTCCCATCCTCTTTAACGAACAATAAGATTTGCCCGAGTCCCAGTCAGACATTTTTCCATGAACCTCTCCCCCAACCTCCCCGAAGACCCCACCCTCCACCAGCTCATCCAGCTGCTGCACGAAGAACTCGGCCTGCCCGAACGCAAATCCATCAGCCTCGATACCTCGATCAATTTCGACCTGAACTGCAACGGCGCCGATGCACAGCATTTGATCCAAACTCTGGAAGACCACTTCGCCATCGATTTCGTGGACTACGACAGTTATCGCTATTTCCAGCCTGACGGCTACGATGTATTTCTTAAGCGCAAAGCCAAGGGCCGCGGCGACAAGGTACCGCTGACCATCGGCATGCTCTACCGGGCGATCAAAGCCCAACGCTGGGACACCGATGAACTTGAAGGGCAGTAACGTCCCGGCGAATAACGATAAGGACCTTGCGTGGACGTTCTGATGGGCTTGTTGGCCGCCTTGCTGTGGGGCGGTACGGATTTTCTGGTGGGCATGAATGCCCGCGCGGTTGGCGTCAAACGTGCCGTGTATTTTGGTCAGGCGCTGGGCTTTACCATCATGAGCCTGCTGTTGGTCGTCTTCCCCGTATTCATACTTCGCTCGATGGCCGCGCCGCTCGAAACCTGGTTGATCGGCGTCGCCGCTGCCGTGCTGACCGTATCTGGCGCGCTGGCCTTGTCCAAGGCCTTTGCCCTCGGCAAGGCCTCCATCGTCGCGCCGCTGGTGACGTCCTACGGTGTGGTGACCACGCTGCTGTCCTGGGCCGGCGGTGAGCAGATCAGTCTGCTGCAATTGCTGTGCATCGCGCTGTGCGTCCTTGGCGTCGTACTCTCCAGCATTCATTCCGACCCGAAGTTGCCCCACACCACGCAGGCAAGCAGCTCGATTGCCTATGCGCTGGTGGCGGCGCTGTTCTACGGCACAAGTTTCTGGCTGCAAGGTCGCTTCGTCCTGCCGTCACTCGGGCCGGTCACCATGCTCTGGCTCGCGTATCTGGTGGGCCTGATGGTTCTGGTGGTGATCGTACTGAGGATCGACGACGGCTTGAAAATCCCGCCGCTGAAAAACTGCCTGACGCTGACCGGCGCCAGCCTGATGAACCTCGGCGGGTTTTCGTCATTCGCCTGGGGGGCGGTGGCTGGCTCGGTTTCGGTGGTGACGGTGATCAGCACCTTGTCAGGCGGGATCGCGGCGATCCTGGGGTATGTGTTTTTCAAGGAACGGCTGGGGAAGGTGCAGGTGCTGGGCGTCGTGCTGGTGTTGGTCGGCGCATTCGTTCTACATCTGAAAACCTGAACCGTCGCCCACAAAAAAGCCGCCCCGATGGGCGGCTTTTTCATTGCATCAAACAAACACTTACAACTGAGGACCTGCAGCCTTGATCGCGTCGCTCACTTCGAACTTCTTGAAGTTCTCGATGAACAGGCCGGCCAGTGCTTTGGCGGCTTCGTCGTAGGCGGCTTTGTCGGCCCAGGTGTTGCGTGGGTTCAGCAGGCCAGTCTCAACGCCCGGTACGGCCAGTGGCACGTCGAGGTTGATGGTGTCCAGGTGCTCGGTTTCGGTACCGATCAGCGCGCCGCTCTGGATCGCTGCGATCACCGCGCGGGTGGTCGGGATGTTGAAGCGCTTGCCGACGCCGTAGCCACCGCCGGTCCAGCCGGTGTTGACCAGGTAGACCTTGGAACCGAAGCCGCGGATGCGTTTGATCAGCAGTTCTGCGTATTCGCCAGCCGGACGCGGGAAGAACGGTGCGCCGAAGCAGGTGGAGAAGGTCGACTTGATGCCGGTTCCCGAACCCATTTCAGTCGAGCCCACCAGAGCGGTGTAGCCGGACAGGAAGTGGTAGGCCGCTTGTTCTTCGTTGAGTATCGACACTGGCGGCAGTACGCCGGTCAGGTCGCAGGTCAGGAAGATCACAGCGTTCGGCTCGCCACCAAGGTTCTTCTCGGAGCGCTTGGCAACGTGCTCCAGCGGGTAGGCGGCACGGCTGTTCTGGGTCAGGCTGACATCGGCGTAGTCGGCGTGCTTGGCATCGTCGATAACGACGTTTTCCAGGACTGCGCCGTGCTTGATGGCTTTCCAGATGACTGGCTCGTTCTTCTCGGACAGGTCGATGCACTTGGCATAGCAACCGCCTTCGATGTTGAACACAACACCCTCGCCCCAGCCGTGCTCGTCGTCACCGATCAGGTAACGGCTTTCGTCGGCGGACAGGGTGGTTTTACCAGTGCCGGACAGACCGAAGAACAGGGTTACATCGCCTTCTTCGCCGATGTTGGCGGCGCAGTGCATTGGCAGCACGTCGGAGGCCGGCAGCAGGAAGTTCTGCACCGAGAACATGGCTTTCTTCATTTCACCGGCGTAACGCATGCCAGCGATCAGCACTTTCTTTTGCGCGAAGTTGAGGATCACACAACCGTCGGAGTTGGTGCCGTCACGCTCAGGTACGCACTCGAAGTTGGCAACGTTGAGCACTTGCCACTCTTCACGGCCAGCCGGGTTGTACTGGGCCGGGTTGATGAACAGGCAACGGCCAAACAGGTTCTGCCAGGCAGTCTGGGTGGTCATCTTCACGGCCAGGTAGTGATCTTCGGCCGCGCCTACATGCACGTGGGAAACGAAGTGCTCTTGCGCGTTGTTGAATGCCTCGACGCGAGCCCACAGGGCATCGAACTTGTCGGCCGGAAATTTGCGGTTGATCGGGCCCCAGGCGATGGCGGCCGAAGTGGACGGCTCTTCAACGATGAAACGATCGACTGGCGAACGGCCGGTACGGTGACCGGTACGAACAACCAGTGCGCCGGTATCGGCAAGCTCGCCTTCACCGCGGTTGAGGGCTTCTTTAACCAGATCATCAACACTCAGATCGGTGTACACGGCGTTATTGGCTTGCGTCATGAGGTTCCCCGTCGGCCAGTGGCCGAGTGCTCCAAACGTTTTGTAGTAGAAAGTCGTGCACTACTACCGCGAAAAAAGTGGGCCGGATTATGCCAGAAAAGCCCAAAAAGAGTAGGGCCCTCCCGTCGTAACGGCGCTATTACGCCACTTTCCAGTGAATTTACCTGCGCTGAACCGTTTTAGTGCCGGGTAACTGACGGCGTCTCGACGCCCGCTCCGGCGAACAATTGAGTGACATCGGCGGCGTCGAACAGGTACTGCTGGTTGCAGAACTGGCAATCGATCTCGATTTTTCCACCGTGTTCGACCACCAGGTTTTGCGCGTCTTCCATACCCAGACTGACCAGCGCATTGGCCGAACGTTCGCGCGAGCAGCTGCAACGGAAGCGCAGTTTCTGCACATCGAACAGACGAACCTGCTCTTCGTGATAGAGACGATGGAGCACGGTTTCGTTGTCCAGGCCCAACAGCTCATCGGCCGTCAGGGTGGTGGCCAGCGCGGTGAGGTGTTGCCAGCTCGCGGCGCGTTCTTCTTCGTCTTTCAGGCGATCGGCGGGCAACTGCTGCAGCAACAGGCCACGGGCCCGACGGCCATCGGCGCAGAGCTTGATGCGAGTACCGATCTGCTGAGACATGACGAAGTAGTTGGTGAAGCAGTCGGACAAGGTTTCACCGTCGAGATCGACGACGCCCTGATAGCGCTGGCCCTGCTTCGGGTCGATGGTCAACGTCAGCGAGCCATCCGGCATCAGGTCTGCCAGGGTGGCGTCGGGGGCGATCCGGTCGGCTTCGTAACGGGCCAGGCCACGGATGTCACGCTCGCTGGAGCACTCGATCATCAGCAGTGGGATCGGGCCTTCGGAGCGAGCCTGAAGGATCAGCAGGCCGTCGAACTTCAAGGTGCCGACCAGCAACGCCGCAGCCGCCATCAGTTCGCCGAGCAGTTGCGCAACCGGCTCCGGATAGGCGTGTTTGGCCAGGACTTCAGCGTAGCTGAGTTCCAGCGAAACCATCTCGCCACGGGTGTCGCTGTCATCGAAGATGAAGCGTTGGGTGAAGTCGTTATCCGGTAAGTCGGTCATAAGTCTGGTATCTGAATAGGTGACAAAAGTGTTTACAGAACGAGGTTACGCCTTGGCTATAGCGTATGGCTGCCTGGTGGCTTAGAGGCCGGTGGCTGTGCGCGCTTTACGACGAATGGCACAAACACGGCAGACTAATTACCTCATATGGCTACGCACAGGCGCAATTACAAGTCCCGGCCTGATTGGCGTGATCGATGGTCCGGTCAATCACTCGTTGCTGCTGCCACGAAACTTGAACAGATCGCGCCGCTGTTTCTTGCTCGGCTTGCCATCGGTACTCACGCCCAAGGCACCGGCCTTGCGCTCGGCCGCGGCATTTTCGCGCTTGGCGATACTGGCTTCAGTCTCGGCATACAGCGTCTGTGCTTCGGGAGCACCGCGGCGCACGATCGACAGCGCCTGGACCACCACCGTGCGCTCTTCAAAGCCGGTGCGGATCACGAATTCGTCGCCAATACGCGGCTCCTTGCCCGGTTTGCAGCGCTCGCCCCGGCAGTGCACCTTGCCGCTTTCGATCGCCGCCTTGGCCAAGGCACGGGTTTTGTAGAACCGCGCTGCCCACAACCATTTATCGAGGCGGACTTTGTCGTCCTCTTCGTTTTTTTGTGCCATGGGATTTCCTCATCCTGAAATATTGATGAACTGTACTACCGTTTCCTCGTACCAAGAATTACGCCGTCTCGGATTACAATGCAGACATTCCAGAACCGCCTCGCGGGGCTGGAAATCCGGGCCGTAGATATCTGTCGCCTTTTAACCATTATTCTGCGTGAATACCGCGAATTCTGCCGCTTGCGGCCAGAGCGGTTTCTACCGGTTGAGCACATTTGAAGACATTTGACCATTTGACCGTTGTCGGTCTGCGCGAGTGGGTGGCGCTCCCGGATTTGGGAGTCGCGGGCCTTCGGGCAAAAATCGACACCGGCGCCAGCACCTCCAGCCTGCATGCCACCGACATCGAGACTTTCGACCGCGACGGCGAGCCGTGGGTGCGTTTTACCGCGCATCTGGGCACGGTGGTGCAGTTGCGCCACCGCCGCTGCGAAGCACCGCTGGTGACGAGAAAAACCATTAAAAGCTCCAACGGTCATGCGCAGGTGCGATACGTGATCAGCACCACCCTGGCCCTCGGCGACCGGGTCTGGCGGGTCGAGTTCACGCTAGCCTGCCGTAAATCCATGCGTTATCGCCTGTTGCTCGGTTCCAAAGCCCTGATTGATGGCCAGTTGGTCGTCAATCCGGGCATCAAATATGTACAAGACAAGCCGGTGTTCCCGGTATCTACCTCCTCCACAGGTGTTGCATGAAGATCGCTGTGCTGTCGCGGAACCCGCGTCTGTATTCCACCCGCCGCCTGGTCGAAGCCGGTACCGAA
Source organism: Pseudomonas sp. MHK4 (assembly GCF_054600775.1). Lineage (NCBI taxonomy): Bacteria > Pseudomonadati > Pseudomonadota > Gammaproteobacteria > Pseudomonadales > Pseudomonadaceae > Pseudomonas > Pseudomonas sp. MHK4. The sequence goes on along the minus strand of NZ_BAAIAK010000004.1, from coordinate 87,191 downwards.
CGCGGCCATGAAATGGTGGTGGTCGATACCCTGCGCGCCTACATGAACATTGCCAGCCACAAGCCGCAGATCCACTACCGCGGCAAGCCGCTGGAAGGCTTCGACGCGGTGATCCCACGGATCGGTGCGTCGGTCACGTTTTATGGTTGCGCGGTGTTGCGCCAGTTCGAAATGATGGGGGTTTTTCCGCTCAATGAGTCGGTGGCCATTGCTCGCTCGCGGGACAAACTGCGTTCGCTGCAATTGCTGTCACGCCGGGGCATCGGTTTGCCCGTCACCGGGTTTGCCCACTCACCGGACGATATTCCCGACCTGATCGAAATGGTCAACGGCGCACCCCTGGTGATCAAGGTGCTGGAAGGCACCCAGGGTATCGGCGTGGTGCTGTGCGAAACCGCCACGGCGGCGGAATCGGTGATCGAGGCATTCATGGGCCTCAAGCAGAACATCATGGTTCAGGAGTACATCAAGGAGGCCGGCGGCGCCGACATTCGCTGCTTTGTGGTGGGCGACAAGGTCATTGCAGCCATGAAGCGCCAGGCCAAACCCGGGGAGTTTCGCTCCAACCTGCATCGCGGTGGCAGCGCCAGCCTGATCAAGATCACCCCGGAAGAACGCATGACGGCTTTGCGCGCGGCGAAGGTCATGGGTCTGGCCGTGGCAGGGGTGGATATCCTGCGTTCCAATCACGGGCCGCTGGTGATGGAGGTGAACTCATCACCGGGGCTTGAGGGGATCGAGACCACCACCAGCAAGAACGTGGCGGGGATCATCATCGAGCATCTTGAGAAGAATGGTGGGCCGAATATGACGCGGACCAAAGGGAAAGGTTAAACCCAGTTTGTGGCGGCGGCAGGTATGCCGCCTTCGCGGGCAAGCCCGCTCCCACAGTGAGCTTCAGTGGACATAAAATTTGTGTTCAACACAATCATTGTGGGAGCGGGCTTTCCCGCGAAGGGGCCATCAGACCCACTGAAAAATCGGGTATTAAACGGCATCCCGCGGCAACATCAGCCCCAACGGCAAGCGCACCCGCGCTTCCAGACCGCCCCCCGATCGGTTGCGCAACTCAACATTGCCGCCATGCATCGAAGCAATCCGCTTCACGATCGCCAATCCCAAACCAGTGCCCTTGCCGCCCCGGGCGCGGTCGCCCCGGGTGAACGGGTTGAAAATCGCTTCCAGCTCCGAGGGATCTATCCCGGCGCCACGGTCCATGACACTCAAGACGACATAAGGCGCGCTGGTATCACCGGACACATACGCCGCCACCTCCACACCGCTGCCGGCATGATGCAAGGCGTTGCCGATCAGGTTGTTCAACAGCCGTTTCATCGACACCCGCCGCAACGGAAACGGCTGGATCGGTTCCAGGCGCAGTTGTACTTTCTCTTCGTTCTGGTTGTACGGCGCGGCGACTTCGCGGACCAGGTCGCTCAGGTCCACCTCCTCCACCGACTCGTCACGACCATCGCGAATGAATGCCAGGAACTGGTCGAGAATGGCATCCATGTCCTCGATATCGCGCACCATGGCGTCCGTCAGGTCGTTATGGTCGCCCATCAGTTCCAGCGACAGGCGCAACCGGGTCAACGGCGTGCGCAGGTCATGGGAAACCCCGGCCAGCATCAGTTCGCGCTCTCGACCGGCCTGCTCGACGTCTTCGGCCATCTGGTTAAAGGCGCGATAGACCTCGGTCATTTCACTGGGGGTATCACTGATCGGCAGGCGAACGCTGCGCCCCTGGCCGAGTTGCCGCGCGGCATACACCAGGCGTTTGAGGGGCTGGTTGAGCTGGCTGACAAAGATCCACGCCGAGGCCGTGGACAGCAGGCCGATGGCGAGGAACCAGCCGAGCACGTTCCAGATCTTCTGGCCACGCAGCGGGTGCGGATACAGCGGCACTTTCAGCCAGCCATCACCCAGGCTGGGCGCCCGGACCCAGAGTGCCGGTGGAGAGTGCATGCGCAAGCGCACCTCGGTATCGGCCCCCAGTTCGGCTTGCATCTGCCGCTGGTAGATCTCGCTGTAGGGCCAGTGTTGTTCGCCCTCCGGCACACCGGCGCCCACCACCCGGATCAGGGTCGCGGCATCGGCGATCTTTTCGCGATTGTTTTCATCGGCCGCCCAGTAGGCGCGTAGCGTCAGGGCGACGCCATGGCTGTACTGGCGGTCCACCAGCACGTCTTCGTTCATCAGCAGATAAACCAGGGTCAGCGCCTTGGAAAACAGCACGACGATCAGCACCAGCCAAAGGGTGCGGGAGAAGAAACTCTGGGGGAACCAAACCGGGGTTTTCATGGATAACCGTTAAGCACGTGCAGGAGCGAGCGATGCTCGCACATTGCCGGCCGCGAGTCTGCGGGCAAGGCCATCTTGCCCGTTGCCCGCACAAACCCGCGCCTGCAAATCGTCGATCACTTGGTGGCGGCGCCATCCGGAACGAACACGTAACCCACACCCCAGACGGTCTGGATGTAGCGCGGCTTGGACGGATCGGGTTCGATCATCCGGCGCAGGCGGGAGATCTGCACGTCGATGGAGCGCTCCAGGGCATCCCACTCACGACCACGGGCCAGGTTCATCAGCTTATCGCGGGTCAATGGCTGACGGGCGTTCATCACCAACGCCTTGAGCACCGCGAACTCGCCGGTGGTGAGCATGTGCACTTCTTCGCCACGCTTGAGTTCGCGGGTGGCCAGGGACAGCTCGTAGTCACCGAAAGTCACGCTTTCGTCTTCGCTGCCCGGCGCGCCCGGCACCGGAGCCGACTGACGGCGCAGGACGGCTTTTACGCGCGCCATCAGCTCGTCCGGGTTGAACGGCTTGGCCAGGTAATCGTCGGCGCCCAGTTCCAGGCCCTTGATCCGGCTCAGCTCATCGCCCTTGGCGGTCAGCATGATGATCGGGATTTGATTGTTCGCGCCGCGCAGTCGGCGGCAGGCGGTCAGGCCGTCTTCGCCGGGCAGCATCAGGTCGAGGACGACCAGGTTGAACACTTCACGCGCCAGCAGGCGATCCATTTGTTCGGTGTTCGGTACGGCGCGGGCACGGTAGCCCTTGCTGACAAAAAAACGCTCCAGCAGGCTGCTTAGCCCAGGATCGTCGTCAACAATCAGAATTTTCTCGCCTTCAGCAATGTTTGCAGTGCTGCTCATTGGATGCTCCTTTGATCTCGGCGCGCATTATGGCGTAGCTGCCGTTATACGCACCGTGTGCATTGTTAGCAGATTTTTCCTTTATCGCCAGGAAACCGGCCCTTGCACCGTTGCCAGGCGATGCCCCCGAATGGCAGAACGCTGGTTATAATGCGCGGCCTTTTGTGTCAGGCAACGTCTGATCGTTACGCCGGCCAGCTGCTTTTTATTTTCATGGCCCCGGCAGTAATTGTTCGATTTCACGGGTCAACGGGATACCTTTGATCCAGGTAGCGGCGCAGGCCAGGCCGCTCAACCAGACTCGCCGGGCCTTTATCTGCGCGCCTGCGAGCCTGCTTTCACAATTTGTCAGGTGGTTTTATGGACAGCATCAACAGCCGCATCGCCGAGGAACTCGGCGTACGCCCACAACAGGTCGAAGCGGCCGTCGCGCTACTCGATGAAGGCTCCACGGTGCCCTTCATTGCCCGTTACCGGAAAGAAGTGACCGGCAGCCTCGATGACACCCAGCTGCGTCATCTGGAAGAGCGTCTGCGCTACCTGCGAGAACTCGACGAACGGCGCATCAGTATCCTTGCCAGCATCCAGGAGCAAGGCAAGCTGACCCCGCAACTCGAGCGCGACATCAAGCTCGCCGACACCAAGACCCGTCTCGAAGACCTGTACCTGCCGTACAAGCAGAAGCGCCGCACCAAGGGCCAGATCGCCCTGGAAGCCGGCCTCGGCGAGTTGGCTGACGGTCTGTTCAACGACCCGACCCTGAGCCCGGAAACCGAAGCCACGCGCTTCATCGACACCGAGAAAGGCGTGGCCGACGTGAAGGCCGCCCTCGAGGGCGCCAAGTACATCCTCATGGAGCGCTTCGCCGAAGACGCCGGCCTGCTGGACAAATTGCGCAGCTACCTGAAGCAGGAAGCCACCCTCAGTGCCCGCGTGATCGCCGGCAAGGAAGAGGAAGGCGCCAAGTTCCGCGACTACTTCGAACACGACGAACCGCTCAAAAGCATGCCGTCGCACCGCGCCCTGGCGATTTTCCGTGGCCGTAACGAAGGCATCCTCAGCTCCGCGCTGAGAGTCGGCGATGAACTGCCAGGCACCATGCACCCTTGCGAAGGCATGATCGGCCAGCAGTTCGGCATCCAGAACCAGAACCGCGCCGCCGATAAATGGCTGGGCGAAGTGGTGCGCTGGACCTGGAAGGTCAAGCTCTACACCCACCTGGAAACCGACCTGCTGGGCGAGCTGCGCGATGGCGCGGAAACCGAGGCGATCAACGTGTTCGCCCACAACCTGCACGACTTGCTGCTGTCGGCCCCGGCCGGCCCGCGCGCGACCCTGGGTCTTGACCCGGGCCTGCGTACCGGTTGCAAGGTGGCGGTGGTCGATTCCACCGGCAAGCTGCTCGATCACGCCACAGTCTACCCGCACGTGCCGCACAACAAGTGGGACCAGACCATCGCGATTCTGGCCGCCCTGTGCGCCAAGCACTCCGTGGACCTGATCGCCATCGGCAACGGCACCGCCAGCCGTGAAACCGACAAGCTGGCCGCCGAGCTGATCAAAAAATACCCAGCCATGAAGATGACCAAGGTCATGGTCTCCGAGGCCGGCGCTTCGGTGTACTCGGCGTCGGAACTGGCTTCCAAGGAATTCCCGGATCTGGACGTGTCGATCCGTGGCGCGGTGTCGATTGCCCGTCGCCTGCAAGATCCGCTGGCTGAGCTGGTGAAGATCGATCCGAAATCCATCGGGGTCGGCCAGTACCAGCACGATGTGTCGCAGCTGAAACTGGCCCGTGGCCTGGATGCGGTGGTCGAAGACTGCGTGAACGCCGTGGGCGTCGACGTCAACACCGCCTCCGTGGCGCTGCTGGCGCGGATCTCCGGCCTCAACGCGACCCTGGCGCAGAACATCGTCAGCCACCGCGACGAGCACGGCGCCTTCAAGACTCGCGCCGCGCTGAAGAAAGTCGCGCGCCTGGGCGAAAAAACCTTCGAACAGGCCGCAGGTTTCCTGCGCGTCATGAACGGCGAGAACCCGCTGGATTCCTCCGCCGTGCACCCGGAAGCCTATCCGCTGGTACAGCGCATCGCCGCCGAGACCGATCGCGACATCCGCTCGCTGATCGGCGATGCCGCGTTCCTCAAGCGCCTCGACCCGAAGAAATACACCGATGAAACCTTTGGTCTGCCGACCGTGACCGACATCCTCCAGGAACTGGAAAAACCGGGCCGCGACCCGCGTCCCGAGTTCAAGACCGCCGAGTTCCAGGAAGGCGTCGAAGACCTCAAGGACCTGCAGCTGGGCATGATTCTCGAGGGCGTCGTGACCAACGTGACCAACTTCGGTGCATTCGTCGATATCGGCGTGCATCAGGACGGTTTAGTGCACATCTCTGCACTTTCGGAGAAGTTCATCAAGGATCCACGGGAAGCGGTCAAGGCCGGCGACGTGGTGAAGGTGAAGGTCATGGAAGTCGACATCCCGCGTAAGCGCGTGGGCCTGTCGATGCGCATGAGTGACACGCCGGGCGAGAAAATCGACGGCGCTCGTGGCGCGCGTCCGGGTTCGGCGCCACGCCAATCCCAGAACACTGCACCGCGCAAGGAAACCACGGCCGCAGCGCCGAGCAACAACGCCATGGCGTCGCTGTTCGCCAACGCCAAACAGCTGAAGAAGCGCTGATGGACGTCCCTGCCGGGTACACCGAAAGCGCATTTTTCAAGCTGCTGGGCTGCCGCTTGCACAGCCTGGAAACCGGGGTGGCGCAAGTCGCCCTGACGCTTGAGCCAGAACTGCGCAATCGTGCCAACAAGCTGCACGGCGGGGCCTTGTTCAGCCTGGTGGACATTGCCATGGGGCTGGCCTGTTCCAGCACTCACGGCTTTGACCAGCAGAGCGCAACCATCGAGTGCAAGATCAACTACATCCGCGCCGTCGAAGGCGGCGAGGTGATGTGCACGGCCCGGGTGATCCACCCGGGCCGGCGCACGCTGGTGGTCGAAGCCGATGTGATGCAAGGCGACAAACTGGTCGCTAAAGCACAAGGCACGTTCGCTGTCCTGTAGCTAGATGCCATCGATTTGAGTTAATTTCGCGCTAAGAAACCTGTAGGAGCGAGCTTGCTCGCGATGGAGGTTAACGATGACGCGGGCCGCCAGGTTGAACACGGCGCCCTTACGTCCTTCGCGAGCAAGCTCGCTCCTACAGAGATTGCGCTGCGGCGCGAAAAACCAGGCGAAAACGCCAGTTTTAACTTCACCCTTGTAGACCGTCTTGCCCACCCCCATATTGGGGCGACTGACGCGTGAAGGAATCCAACTTGAGCGAACTTCTCAACCGCCGCCTGGCTCTGCTCGGCGAGCGCGCTAACCTCTCTCTGCTCGAACAGTGCCTTCACGGCATCGAACGTGAATGCCTGCGCGTGACCGATGAAGGTCGCCTGGCGCAAACGCCGCACCCGGAAGAATTGGGTTCCGCGCTGACCAACGAACAGATCACCACCGACTATTCCGAGTCGCTGCTGGAGTTCATCACCCCGGCCCTGCCCGACCCGGCCGATACGCTGGCGAGCCTGGACAGCATTCACCGCTTTGCCTACAGCAAGCTCGGCAACGAGTACCTGTGGAGCCCCTCGATGCCGTGCCCGCTGCCGGCCGAGGAAGATATCCCGATTGCCTACTACGGCACATCCAACATCGGTCAGCTCAAGTACGTCTACCGCAAGGGCCTGGCCCTGCGCTATGGCAAGACCATGCAGTGCATCGCCGGCATTCACTACAATTTTTCCCTGCCGGAAAAACTCTGGCCGCTGCTCAAGCAGGCCGAAGGTTTTGTCGGCACCGATCGCGACTTTCAGTCGTCGTCCTACATCGCCCTGATCCGTAACTTCCGCCGCTACAGCTGGCTGCTGATGTACCTGTTCGGCGCCTCGCCTGCGCTGGACGCCGGGTTCCTGCGCGGTCGTTCGCACCAATTGGAACAGCTGGACCCGGACACCCTGTACCTGCCGTACGCCACCAGCCTGCGCATGAGCGACCTGGGTTACCAGAGCAACGCCCAGGCTGGCCTGACGCCGTGCTACAACGACCTGAACAGCTACACCGACAGCCTGCGCAAAGCGGTGGCCACACCTTATGCGCCCTATGTCGAAGTCGGCACTCATCAGGACGGTGAGTGGGTCCAGCTCAACACCAACATCCTGCAGATCGAAAACGAGTACTACTCCAACATCCGCCCGAAACGCGTGACCTACACCGGCGAGCGGCCGATCCAGGCGTTGGTGGCCCGCGGCATCCAGTACGTCGAAGTGCGCTGCCTGGACATCAACCCGTTCCTGCCGATGGGCATCGACCTCACCGAGTCGCGCTTCCTCGACGCGTTCCTGCTGTACTGCGCACTGAACGACAGCCCATTGCTGACCAACACCAGCTGCGGCAATGCGACCTCCAACTTCCTCAGCGTGGTCAAGGAAGGTCGTCGTCCAGGCCTGCAACTGCAACGCGACGGGCAACCGGTCGACCTGAAAGAGTGGGCTGGCCAATTGTTGGAGCGCATTGCCCCGCTGGCCGCGTTGCTTGACCAGAGCCATGGCAGCGATGCCCACAGCAAAGCGCTGGACGCGCAGATGGCCAAGGTCCAGAACCCTGCCCTCACGCCATCGGCCCAGGTGCTGGCGGCCATGGCCGAGCACAAGGAAAGCTTTGCTCAGTTCTCCCTGCGCCAGAGCCGGGCCCACGCGGAGTTTTTCCGCAGCGAGCCGTTGCCGGCAGAGGAACAGGCGAAGTTTGAAGAACGGGCGCGTTCGTCGCTCGCTCAGCAAGCGGAGCTGGAGCAAAACGAAGTCGGTGACTTCGATGTGTTTGTCGGTTCGTACCAGGCAAGTATTCTGGCGATCAGCAACTAATTGAAGATCACGCAAACCCTGTAGGAGCTGGCTTGCCAGCGAAGGCGGTGCAACTGTCACACCGCGCCGCCTGGTTCGCCAGCAAGCCGGCTCCTACAAAGATGCTCTTAGAATGTTCCGCTCATAAGCTCATTCGAAAAAGTTATTTATTTTCGGATTCTTATATCATTTAGTCTCCTTTTCACGCCGACTCTCGGTCGCCTGACAAGGAGCTTCCCGATGAAACTGAATTTCCCACTACGCTTGCTGGCGGCCGCCTCCCTGGCAGCGGCGAGTCTGTTTGCCCAGGCGGCTGACGTGACGGTCGCTTACCAGACCACCGTAGACCCGGCGAAAGTCGCCCAGGCCGACGGTGCCTACGAAAAAGCCACCAAGGCCGACATCAACTGGCGCAAATTCGATAACGGTGCCGACATCATCGCCGCCATCGCCTCGGGTGACGTGCAGATCGGCTACCTCGGTTCCAGCCCGCTGACAGCCGCCATCACCCGCAAGGTGCCGGTGGAAACCTTCCTGATCGCAACCCAGATCGGCGCTGCCGAAGCCCTGGTGGCCCGCGACGGTTCAGGGATCAAGACCCCGCAAGACCTGATCGGCAAGAAAATCGCCGTGCCGTTCGTTTCCACCGGCCACTACAGTCTGCTGGCTGCGCTCAAGCACTGGAACATCGACCCGTCGAAAGTCACCGTGCTCAACCTCGCTCCACCAGCGATCATTGCCGCGTGGAAACGCGGTGACATCGACGCCACCTACGTGTGGGACCCGGCCCTGGGCGTGGCCAAGGAAAACGGCAAAGTACTGATCACCTCTGGCGAACTGGCCAAGTTCGGTGCGCCGACCTTCGATGCCTGGATCGTGCGCAAGGACTTCGCCCAGAAGCACCCGGAAATCGTCACCGCGTTCGCCAAAGTCACCCTGGATGCCTACGCCGACTACCGCAAGGACCCCCAAGCCTGGCTGGCCAATCAAGGCAACGTCGACAAGCTGGTAAAACTGTCCGGCGCCAAGGCCAGCGACATTCCGCTGCTGCTGCAAGGCAACGTCTACCCGCTGGCGGCTGACCAAGTGATCACCCTCGGCGCGCCGACCACCAAGGCCATCACCGACACTGCCGTGTTCCTCAAGGAACAAGGCAAGGTCGATGCCGTGCTGCCGGACTACGCGCCGTACGTCAGCGCCAAGTTCATCACGGATTGATCGGGAGTTAATGACGATGGCTTTGCTACAGCTGGAGCGCATCAGCGCACAGTACCCCGGCAGCCCGACACCGGTGCTGGCGGATATTTCCCTGACCCTCGGCCCCCAGCAGTTGCTGGTGGCCCTCGGCCCGTCCGGCAGTGGCAAGACTTCGCTGTTGAACCTGATTGCCGGTTTCGTCGAACCCAGCGCCGGGCGCATCACCCTTGACGGCGTGCCGGTCAAAGGCCCGAGCGCCGAACGCGGCGTGGTGTTCCAGGACGACGCCCTGCTGCCCTGGCAGGACGTGTTGGCCAACGTAGGCTTCGGCCTGGAATTGGCCGGCGTTACCCGAGAACAACGGGAAATCCGCGCCAGGGAAATGCTGGCGCTGGTAGACCTTTCAGGTTTTGAAAGCCGCCGGATCTGGCAACTCTCCGGCGGCCAGAAGCAACGTGTCGGCCTGGCCCGCGCGCTTGCTGCCGACCCGCGGGTGTTGCTGATGGACGAACCCTTCGGTGCCCTCGACGCCTTCACCCGTGAACAGATGCAAGAGCTGCTGCTGCAAGTCTGGCGGCGCACCGCCAAACCGGTGTTCCTGATTACCCACGACATTGAAGAAGCGGTGTTCCTTGCCACGGATCTGATTTTGCTGGCGCCGAATCCTGGGCAGATCGTCGAGCGTCTGCAGCTGGATTTCGGGCAGCGCTACGCCGCGGGTGAGTCGGCGCGGTCGATCAAGTCCGATCCGCGCTTTATCGAAACCCGCGAACACGTGCTCGCCAAAGTGTTCTCCCAACGCAGCGCCGCCCAGCGGCAGGAGCGCGCATGAGCAGCTACGAAATTCCCGTTGCAGCGGTCAAACCTGGTTCCACGGTCGCGCCCCTGCGCCGCAGCTTGAGTACTCGCTGGATCAGCCTGCTGACCCTGGTCGCGCTCGTTGTCATCTGGTGGGCGGTCACCGCCACTGGAATGATAGAACCGCTGTTTCTGCCTCCGCCGTCCGCCGTGTTGCAAAAAGGCTGGTTGCTGGTCACCAGCGGCTACATGGATTCGACCTTGTGGCAGCACCTGGGCGCGAGCCTCAGTCGCATCGGCCTGGGCCTCGGCTTCGCGGTGCTGACCGCCGTGCCGGTGGGCATCGCCATCGGCGCCAACCGTATTGCCCGAGGCGTGCTGGATCCGCTGATCGAGTTCTACCGCCCTATTCCACCGCTGGCTTACCTGCCGCTGATCGTGATCTGGTGCGGCATCGGTGAGTTGTCGAAAGTGCTGCTGATCTACCTGGCGATTTTCGCTCCGATCGCCATCGCTACAGCGACCGGCGTGCGCACGGTAGACCCGGCGAAATTGCGCGCTGCGCAGTCCTTGGGCGCGACCCGCGCGCAGTTGATTCGCCATGTGATCCTGCCAAGTGCCTTGCCGGATATCTTGACTGGCGTGCGCATTGGCCTCGGTGTCGGTTGGTCGACACTGGTGGCCGCCGAATTGATCGCCGCCACCAGCGGCCTGGGTTTCATGGTGCAGTCGGCTGCGCAGTTCCTGGTCACCGATGTGGTGGTGCTGGGGATTCTGGTGATCGCCCTGATTGCCTTCGCCATGGAGATGGGCCTGCGCGCCTTGCAACGCAAACTGGTGCCATGGCACGGCCAGGCTCACTGATGAGTGAATAAACCTGTGGGAGCCTGCTCGCGATAGCGGTACATCAGTCAAAGTTGTATTGCCTGGCACACTGCAATCGCGAGCAGGCTCGCTCCCACAAAAAAGCACACCTGGACTAAAGAAAATCACCATGAGCCACCTGACCATCGTCCCTCTAAGCTCGGCCCTCGGCGCACAGATCAGCGGCGTCGACGTCAGCCAGCCGCTGAACCTGGAACAACGCGACACCATCGAGCAGGCGCTGCTCAAGCATCAGGTGCTGTTCTTCCGTGAGCAGCCGATCACGCCGCAGCAGCAAGCGCGATTCGCCGCCAATTTCGGCGACCTGCACATTCACCCGATCTACCCGAACGTGCCGGAACAACCGGAGGTACTGATCCTCGACACCGCCGTGACTGACGTGCGTGACAACGCAATCTGGCACACCGACGTGACCTTCCTGCCGACCCCGGCCATGGGCGCGGTGCTCAGTGCCAAGCTGCTGCCGGAGTTTGGCGGCGATACCCTGTGGGCCAGCGGCATCGCGGCGTATGAAGCCTTGTCGGCGCCGATGAAGACGCTGCTCGAAGGGCTGACCGCCACCCACGACTTCACCCGTTCGTTTCCGCTGGAGCGCTATGGCAGCACGCCTGAAGCGCTGACCCAATGGGAAGAGACCCGGCGCAAGAACCCGCCGCTGTCGCATCCGGTGATCCGCACGCATCCGGTGAGCGGGCGTCGCTCACTGTTCGTCAACGAGGGCTTCACCTCGAAAATCAACGAACTGTCGGACACCGAGAGCGAGGCGATCCTGAAGTTCCTGTTCGCCCACGCGACCCGGCCGGAATTCACCATTCGCTGGCGCTGGCAGAAAGACGACATCGCGTTCTGGGACAACCGCGTGACCCAGCATTACGCGGTGGATGACTACCGTCCGGCGCGGCGGGTGATGCAGCGGGCGACGGTGTTGGGGGATGTGCCGTTCTTCAGATAAACGACTGCTGCGCAGTCGATCGCTGGCAAGCCAGCTCCTACAAGGTTATGTACATTCTGCAGGAGGTAATGCGGTCGCGAAGGACCGCCCAATGCCGAGGTCACCCTGATCTGCCCTGCTCCTGTGTCAGGCCGATAACTCACGCAGCGCTGCAGCTGCCAAAAAGCCGGACCTTGAGCTGTAGCGCCGGTCCCGCCTGACAGTCTGGTCGATGCGTTCAAGCAATTGCTCAGGCAGCGTGGCATTGAAGCGCACCGACTTACCGAAGTAAGGTGTTATGTCGAACTCCACGATTCCCCACACACCGCCAGCGTAATCGGGGTTTTCGATATGGGCGTCAATCTCGCGAACTTGAGGCAGTGGATCGCCATCGGCAACCAGACCCTCATAGTGCAGGGACAATGCCTCTTTCACATTTTCAAATGCCTCTGCAACTGTGCTGCCTGCGGAGAAGCAGCCCGGTACGTCCGGGACGATCACTCCGTAGTCTGAGTCGGCATCCTTGTGCAGAACGACCGGAAATTTCATTTGGATGAATCCTTCCTGTGACAAGTCCGCATCGGGACTTTCGTATCCGATGACAGGCCTCATTTCAGGCCCGCCTGTTTCAATATGCTGTTGATCGTTCCCTTTGGAAGATCAGCGTGAGGGTGCTTGATCGTTACCCTGCCTGGCTTATGTAGATGCTTGTATTGATGGTGGCTGCCTTTCACGGCCACCAGATACCAACCATCCTCTTCGATCATCCTGATCATCTCCCGACTCCGCATGCCCTTCGCCCTTTTCGACAGCAACTGCCGTGCAAGGTAGGCGAAGAAGCAACACGCGAATACACACCATACACACTATGCAAAATATTAGTCGATCGTTGTCGCGCAGTTTTTCGAATGGACCAGCGGCTACTCGGCCCCCGCAAACACCTCCCCCAACCAATCCACAAACACCCGAACCCGTGGCGACATGTGTCGGTTGTGCGGGTACAGCACCGAAACCGGCAGGGGCGGTGGCGGTGTGTCGGTGAGGACTTCCTTGATCAGGCCCTGGGCGATCTGCGTTTCCATGCGGTAGTGCGGGCACTGGATCAGGCCCAATCCGGCAATTGCCGAGGCGGCATAGATTTGCGCGCCAAACACTGAGACAGCACCGTCGATGGCGACTTCCCTGAGCTCACCCTCGACCATGAATTCGAACGGGAACAACTTGGCGGAGGTGCGCGAGACGTAGTTCACCGCACGGTGGTTTTTCAGGTCGTCGAGGCTTTTCGGCTCACCGTGTTTGCGCAGGTAGGCCGGGCTGGCGCAGGTGATCTGGCGCAGATTGGCGACGCGTTTGCCGATCAGCGTGGAATCGCCAAGGGTGCCGGCGCGCAGCACGCAATCGACGCCTTCGCTGATGAGATCAACGTGGCGATCGGCCTCGCTGATGGACAGTTCGATGTCCGGGTAGCGCGCCATGAATTGCGGCAGGGCCGGGATCACGAAATGTTTGCCCAAGGTGCCATGCAAGTCGACGCGCAGCCGGCCTTTGGGCGCCACGCTGCGAAACGCCAGTTCGGCTTCTTCCAGCTCTGCGAGCAATTGCACACATCGCTGGTAGTACGCCTCGCCATCCAGCGTAGGACGCACCTTGCGTGTGCTGCGCTCGAGCAATCGCGTACCGAGCCAGGCCTCGAACTGGTTCAGCGTGTGGGTCAAGGTCGCGCGCGGCAGGTTCAGGTCGTCCGCCGCCAGGGTGAAGCTGCTGCGCTCGTAGATGCGCACGAACACCTTCATCGCTTTGACTTGATCCACGCTGAACTCCTTCGCTCGATTGTTGGCGATTATTGAACAGTCAAGGCAACTCTCGTGCATTTATCGGCCTGAGTAAACATGTGAAATTGGACCCACACCCACTCATCAGGAACATGCCATGACCACTCAAACGTCCAGGGTTGCCCTCGTGACCGGCGCCTCCCGCGGCATCGGTGCCGTTATTGCCAGGCAACTGGCCAGCGAAGGTTTCGCTGTCGCCATCAACTACGCCAACAGTGCCAGCGAAGCCTCAAGACTGGTTGTGGAGCTGCGCCAGGCTGGCCACCAAGCCATAGCGATCAAGGCAGACGTGGCCAGGGCCGACGATGTGCGCCGCATGTTCGATGAGACCGAAGCACAACTGGGCAAGGTCGACGTGCTGGTGAACAACGCCGGTATCCTCAAGGTCATGCCGCTGGCGCTACACAGCGACGAATTGTTCGAGCAGAACTTCAACATCCATGCCCGCGGCACCTTCAACACCCTGCGCGAAGCCGCCACGCGCCTGAACAGCGGCGGGCGGATCATCAACTTCTCCAGCAGTACCGTGGGCCTGAACCTGCCGGGCTATGCGGTGTACATTGCCAGCAAGGCCGCGGTGGAATCCTTGACCCAGGTATTTGCCAAGGAAATGCGCGGACGCGATATCACGGTCAACGCCGTGGCGCCTGGCCCCGTGGCGACCGATTTGTTCCTGCAGGGCAAGAGCGAAGAGCAGATCCAGAATTTCGCCAGGATGGCGCCGCTGGAGCGTCTCGGGCAACCAGAGGATATTGCCCGGGTGGTGTCGTTTCTGGTCGGGCCGGATTCGGCTTGGGTCAATGGGCAGATTTTGCGGGTCAATGGTGGGTTGGTTTAACTATGCTCACTCTGAAATCGCGGCCACGCCAATCGCGAGCAAGCTTGCTCCTACAGGGATCGCGGTGAACTTTGCGCGAGCAAACATCCGAAGGGAGGCGCAACACCATGCACACCACCATCATCATCGCTTTCGGCCTGATCCTGCTCGCCCTGATGCTGTACATCGGCGAGAAGATCGGCTTTCCCCGCCAGGTCCTCGCCTACAGCTTCATCGTGCTGTGGCTGGCCCTGACGCTGATCAATGGCGCGGTGGGCATGGTGCATGCGGGCCAGCCGTTGGGCACGGAACTGGTGGTTGGCAGCGCCGTGTTCGGTATTCCGGTGGCGGCGCTGGTGTTGTTCATGGTGATGACCTCCGAGGCCTAGAACCGCTCAACGCACCAGGTGCAAGAACTGCATGTGCCGTTCGTACTGGTCAAGGATGTCGTTGATGATCTGTTCCTTGGTGTAGCCCACCAGATCGTAGTTCTGACTGCCCTCGCTCAAATGCACTTCGGCCCGGTAATAGCGCCGGTTATTGAGCTCCTTGGAGCCCATGCCACCGCGGGCGAATGACGGCGTGAAGTAGCCGCGCATCTGTACCTGGTAGATGAACGGGTGCTCGTCGCCGTGACCGATTTCCAGGCTGACGCTGTCATTGACCGGTTCCGGGTGAGTCACGACCTTCAGGCCCTTTTCGATAAACACCGCTGACACCTCTTCGATGGCGGGGCGCACTGTCGAATCGAGGAAGCGATAGACCTCATCCCGCGACGGGAAATGCACTGCCTGGCTCAAGCGCTGGCGCCAACCACCGCGCCGCGAACCGGACACCGGCGCCAGGGAATGCATCTGCGCAATCTGCTTCTGCGACTCCAGATAAAACGCTTTATGCAGGCCCCACATCATCAACAGCAAAATCAGCGAGAACGGCAGCGAAGTCAGGACCACAGCCGACTTCAACGCATCGATGCTGCCGGAAAACAGCAGCGCGCTGGTCACCAGCGCGGTCATCGCGCCCCAGAACACCCGCAGCCATTTCGGCCCGTCTTCATCCGGGTTGCCACCCTTGGCGGACAGCGTCGACAACACCACGGTGCCGGAGTCGGCAGAGGTGACAAAAAACACGAAGCTGATGAACACCGTGACCGCGATCACGGTCTTGCTCCACGGGTAGGTTTCCAGCAGCAGGTAGAGGGTCATCGACGGGTTGTCGATGGCCGACATGCCCAGCGCCGACATGCCGTGGTTGAGCACCTGGTCGATGGCGCTGTTGCCGAAGATCGACATCCACGCCAGGGTGAAGCCCAGCGGAATCAGGAGCACGCCGAAGACGAACTCGCGGATGGTCCGGCCACGGGAAATCCGCGCAATGAACAGGCCCACGAACGGCGACCACGCGATCCACCAGGCCCAGTAGAACACCGTCCAGCCACCCAACCAGTCGCTGGGCTTGTCGTAGGCGTAGAGGTCGAAACTCTTCATCGGCAAGGCGCCGAGGTAGTCACCAACGTTCTGGATCAGGGTATTGAGCAGGTGCTGGGTAGGCCCGGCGAACAACACGAACAGCAGCAGCGCACAGGCCAGCAGCATGTTGATGTCGGACATCACCCGCACACCCTTGTCGACGCCGGACACCGCGACGATGATCGCCGCGCCCATCATCAGCGTGATCAGGCCAACCTGTATCCACTGGGTGTGGGCGATGCCAAACAGGTAGTCCAGGCCCGAGTTGAGGTGCAACACGCCAAAGCCCATGTCCGCACCCAGGCCGAACACCGTGGCGATGATGCCGAAGCCGTCCACCGCGTAACCGATGGGGCCGTTGATGCGCTTGCCGATCAGCGGGTACAGCGCCGAGCGCAAGGCCAGCGGCAGGTTATGCCGGTAGGCGAAATAGGCCAGCGCCATGCCGACAAAGGCGAACACGCCCCAGCCATGCAGGCCCCAGTGCAGGAACAGGATCTGCATCGCCTGGCGCGCCGCATCCGCCGTGCCCGCCTCGCCCTGGGGCGGTTGCAGCATATGGGTCAGGGGCTCGGACACGCAGAAGAAGAACAGCGTGATGCTGATCCCGGCGGCAAACAGCATGCCGGCCCAGGACAGATAACTGAATTCGGGCTCGTCGTGGTCGGCACCGAGTTTGATCTTGCCGTAGCCCGATAACGCGGTGACCACCACGAAGACCAGATACAGGGTCATCGCCAGCATGTAGTACCAGCCAACCGTGTTGGCCGCCCAGTTTTGCGCCGCCAGCAACCAGGCGCCGGCCTGTTCGGGCATGGCAATGACCACGACGCCGAACAGCAGAATGAAGGTCGCCGCGAAGTAGAACACCGGCGGATTCATGCGGACCAGGCCGCTTGGGGGAATGGACGATGCACTCATTGCAGGTGCACCTCGAGGGGGTCAATCGTGGCTGTAGAAATCGGACTCAGCAAAGGCAAGCCTCCTGTTGTGAGCGGGCAGCGAACCACCGGTTTAACTTGAATGAACGTTCAAGTTAAACATGAATAGGGTGCTAAGGACTAATTCCAGGGCTCGGCGGTCGTGCTTTTGCAGGAGCTGCCGCAGGCTGCGATCTTTTGATTTTGCGTTTGCGGTGCTCTTGAAAAGATCGCAGCCTCGTTGCACTCGACAGCTCCTACAGGGATTGATGACGGCTCCTACTTTTGCGCCCCATCATCGAGCTGAAGATTGGCCTGGGTCAGATTACTGCCCGCCGGCACGCTGCGGGTCAGCCAGACATTACCGCCAATGGTCGAGCCCTTGCCGATGGTGATCCGCCCCAGGATCGTCGCCCCGGCATAAATCACCACGTCATCCTCGACGATCGGGTGCCTTGCCTGGCCTTTCTGCAACTGGCCGTCTTCATCGGCCGGAAAACGCTTGGCACCCAAGGTCACCGCCTGATAAATCCGCACCCGCTCGCCGATGATCGCGGTTTCGCCGATCACCACACCGGTCCCGTGGTCGATGAAGAAACTGCGGCCGATCTGCGCGCCCGGGTGAATGTCGATGCCGGTGGCCGAATGGGCGATTTCCGCGCTGATCCGCGCCAGTAATGGCAAGCCGGCGCGATATAGATGATGGGCCAGGCGATGGTGAATCACCGCCAGGATGCCGGGATAGCACAGCAGCACTTCATCGACGCTGCGTGCCGCCGGATCGCCGTGATAGGCCGCCAGAACGTCAGTGTCCAACAGGCTGCGCAACCCCGGCAACGCGAGGGCGAAGTCCTGGATGATCTGGATGGTTCTCGCCTCGACCTCGGTGTCGGCCTGGGCGCTGTGGCGAGCGGCGTAGCGCAATTCAAGGCGTGCCTGGGCCAGCAACGCGTTCAACGCCACATCAAGGGTGTGGCCAACGTAGAAATCTTCACTCTCTTCGCGCAAGTCCACCGGCCCCAATCGCATCGGGAACAATGCACCGCAGAGCGCTTCGAGAATCTCCGCCATGGCCGCCCGTGATGGCAGCTCGCGACCACCCTGCTCACCGCTGGCGCGGCCGTTTTGTGCACGCCACTGCTCACGTGCCGTACGCAGCTGGCTGACGATGGTTTGCAACTGCCAATGGCTGGAACGCTCACTCACGGTAAAAACTCCTCACGGGCGGCCGGACTGTCTGGCCGCACTGACGGCGATTACTTTACGGCAAGGCCGGCAAGCCAAATTAAGAACCAATTGTGCTGTCGTAATTACAATCGGCTATAAGCGATTGGCGGTTGCCCCGACAAAGTGGCGTGCCTATAGTCCAGAGACCTTTCACCGCCAGTACGGACCCATGATCAAACAACAGCTTGCCCGCTTTAACCGTCTCGACCTGCTCGGTCAGCCCACCGCCCTGGAAAAACTAGAACGCCTGTCGGCCTGGCTGGGGCGCGACGTCTACGTCAAACGCGATGACCTGACCCCACTGGCGATGGGCGGCAACAAGCTGCGCAAACTCGAATACCTGGCGGCCGATGCCCTGGCCCAGGGCGCTGATACCTTGATCACAGCGGGGGCGCTGCAGTCCAACCATGTACGCCAGACCGCGGCCATTGCCGCCAAGCTGGGTCTTGGCTGCGTGGCCCTGCTGGAAAACCCGCTGGGCACCGACGACGCCAACTACGTCGGCAATGGCAATCGGTTGTTGCTGGACCTCTTCGATGCCAAGGTTGAACTGGTCGAGAACCTGGATAACGCCGACGAGCAATTGCACGCCCTGGCCGCCCGCCTGCGCAGCAACGGCAAGAAGCCTTACTTGGTGCCGATCGGTGGTTCGAATGCACTGGGCGCCCTGGGTTATGTGCGAGCCGGGCTGGAACTGGCCGAGCAGATCAAGGATACCGGGCTGAATTTTGCCGCCGTCGTCCTCGCCTCGGGCAGCGCCGGAACACACAGCGGCCTGGCATTGGCGTTGAGCGAAGCGTTGCCGGATTTGCCAGTTATCGGCGTCACGGTTTCACGCAGCGATGAAGATCAGCGGCCAAAGGTCCAGGGCCTGGCCGAGCGTACCGCCGAGCTGCTGGGGGTGACGTTGCCAGCGAGCTTCAAGGTCGAATTGTGGGACGAGTATTTCGCGCCACGTTATGGCGAACCCAATGCCGGGACCCTGGCAGCGGTGAAACTGGTGGCCGGTCAGGAAGGCCTGTTGCTGGACCCGGTCTACACTGGCAAGGCCATGGCGGGGTTGCTGGACGGGATCGGGCGTTCGCGTTTCGATGAGGGTCCGATCATCTTCCTGCACACCGGCGGGGCGCCGGCGTTGTTTGCCTATACGAGCTTTTTGTAAGGGTTGAAGATCAAATCGCCGCCTTCGCCAGCTCCTGTAGGAGCTGGCTTGCCAGCGAAATCGGTTTGCCCAATACATATATAATTAAAGAATAACAAAAATAGAATTTATTATTTTCTAATCTAAAAGCGCCATCATATAGTCACGCCGCAGGCGAATTTGCAGCGAGACGCATACGCTGCTTTAGGGCAGGATATCGCAGTCGTCCAAATCCCGAATTTGCCAACTTTCCTTAAGCGTCTTCCATAAGAAAACACAGGGGCTTGTCATGAATTTTTCCGCACTACGTCGAAATCTGCTGGTGGGTTCGCTGGGCCTGGTTCTCAGTGCCGGCCTGATTGGCCAGGCCGTGGCCGGTGAGCAGCTGCAACAAATCAAGGACAAAGGCGTGATCAACGTCGGCCTGGAAGGCACCTACCCACCGTTCAGCTTCGTCGACGCCGACGGCAAACTGACCGGCTTCGAAGTTGAATTCTCCGAAGCCCTGGCCAAAGAGCTGGGTGTGAAGGTCAAGCTGCAACCGACCAAATGGGACGGCATCCTCGCAGCACTGGAATCCAAGCGTCTGGACGCAGTGATCAACCAGGTGACCATCTCCGAAGAGCGCAAGAAGAAGTATGACTTCTCCGAGCCGTACACCGTTTCCGGGATTCAGGCGCTGGTACTGACCAAGAAAGCCGCCGAGTTGAACATCAAGTCCGCTGCCGACCTGGGTGGCAAGAAAGTCGGCGTGGGCCTGGGCACCAACTACGAGCAGTGGGTCAAGGCCAATGTGCCGACCGCTGACGTGCGCACCTACGAAGACGATCCGACCAAGTTCCAGGACCTGCGTGTCGGCCGTATCGACGCCATCCTGATCGACCGCCTGGCCGCCTTGGAATACGCCAAGAAAGCCAAGGACACCACCGCCGCCGGCGAAGCGTTCTCCCGCCAGGAAGCCGGCATTGCCCTGCGCAAAGGTGAGCCTGAACTGCTGGCAGCCGTGAACAAGGCCATCGACAAGCTGCGCGCCGACGGTACGCTGAAAAAGCTTTCGGAAAAATACTTCAGCGCTGACGTCACTCAATAATGGAAGAAGCTTTTCAACTCGCAATAGAGTCCGCGCCCTTTCTGCTCAAGGGCGCGTACTACACGGTCATCTTGAGCCTCGGCGGGATGTTCTTCGGGTTCGTGCTGGGCTTTGGCCTGGCACTGATGCGCCTGTCGCGCTTCAAGCTGGTGAGCTGGATCGCCCGCATCTACGTGTCGTTCTTTCGCGGCACGCCGTTGCTGGTGCAACTGTTCGTGATCTATTACGGCTTGCCGCAATTGGGCATGGAGCTCGATCCAATTCCGGCGGCGATGATCGGCTTCTCGCTGAACATGGCCGCTTACGCCTGTGAAATCCTGCGCGCCGCGATCAGCTCCATCGAACGCGGCCAGTGGGAAGCTGCCGCCAGTATTGGCATGACCCGCGCGCAGACACTGCGCCGGGCCATCCTGCCGCAAGCCATGCGCACGGCATTGCCACCGCTGGGCAACAGCTTCATTTCGCTGGTCAAGGACACCGCGCTGGCGGCGACCATCCAGGTGCCGGAACTGTTCCGCCAGGCGCAGCTGATTACCGCCCGAACCTTCGAAGTGTTCACCATGTACCTTGCCGCCGCGCTGATCTACTGGGTCCTGGCCACGGTGCTGTCGCACCTGCAGAACCAGCTCGAAGCACGGGTCAACCGGCACGACCAGGAGTCCTGACCCCATGATTGTCGTGGAAAAACTGACAAAGCAGTTCAAGGGTCAAGTCGTGCTCAACGGCATCGATCTGCAAGTGAAGGAAGGCGAGGTGGTGGCGATCATCGGGCCAAGCGGCTCGGGCAAGACCACCTTCCTGCGCTGCCTGAACTTCCTCGAAGAACCCACCAGCGGCCGGATCAAGGTCGGCGACATCGAGATCGATACCAGCCGCCCGCTGAACCAGCAACAGAGCCTGGTGCGCCGTTTGCGCCAGCACGTGGGCTTCGTGTTCCAGAACTTCAACCTGTTCCCCCACCGCACCGCCCTGGAAAACGTTATCGAAGGCCCGATCATCGTCAAGAAGATCGCGCACGCCGATGCCGTTGCCCTGGGTAAAAAGTTGTTGGCCAGGGTCGGTCTGGCAGGCAAGGAAGACGCTTACCCGCGCCGCCTTTCCGGTGGTCAGCAACAGCGCGTGGCGATTGCCCGCGCGCTGGCGATGGAGCCGGAAGTGATCCTGTTCGATGAACCGACCTCGGCGCTCGACCCGGAGCTGGTGGGCGAAGTGCTGGCGACCATCCGCAGCCTGGCCGAAGAGAATCGCACCATGGTCATCGTCACCCACGAAATGGGTTTTGCCCGCGACGTGGCTAATCGTGTGGTGTTTTTCGACAAGGGCGTGATCGTCGAACAGGGCGAAGCCAAGGCGTTGTTTGCCAACCCCAAGGAAGAACGCACGAAACAGTTTCTCAGTAAATTCCTGAATAACGCCCACAACTAAAACCCTCGCGACATCGGTCAACTTCCATGGATGGAAGTGCCACTCTTCCTGAACAACTTCTAACTTTTACATAATTAAATATATGCCCACGACAAGCACATCTTGTCAGCGCGCTCGATACATATATGTATTGCGCAACAGTTTTGCCGACTGGACATCCAAGCGCATCGCGGCCCCATAAATTGCGCCAGCCCCTCAAAAAACGGCGCCTTGAGCAGGTAAAGTCGACTCATCGGAACGGCTTATTAACTTCAATGCGTAGGAGTTTTCTGAATTACATCCATTCTTCAACTTAACTAATCCACTCTATTGACACCGACTCCAGCACACTCTTATCTAGTCTCCTGCCAGCGGCACTGATCACGCCAAATCATTATTTCAATTCAAAGTAATGAACAGTTTTGCTGTTGTTTTCCGAAACGGATTTCATTGCAAAATTTCTAGGAGACTTCCATGACAAGCACTTCAAACAAAATAGAACTAGCCGCCCCGAGACTGGCGCAGTCTCACAAGGCCGGGATCAACCTCGCCTCGGCGTCGCACTTGCTGATCGAGGTGCCGCCCTACCCCGGGATGGATGAAGGCGACCTGATCGAACTGTTCTGGGACAACTGCTACGTCGCCTCCAGGGTCCTGAAGGCCAAGGAGATCGGCCAACCCGTTCAGCTGCGGGTACCCGAGAGCTTTATCGCCAGCGGCTCTTCTCGTGTTCACTATCGAATCATGCAAATAGGACAAGCCCCGATCGTATCGCCCGCCCGGCGCGTGCAGTCCAAACTCGAGTGCCCCGGTGGCCAGCCGTCTGCGCACAGTGGCGACGAGAACCAGAGCCTGGCACCGGTAAAACTTCCCGGAACGATTTGCCGGCAGGGGGTGAACCCCAACCAGATCAAGCGCGGCGTGCCCGTGACCATCGAGCCGTACTTGAACATGGCCGGCGATGACGAAATCACCCTGCGCTGGGGCGATGCCCGCATGGACTTGCCGCCACTCAAAGAGAGTGATGTGGGCCAGCCGATCCAGGTCTGGGTACCACCGGCAATCATTCTCGAAGCCGGCGAAGACCTGCGCCTGGAGGTGACTTACTGCATCCTCGACCGCGTAGGCAACAACTCGCGCTGGGCGCCAGCGCGGGCGTTGAAGATTGGTTGCGCCAATCCTTACCTGAAAATACCGAAGAAAGAACAACCCCTGCTTTGAAATCAAAAGATCGCAGCCTGCGGCAGCTCCTACAGGCGTACGCCACCCCCCTGTTGGAGTTGCCGCAGGCTGCGATCTTTTGACCTTCTATACATATTCCTAAAAGTTAGTTCAAAAAATATTTATACACGTTTAGGGTATATGGACCGGACCACCGGACATTCTTGTTTTCGTTCGCCGCACCCCGCGGCGTTTCCATGAGATGTGAGGTAGGTATGGTCCGGAACACAATCACCCCAGTGCAGATCGCCAGGGCATTGCGTGTAGCCAAGGAGCGGCACTGATGTCCAGTCTGGCTGATGCAATCGTCCAGAGTGACCTGGACATCGCCCCCTTGTTGTTGCCCGCGCAAGTGCTGCGCAGCGACGCCCAAGCCATCAAGGCCGCCCATGAGCTGGCGCAAGTCGCTCGCCTGCAAGCAGCCCGGCGCGACCAGCAGCGCAAGCTGCCATGGTCGGAAATTGAACAATTCACCCGAAGTGGCCTGGGCAGCATCGCCATTCCCCGCGAGTACGGCGGCCCACAGGTTTCATTCGTCACTCTGGCCGAGGTGTTCGCGATCATTTCCGCGGCGGACCCGGCCCTGGGGCAGATTCCGCAAAACCAGTTCGGCATTCTCAACCTGGTGCTCGGCAGCGCCACCGAGGCGCAGAAAAAACAGCTGTTCAAAAGCGTGCTGGAAGGCTGGCGAATCGGTAATGCCGGCCCGGAGCGCGGAGCTAAAAACACCCTGGAACTCAAGGCGCGCATCACCGCCGACGGCGATGGTTTTGTCCTCAACGGGCAGAAATTTTATTCCACCGGCGCACTGTTCGCGCACTGGGTCGCGGTCAAGGCACTCAACGACGACGACAAGCAAGTGCTGGCCTTCGTCCGTCGCGGTACGCCGGGGTTGCGAATCGTCGATGACTGGTCCGGTTTCGGCCAGCGCACTACCGCGAGCGGCACCATTTTGCTCAACAACGTGCGGGTCGACGCCGAGCTGGTGGTGGATAACTGGAAGATCAACGAAACACCCAATACCCAGGGTGCGGTTTCGCAACTGATCCAGGCCGCCATCGACGCCGGCATCGCCCGTGGCGCTATCGATGACGCCATCGAGTTCGTGAAAACCCGCGCCCGGCCATGGGTCGACGCCAACGTCGAACGGGCCGGCGATGACCTGTACGTGATCGCCGACATCGGCAAGCTGAAAATCGAACTGCACGCCGCCGAAGCACTGCTGCGCAAGGCCGGGCAGGTGCTCGACCAGGTAAGCGCCGCGCCGCTCACCGCCGAGTCTGCGGCCCGCGCTTCGATTGCCGTGGCCGAAGCCAAAGTACTGACCACCGAGATCTCTTTGCAGGCCAGCGAAAAGCTCTTCGAGCTGGTCGGCAGCCGCGCCACCCTCGCCGAATTCAACCTCGACCGCCACTGGCGCAACGCCCGGGTGCACACCCTGCACGACCCGGTGCGCTGGAAGTACCACGCGGTTGGCGCCTATTACCTGAACGGCACTTTGCCCGCTCGCCATTCCTGGATCTGACGACCAGACATCTGGAGAAACACATGACCCTTTCTCAACACGTCGCGGTCATTACCAGCGATGAGCAAGCCCTGATCGTCGCCAGCGACCTGGCCGAAGACTTCAAACGCGACAGCGCCCTGCGCGACCGCGAACGCCGTTTGCCACACCCGGAATTGGAAGTGTTTTCCCGCTCGGGCCTGTGGGGCATCAGCGTGCCCAAGGAATACGGCGGCGCTGGCGTCTCCAACGTCACCCTGGCCAAAGTCATCGCCCTGATCGCCCAGGCGGATGGCTCCCTCGGGCAAATCCCGCAGAATCATTTCTACGCGCTGGAAGTACTGCGTGTGAACGGCAGCGAAGAGCAGAAAATACGTCTGTACGCCGAAGTATTGGCCGGTCAGCGATTCGGCAATGCGCTCGCCGAACTCGGTACCAAAACCGCCCACGACCGCGTCACCCGCCTGACTCGCGATGGTGACGGCTATCGCATCAACGGTCGCAAGTTCTACGCCACCGGCGCGATCTACGCGCAGCGCATCCCGACCTCGGTGATCGATGAAAACGGCGTGCAGCAACTGGCGTTCGTCCCGCGCGACAGCAAAGGCCTGACCGTGATCGACGACTGGAGCAGTTTCGGCCAGCGCACCACCGGCAGCGGTTCGGTGGTGTTCGAAGATGTCTACGTTGCCGCCGAAGACGTGATCCCATTCCAAAGCGCTTTTGAGCGCCCGACCCCGGTCGGCCCGTTGGCGCAGATTCTCCATGCCGCCATCGACACCGGCATCGCCCGCGCGGCCTATGAAGATGCGCTGCACTTCGTGCGCACCAAGACCCGGCCGTGGATCGACGCCACCCATGAAAAAGCCATAGACGATCCACTGACCATCAAGAGCTTCGGCCATTTGAGCATTCGCCTGCACGCCACCGAAGCCTTGCTGGAACGCGCCGGTGAATTCCTCGACAAGGCCCAGGTCGACACCAACGCCGAGAACGTCGCGGCCGCGTCGATTGCCGTCGCCGAAGCCCGGGCCATCAGCACCGAAATCTCCCTCGCCGCTGGCACCACGTTGTTCGAACTGGCCGGCAGCCAGGCCACCCTGATCGAGCACGGCCTGGATCGCCACTGGCGCAACGCCCGGGTGCACACGCTGCACGACCCGGTGCGCTGGAAATACCACGCGGTCGGCAACTACTACCTCAACGATGAAAACCCGCCGCTGCGGGGGACCATCTGATGGCCGACGCGAAAAAGAAGATCCTGCTCAACGCGTTCAACATGAACTGCATCGGGCACATCAACCATGGCCTGTGGACGCATCCGCGGGACACCTCGACCCAGTACAAGACCATCGAGTACTGGACCGAGCTGGCGCAACTGCTCGAGCGCGGGCTGTTCGACGGATTGTTCATCGCCGACATCGTAGGTGTTTACGACGTCTACCAGAACTCGGTTGACGTGCCGCTCAAAGAATCGATCCAGCTGCCGGTCAACGACCCGCTGCTGCTGGTCTCGGCCATGGCCGCCGTGACCAAAAACCTCGGTTTCGGCCTCACCGCCAACCTCACCTACGAACCGCCGTATCTGTTCGCCCGGCGCATGTCGACGCTGGATCACCTGAGTCGCGGTCGGGTGGGCTGGAACATCGTCACCGGCTACCTCGACAGCGCCGCCAAGGCCATGGGCCTGAGCGAGCAGGTCGAGCACGACCGCCGTTACGACCAGGCCGATGAATACCTGGAGGTGCTGTACAAACTCTGGGAAGGCAGCTGGGAAAACGGCGCGGTGCTCAACGATCCACAGCAACGGATCTACGCACAACCGGAAAAAGTGCACAAGGTCGAGCACAAGGGCGAGTTCTATCAGGTCGAGGGCTATCACCTGTGCGAACCCTCGCCGCAGCGCACGCCGGTGCTGTTCCAGGCCGGCAGTTCCGATCGTGGTGTGCTGTTTGCCGGGCGGCATGCCGAGTGCGTCTTCATCAGCGGGCAGACCAAGGCGTCGACCAGGGTGCAGGTGGACAAGGTACGCGCCAGTGCCGTCGAGGCCGGGCGCAATCCCGAGGACATCAAGGTGTTCATGGGCCTGAACGTGATCGTCGGCGCCACTGAGGAGCTGGCGTGGACCAAGCATGCCGAATACCTGAGCTACGCCAGCGCCGAGGCCGGGGTGGCGCATTTTTCGGCGTCCACCGGGATCGATTTTTCCGAGTACGCCATCGACGAACCGATCCAGTACGTCAAGAGCAACGCGATCCAGTCCGCCACCAAAAACCTGCAGAACAACGACTGGACCCGCCGCAAATTGCTTGAGCAACACGCCCTCGGCGGACGCTACATCACCGTGGTCGGCTCGCCCGGGCGAGTCGCTGACGAACTGGAGTCGTGGATCGCCGAAACCGGCCTGGACGGCTTCAACCTGACGCGGATCGTCACTCCGGAAAGCTATGTGGATTTCATTGAGCTGGTGATTCCGGAGCTGCAACGTCGTGGCTCGTACAAGACCGCTTATGACGACGGGTCATTGCGCGAAAAGCTGTTTCACGGCGAGGCGCATTTGCCTGAGCAACACACGGGTTCGGCGTTTCGACGCTAAAAGCTTCGCTGGCAAGCCAGCTCCTACAGGGGATCTGTGGCGTTCACAAAACCCTGTAGGAGCTGGCTTGCCAGCGATGAGGCCCTGACAAACACCATAAATCTTATGCCCTGACTGGAAAAACCATCATGACCAAGCACCACCTCTCTAACCCAGTCAAAGCACTGGCCCTGGCCCTCGGCCTGTTCAGCTCTGCGCTGTTCGCCGCCGACGCGCCACTGAAAATCGGCACCACCGCCGCCTTCGCCATTCCCCTGGAAGCGGCAGTAGAAGAAGCCAACAAACAAGGCCTGAAAGTCGAGCTCGTAGAGTTCACCGACTGGATCGCCCCCAACGTCAGCCTCGCCGCCGGCGACATCGACGTGAACTACTTCCAGCACATCCCGTTCCTGGAAAACGCCAGGAACGCCTCCGGCTTTGACCTGGTGCCCTTCGCCCCGGGGATCATCAACAACGTCGGCCTCTATTCGAAGAAATACAAAAGCTTCGACGAGCTGCCACAAGGCGCCAGCGTGGCCATCGCCAACGACCCGATCAACAGCGGCCGTGGCTTGCAGCTGCTGGCCAAGGCCGGGTTGATCACGCTCAAACCGGGGGTCGGCTACAAGGCCACCGAAGAAGACATCATCGCCAACCCGAAGAAAATCAAAATCCTCCAAGTCGAAGCCGTGCAACTGGTGCGCGCCTATGACGACGCCGACCTGGTCCAGGGCTACCCGGCCTATATCCGCCTGGCGAAAACCTTCGATGCCGGCTCTGCCCTGCTGTTCGACGGCCTCGACCACAAGGAATACGTGATCCAGTTCGTGATCCAGCCGAAAAGCAAAACCGACCCGCGCCTGATCAAGTTCGTCGACATCTACCAACACTCGCCAGCCGTTCGCGCAGCCCTGGATAAAGCCCACGGCAAGCTCTACCAAGCCGGTTGGGAGAGCTGAACATGACAGCTGCCACGCAACTGCGACTGGACATTGCGCAGCTCAAGAATGCTGAGCAGACCGAACTGCACCCAGCACTCAATCGTGCCCACGTGCGCTTCGTCGGCCTGGGCAAAACCTATGACGGCAAGCAAGGCCCGGTGGCGGCGCTGCAAGGCATCGACCTGGCGATCCAGCGCGGTGAAGTGTTCGGCATCATCGGCCGCAGCGGCGCCGGCAAATCGTCGCTGATCCGCACAATCAACCGCCTCGAACAACCGACCTCGGGTCGCGTGCTGATCGATCAAGTGGACATTGGCGAGTTCGACGAAGACCGTTTGGTGGCGTTGCGTCGGCGCATCGGCATGATCTTCCAGCACTTCAACCTGATGTCGGCCAAGACCGTTTGGCAGAACGTCGAGTTGCCGCTGAGAGTCGCCGGTGTACCGAAGGAAAAGCGCGAGCAGAAGGTTCGTGAGCTGCTGGAACTGGTGGGCCTGCAAGGCAAACACAAGGCTTACCCGGCGCAACTGTCCGGCGGGCAGAAGCAGCGCGTCGGCATCGCCCGCGCGCTGGTGCATGACCCGGCGATTCTGCTGTGCGACGAAGCCACGTCGGCACTGGACCCTGAGACCACGCAATCGATCCTCGGCCTGCTGCGCGAGATCAACCAGCGCCTGGGCCTGACCATCATTTTGATCACCCACGAGATGGCGGTGATCCGCGAGATCTGTGACCGCGTCGTGGTCCTTGAGCATGGGCAAATCGTTGAACAGGGGCCCGTCTGGGAAGTCTTCGGCAACCCGCAGCATGAGGTCAGCAAGACCTTGCTCGCGCCCTTGCAGCACGCCCTGCCGCCAGAACTGCAAAGCCGCTTGCAGCAACAAGCGCAGTCCCCGGAAGACGCGGTGGTACTGCGCCTGCAATTCACCGGAACGGCCCACGCCGAACCGGACCTTGCCGCGCTGTTCGCTGCACTCGGTGGCCACGTGCGCCTGTTGCAGGGCGGCGTGGAACGGATTCAGGGGCACGCGCTGGGGCAACTGCTGCTGGCCGTGACGGGTTCATCCTTCGCAGCAGAAGAATTGCGCCATCGCGCCGGCCAATGGGCGCAACAGGTAGAGGTATTGGGTTATGTGGTTTGATCGCTTGCTGCAAGGCTTCATCGACACCTTCCTGATGGTTGGCGTGTCGTCGTTGATCGCACTGCTGGCGGGGATTCCGCTGGCAGTGATCCTGGTCACCAGTTCCAAGGGTGGCATCTACGAAGCCCCGGCGCTGAACCGTGCACTGGGCGCCTTCGTGAACCTGTTCCGTTCGATTCCGTTCCTGATCCTGATGGTGGCGCTGATTCCGTTCACCCGGTTGATCGTCGGCACCACCTACGGCGTCTGGGCGGCGGTGGTGCCGCTGACCATCGCTGCCACGCCATTTTTTGCACGCATCGCCGAGGTCAGCCTGCGCGAGGTCGATCACGGTTTGATCGAAGCGGCGCAGGCCATGGGCTGCCGACGTGGGCATATCGTCTGGCATGTGCTGTTGCCTGAGGCGCTGCCGGGGATTGTCGGGGGCTTCACCATCACGCTGGTGACGATGATCAACTCATCGGCCATGGCCGGGGCGATTGGCGCGGGTGGTTTGGGGGACATTGCGTACCGGTATGGGTATCAGCGCTTTGACAGCCAGGTCATGCTGACGGTGATTGTGTTGCTGGTGGCGTTGGTGGCGGTGATTCAGTTGGGTGGGGATCGGTTGGCTCGGGGGTTGAACAAACGCTAGATGGGCGATATTTCGTACAAGAAATTCGGCAATTCCGAAGGGTAAATCCCTTTCCTTTGCAGGACGTTTCCTAGATTATTCCGCTCGCTTGCGCCTGCCAAATTCCGTGGTTAGTCTCGGTCCGTCACTGCTCATCAGTGATCGGGTTTAGTCGCCTGGATACCGTCAGGCGCGCAGCGTCACCTTTTCTCAGGCGTTTTTTATTGCCTGAAATTTATGGTGGCTGTGCGCAGGGCACCCTCGGGTGCGCCGGTATTGCCTGGCGACCGGTCGACTAACCTGTGTGCAGCCGCCACCCCCTATTCGTTTAGTCGCGATATCGGTTGGCTCCAACTAATTGTCAGGAGTTTTACCAATGGAAAGATCCGTCCCCGATCCACCCCCCGAAACCCCCACTAACGAAACCATCACTGAAGACCTGCTCAGAGACCGTTCCGCCCTCTACCGCGCCATTGATTTCTACCTCACCGGCGACCAACCCTCCCCGCCCGATGAACTGCGCTTCTACAACGTCAGCAAAGACGTGAGCTTTGAAGACACGCAGCTCTATGTCGCCGACCTGCTGCGTTGCGCTTCGGTCACGGCGTATCAATGTGGCGACCAACTCAAGGGTGCCGACCGGGCGATGGTGTTTTCGGTTTGGCATTTGCTGGAGATCGCCAAGGCGATGATTGATCGGTCCATTGAATGTTTGGGGATGAAAAAGGGTTGAGTCAGTGAGACTGCCATCGCTGGCAAGCCAGCGCCTACAGATGACCGACGCGATCCATTGTAGGAGCTGGCTTGCCAGCGAATGGCTGCGCAGCAGCCCCAGGCTTGATGGCGTATATTCGACAAATCCCAATTGCCTGCGCAGCCCACCATGAAACAAACGCCCGCCGACCTCGAACAGATCACGTCCACCACCCTGGGCCATTACAACTCGGTGGCCGAAGGTTTCCGCGAAGGCACCCGTGATCACGATGTCAGCCAGAACATCGATGCGCTGTTGCGGCATATCCAGGGTAACGCGCCGTTCGACATACTCGATTTTGGCTGCGGTCCCGGTCGCGACTTGCAGACCTTTACGCGCATGGGCCACACGGCGGTCGGCCTGGATGGCTCGCAGAAGTTTGCGCAGATGGCCCGGGAGGACAGCGGTTGCGAGGTGTGGCAACAGGACTTCCTGAAGCTGGATTTGCCGGCGGAGCGCTTCGACGGGATTTTTGCCAATGCGGTGCTGTTTCACATCCCGCGCCAGGAGTTGCCTCGGGTATTGAAGCAGCTGCGCGCGGCGTTGAAGCCGGGTGGCGTGTTGTTCAGTTCCAATCCCCGTGGCGAGAATCAGGAAGGCTGGAACGGGCCGCGGTATGGGGCGTATCACGATCTTCAGGCGTGGCAGCAATTGTTGACCGAGGCGGGGTTTGTGGAGCTGGAGCATTATTTCCGGCCAGCGGGGCTGCCGCGGGAGCAGCAGCCTTGGTTGGCGAGTGTCTGGCGCAAGCCTGCCTAGCCATCGCGGACGCCATCGCCAGCAGGCTGGCTCCCACAGTTGATCGCATGCACCTGTGGGAGCCAGCCTGCTGGCGATGAGCGCGCAGCGCTCGCCTTACTGTACTTCTTTCTTCGGCTCGTGGATCCTGTACCAGGCCACATACAGCGCCGGCAAAAACAGCAGCGTCAGCAGAGTGGCGACGATGATCCCGCCGATCATCGCGTAGGCCATCGGCCCCCAGAACACTTCCCGCGCAATCGGGATCATGCCCAGGCTCGCCGCCGCGGCGGTCAACAGAATCGGCCGGCGACGGTGTTCGGTGGCTTCCACCACGGCGTCCCAGGGTGAAGACCCTTGCGCCACGAACGTGTCGATCTGGGTCACCAGGATCACCGAGTTGCGGATGATGATGCCGATCAGCGCCAGGATGCCGAGGATCGCCACGAAGCCCATCGGCGTGCCGGTCGGCACCAGCGCCAGCACCACGCCGATCAGGCCCAGTGGCGCCACGCTGGCCACCAGGAACATCTTCTGCACGCTGTGCAGCTGGATCATCAGGAAGGTGGCCATCAGGAACACCATCAACGGCACGACCTGGTTGATTGGCCCCTGGGCCTTGGCGCTCTCCTCCACCGTACCGCCCGTGGCGACCTTGTACCCCGCCGGCAACGCGGCGGCGAATGTATCGATGTCCGGCTTGAGCAGTTTCACCAGGTCGGTGGGCTGGAGATCACCGACCACCGCAGTCTTGATGGTGATCGTCGGTTTGCGGTCGCGACGCCACACCAGCGGTTGCTCCAGCTCGTAACGCACGGTGGCAAACGCCAGCAGCGGAATCGAGGTGCCGCCCGGGGTGAGGATCTGCAGGTTCTGCAGGGTTTCCGGCGAACCCCGTTCGGCGTCCACCGCGCGACCGACCACGTTGATCAGGTAGATGTCATCGTCGACCTGGGTCACGGTAGAGCCGCTGACGATGCTGTTCATCAGGTTCGCCACGTCTTCGGACGACAAGCCAAGCTGGCGTGCCTTGTCCTGGGCGATGTCGATGCGCAGCACTTTGCCTGGCTCGTTCCAGTCGTAAATGATCTCGCCGATGTGCGGGTTCTTGTCCAGCACGGTCGCCAGGTCGATGGCGTGCTTGCGCACCTGGTCGATGTCCGGGCCGCTGACGCGGTACTGGATCGGCCGCCCCACGGGTGGGCCCATCTCCAGTGCCTGGACAAAACTGCCAATGCCGACGAAGTCTTGGCGCAGGCGCTCACGCAAGCGATCGCTGAGGGCTGCGCGCGTCTCGAAGTCTTTGGCGACGATCACCAGCTGTGCGTAGTAAGGGTTCTGCAGTTGCTGGTCGAGGGGCAGGTAGAAACGAATCGCGCCCTGGCCGATGTAGGTACTCCAGCGCACGATGTCGGGGTCGCCCTTGAGGGTCGCTTCAAGCTTGTCCACGGCCCTGCGGGTTTCGGCGATGGAGGCGTTTTGCGGCAGGTTCAGGTCCACCAGGATTTCCGGGCGATCCGAGGCCGGGAAGAACTGGTTCTGCACAAAGCGCATGCCGACAACCGACAAGCCGAATATCAGCACGGTGATGCCAATCGCCCACCAGCGATTGCGCATGCACCACAGCAGCCCGCCATTGAAGGCGCGCCCCAGGCGCCCAGGCTCGGCCGCGTGCGGCTTCACATTGGCGCTGAGGATGTGCACACCGATCACCGGGGCGAACAGCACCGCCACCACCCACGAGACCAGCATGGCCACGGCAATCACCGCAAACAGGGTGAAGGTGTATTCACCGGCCGAGCTGCCGTTGAGGCCAATGGGCACGAAACCCGCCACCGTCACCAGGGTGCCGGTGAGCATCGGGAAGGCGGTCGAGGTGTAGGCAAAGGTCGCGGCCTGCTCCTTGGTCTCGCCCAACTCCAGGCGCGAGACCATCATTTCCACCGTGATCATCGCGTCATCCACCAGCAGCCCCAGCGCGATGATCAGCGCACCGAGGGAAATCCGCTGCATGGTGATGCCGCTGTATTCCATGAACACGAACACCATCGCCAGTACCAGCGGGATCGAGCACGCCACCACCAGGCCTGCGCGCACGCCGAGGCTGATGAAGCTGACCACCAGCACGATCACCACGGCTTCGAACAAGGCACTGGTGAACCCGCCAACGGCGGCTTCCACCACCACAGACTGATCGGACACGTTGTGCACGCCGACGCCCACCGGCAGATTGGCCGTCAGCTCGCTGATGCGTTGATGCAGGGCCTTGCCGAATTCCTGGATGTTGCCGCCCTTTTGCATGGCAATGGCCAGGCCGATGGCGGGTTGGCCATTGAAGCGAAACTGCGGCGTCGACGGGTCGACGTAACCCCGTTGGATGTCGGCGATATCGGCCAGGCGATAGAAGCGATCATTGAGACGCAAATTGACGTTGGCCAGATCCTTCTCGGAAATGAACTGCCCGGACGTGCGCACGGAAATCCGCTCGGGACCGGCTTCGATGACCCCGGCCGGTGTCACGGCGTTCTGGGTCTGCAGGCTCTGCACCACCTGGGTTTCATCGATACCCAGCGCCGCCAGCTTGCGGGTCGAGAAATTCAGGTAGAGCACTTCGTCCTGCTGGCCGACCATTTCGATCTTGCCCAGGCCCGGTACACCACGGATATCGGCGCGCGCCTGCTCGACGTAGTCGCGCAACTGGCGCAGCGACAAGCCGTCGGCGGTAAAGGCGTAGATCGAGCCGAACACGTCGCCGAACTCGTCGTTGAACGACGGGCCCTGGATGCCCTGGGGAAAGGAGTAGCGAATGTCGCCGATCTTCTTGCGCACCTGGTACCAGATTTCCGGAATGTCCTTGGCCTTGGTGGTGTCGCGCAAGTACACGTAGACCGTGGATTCGCCGGGGCGGGTATAGCTTTTCACGTAGTCGAGGGAATCAAGCTCTTCGAGTTTTTTCTCGATGCGGTCGGTGACCTGCTTGAGGGTTTCTTCCTGGGTCGCGCCGGGCCAGCGGGTCTGGATCACCATGGTCTTGATGGTGAACGACGGGTCTTCCTCGCGACCCAGGTTCAGGTACGAGAACACGCCCATCAACAACGCGACGAACATCAGATACCAGACGAACGACTGATGCTTGAGGGCCCATTCGGAGAGGTTGAAAGAGCCTTTCATTGACTGTCCTCGTCAAATTTCACGGGTTGTCCTGGTTTGAGACTGTTCACGCCGGCGCTGACCACCCGCTCGCCGTTCTTCACTCCGCCGGCCAGCACCACAGTGCTGTCGGTGCGGCTGATCACGTTGATGTCGCGGGGGGAAACGGTTTTGTTCTGTGGATCGATGACCCAGACACGCATTTTGCCCTCGACCTCCTGCAGTGCGGTGATGGGCAATTCGATGCGCGGCTTGATCGCAGAGCTCAGGGTGACGCTGATCGCCGTGCCCAGGCGAAAGCCCGCTGGCGTTTGAGCCAGGGACAGGCGGGCGCGGCGGGTGCGCGTGGCGCTTTGCGCCTGGGGTTCGATTTCACGGATGGTCGCGGTGGTGTTGATGGCCGGGTTGAGTTGCGCGGCGACCAGGAACACCACGTCGCTGGGCAGCTGGTCGACCAGCGTGTCCGGCAGGTCGATCACCGCTTCCTTGATGTCCGGCTGTGCCAGGGTGACCACTTGCTGCCCCGCCGTCACCACTTGCCCGGCCTCGGCACTCCACGCGGTGACCACCGCCTTGTGGTCGGAGCGTAACTCGGTGTAGCCCAGTTGGTCCTTGCTCTGGTTGACTGCCGCCCGGGCCTGGTCGAGGGAGGCCTGGCTGGTTTTAAGGTCAGTGATGGCTGAATCGAGCTGAGCCTGCGAGCCGACCCCACGATCAAACAAGGCTTGCTGCCTGCGGGCGCTGGCCTGCGCATTGATGAGCTGTGCCTGTATTTTCGCCAGGTCGCCCTGTGCTGAACGCAATTGGTTCTGTTGGTCGGATGGATCGAGGGTGGCGAGCAGCGTACCTTTCTCGACCTCGGCCCCGACATTGACATTGCGACTGGCGATTCGCCCACCCACACGGAACCCGGTATTGCTCTCGTAGCGCGCCTGAATGCTGCCGGCGAAGCGGCCCAGGTCCTCTTCGTTCAAGGCCTGGATCTTGATCGACAGCACCGGCCGTACCGGCTCCGGCGGTGGCTCGCTTTTGGAGCAGGCGCTCAACACCAGCCCGATGGACAATGCCCATAAAGGCTTCATGGCTTGGCTCCCCAACTCAGGTCCTTGTAGGTATTTTCGGCAATTTCGACGACCATGCCCGGGTGCAGCAATTGCCCACCGGCGACCACGACTTTTTCACCGCCCTTCAATCCGCCATTGATGATGACCTTGCCGGTCAGGTAACGGCTGACCGTGACCGAGTGCAATTGCGCCTGCCCTTTGTCGTCGACAATCCACACGGCGGGTTCACTGACATTTTTGGTCAGCGCCGACCACGGCAACTCGATGACCGACTTGCCCGACCCCCTGACCGTGGCACTCACCACCGAGCCCAATTGCATGCCGTCGGGCAGGCTGTTGAGGCCGACCTTGACCTGCACGGTACCGGACTCGGCCGACACTGAAGGAGTGACTTCTCGCACGGAGCCAGTGGTCTTGATGGCCGGGTTATCGAGCAGACTCAGGACAATGGTTTGATTCGTCGGCTTTTCGGCCAACAATGATTCATAGACGTTGAACACCGCGTCCCGGTCGCCGTCCCGGGCCAGGCCGAAGATCGGCATCGTCGCCTGCACCACCTGGCCGACTTCCCCCTGGCGGTCGGTAATGATCCCGGGCGCATCGGCGATCAATGCCGTGTAGCTGAGTTGATCCTTGGCGTTGGCCAATTGCGCCTGGGCAGCGCTCAACGCGCTCTCGCTGCTGCGCAAGGCAGCCTGGGCCGAGTCGTATTCGCTCTGGCTGGTATAGCCTTTGGGCAAGAGTTTTTGCTGGCGCACGAACGCCGCGGCGTTCTGCTTGACCAGCGCCTGTTGGGCGACCACTTGCGCCTGGGCCGAATCGACATTGGTCTGCAAATCCTTGGGGTCGAGGCGGGCCAATACCTGCTTGGCCGTTACCCGGTCACCGACGTCGACCGAGCGCTGGATGATCTTGCCGCCGACGCGGAAAGACAGCTCGGTTTGTACACGCGCCTGGACGTCACCGGTCAGGGTTACCGAAGGCGCGAAATTTGCGGGTTCCACGACTTGTACGAAGACCCGTGGCAGGTGTTCGGGAAGCGGTTTTTCTTTGTCGCAAGCACTCAGCAAAGCCAGGAGGCTCAAGCCAAGCGCTATTTTCAATCCGGGAACAGCCATGCAGACTCCTTTGCGTTGAACGGGTGCGCGAGACGAATACGATGAGAGCTTAGAACAGGGTTGCAAGGGTGCACTCGGCAGCGGCAAAAAACCGCAGGCAATGCGGTAATCCTTGCAGCATCAGGATCACGACGTGAAAAAGTACTGGCTTGTGGTTACACGGAGTTGCGACGAATCTTGGCGACTCGGCGGGTACCACTATTATTTTGAGTCGTGCGTGGAAAGGCAAAGCTCGTTCGTGGCCCCCCCGTCGAATCAGCTTGCGCCGCATTTAGAAGAGCAGGTGAAGCCGGCGGTGTCTCACCGGTTGTCTTCACAGGCTTGTGGCGCTCGACAAAACCCTTCAACGATGGAATGGTCTTGGGATCACGTGTTGCCCACAGTGAGCCCACTCTTGCGGTAACCGTCAGCGCGCCCAGGCCCAACGCAACGAACCCCAGTATTCGTGCGCTCTCAGAATCCCCGGTAACGCTCGCGACGGCACTGGCCACCCCGGTCAATGCTGAAACCAGAGTCGTGGCTCCGCCAACGACAGCACTTGCAGCACCGAAGGTGTGCTTGAACGGCAACTGGCTTGCCGCGCCCCATTGCAAAGCGTCTTTTGCCAATTTGTAGGGAATGGCAGGGGACATGACGATTCGCGCGCTCCCCACACTGAACACGCTTGTTAATAGCTTGGCAATATCGGCAAACCGCCCAGTCGGATCGCTGAAGTTCACCGGATCCCCCAGACAATACCCATACGGATTCAACCCACCCCGTCCAAACGGACTCAAGCGGTCTGGACTGTTGAAACGCATCAGCACTGGGTTGAACGCCCGGTGCCCATTGCCCAGCAAGTAATGCCCGGTACCCGGATCGACCGCTTCGCCGGCAAACCCCAGGAGGCTGCCTGGGCCACTTTCGACCCAGCGATGACCGTAGGGTGCATAGGCTTGACGCACAGCCCCGCCAGGCTCGATAACCCCCAAGACAGACCGTTGTTGATCAGTAGCCAACAATCCACTTTGGACGTCATGACCTTGGCGAGATTGCAGCGCAAGCAATTGTTTGCCGTGCTGGAGCACGCTCTGACTGGACTGCCCCTGAAGCTCGGTAACCAGTTGCTCACGGGCGTAGAACCGTTGCCGCTTTTCCCCGCCGACAGGCTCAATGGCGACCAGCGAATCCAAGGCGTCGTACCGATATGAACAATTTTTTAACGTGTTCATCAACAGAACCTCGCAAAGTCATTACTTTGCCCTGGCGAGATGGATCAAGATACCTATCAGAACTGCTAGGTATTCAAACGCAAGACGCGGCGATATAACACAGCATTCCCCACGAGTTTGCTGCGACCGGTCAAGACCGCTATGTTCTCTGCGCCGTCAAAATGATCAGTGAGAAGCTCATGCTTAAAACCCTCGCGGTGGCCAATTACCGCTCGATCAACAAATTGGTCATCCCGCTGGATCGGCTGAACCTGATTACAGGGCCCAACGGCAGTGGCAAATCCAATCTCTATCGCGCACTGCGCCTGCTGGCGGAAACCGCCCAGGGCGGTGTAGTCAATGCATTGGCCCGCGAAGGTGGCCTCCATTCGACCTTCTGGGCCGGCCCGGAAACCATCACCCGACGCATGCGCAATGGCGAAGTGCCGATCGAGGCGACGGTGCCCAAGGGCGTGAAACGTCTGCGACTGGGATTCTCCGGGGAAGACTTCGGTTACTCGATCAGCCTGGGGTTGCCCGACTCCAATGGTCACTTCATGCTGCCCGGGCATCCTTTACCCATTCCTTCACGGTTCAGCCTCGACCCGCAAATCAAGCGCGAGTGTCTGTGGGCCGGGCCGTTCTATCGTCCAGCGAGCCTGCTGGTGGATCGCGACGGCCCATTGATCCGCGCTCGCGCCAACCGTAGCTGGGACGTGCTGGCGCAGCACTCGCCGAATTTCGACAGCCTGTTCGATCAGGTCGGCAGCCTGCGTACCTCGCCAGAGGTGCTGGAGATGCGCGAGTTCATCCGCCGCTGGCGCTTCTACGATCACTTTCGCAGCGACGCCGACGCCCCGGTGCGCCAGCCACAACTGGGTACCCGCACCCCGGTGCTGCACCACGACGGTAGAGATCTGGCGGCAGCACTGCAGACCATCATCGAAATCGGCGACCCCGAGGCATTGCGCAACGCGATCAGCGACGCATTCCCCGGTGCACGGCTGCATATCGAGCCGCTGGCCGGCGGGCGTTTTGCTATCGAGTTTTATCAGGAGGGACTGTTGCGACCGTTGTCGGCAGCCGAGTTGTCGGACGGCACCTTGCGGTATTTGCTGCTGGTGGCGGCGCTGCTGACGCCTAGGCCGCCGACATTGATGGTGTTGAACGAACCGGAAACCAGCCTGCATCCGGATCTGCTGCCGGCGCTGGCGCGCTTGATCATCCGCGCGTCCGGGGAGTGTCAGGTGTGGGTGGTGTCCCATGCGCGGCGATTGATTTCGGCGTTGCAGGAAGACCCGGAATGCAACTGCATCGTGCTGGAGAAAAACCTCGGGCAAACCGGGATTGTCGGGCAGCGGCTGCTGGATGAGCCGGCGTGGTATTGGCCGGACTGAGGCTCTGGACCTCTCACGATGTTCGAATGTCGCGATTACGCCAGTCCGGTTTTCCAAGCCTCGCCCTGGGAATCCTATAATTTTCTAACTCCCCCCCACTTTTGGCCCCCTTAGCTGCTTGGGCCCTGTTTATCTTGTAAGCACGAAAGTTGTATGACACCGAAGTCACAGTAGCCGCAAAGGACAACGCGCTAAAAGCGGCCATTGTGACGACCAGGGGATCCAGGGCGGAATTATCCGGGTCCGTGGCGGCCAAGGTGGACCTCGTCACCCCCGCCACGCCACCAATCAATCCTGTCACAGCCCCCGTCATACCCGCATACCTGGCTTTTTTCGAGAGTGACGCAGAGGCCAAGGCACTGGTGATTTTTGACTCTGCAAAAGAGAGCTTTGCCGAGAAAAGCCCGACCCCGGCCGAAACAAGATTGAGGGCAGACATTGCCACGATCAGCCAGGGTAGCCAGTCTTGCTCGGCCGCTCGGCCCGTCGGATCCCTGAAGTTCACCGGGTCCCCCTGACAATAGGCATAGGCATTCAACCCGCCTTGATCAAACGGACTCAACGTATCCGGGCTGTTGAACCGCATCAGCACTGGATTGAACGCCCGTCGGCCATTGCCCAACAGATAATGCCCGGTGAGCGGATCCAACGCCTCGCCGTTGAAACCCGGCAAACTGCCAAGGCCGGTTTCGGTATGTCGGTGACCGTAGGGAGCGTAGATCTGTTGCACCGATTCACGGGAGTCGACCAGTTGCAACACGGAGCGCTGCTGATCAGTGGCCAGCAACTGTTGGTTAAGCGCATTACCCAGACGTGATTGCAGCCCCAGCAGTTGCTTGTCGTGCTGGAACACATGCAGGCTGGCCTGTCCCTGCAGCTCGGTCACCAGATGCTCGCGACGGTACAATCGTTGCAGCTTTTCCTGCCCGGCTGGCTCGCGCCCGATCAGTTGGTCCAGTGCGTCATAGCGATAGCGACACAATTGCGTTGATCGCATCATGAATACCCTCTTGCCGATGTATGGAGCTTGCGCCAGCAGAAGGGTCAAGGCGACTAGCAGAACTGCTAGTGTGTGTGTGGATTGATCGTTCCCACGCTCTGCGTGGAAACGATCACGCCGACGCTTTATCAGCCGTCGGCGTTGGAAACCTTGAAGGGGTTTACCTCGCGAATCAGAACGCTGGCAGTACCGCGCCGCTGTACTTCTTCTCGATGAAGGCTTTCACTTCGGGGCTGGTCAATGCCTTGGCCAGCTTCTGGATGGCGGCGCTGTCCTTGTTGTCTGGACGGGCTACCAGGAAGTTCACGTAAGGCGAATCCGAACCTTCAATGATCAGCGCGTCTTTGGCAGGGTTCAGGCCCGCTTCCAGCGCGTAGTTGGTGTTGATCATGTCCAGGTCGACCTGATCCAGCACGCGCGGCAACATGGCCGACTCAAGCTCTTTGAACTTGAAGTTGTGCGGGTTCTTGGCGATGTCTTTTGGCGTGGACACGGCGTTTTTCGGGTCTTTCAATTCGATCAGGCCAGCCTTCTGCAGCAGGATCAGGGCACGGCCGCTGTTGCTGCCTTCGTTTGGAATGGCAATGGTCGCGCCGTCTTTGAGCTCGGCCAGGGTTTTGACTTTCTTCGAGTAGCCACCGAAGGGTTCGACGTGAACACCGATCACGGTCACCAGGTTGGTGCCTTTGCCTTCGTTGAAGCTTTTCAGGTACGGCAGGGTCTGGAAGTAGTTGGCGTCCAGACGCTTCTGGTCGACCTGTACGTTGGGCTGAACGTAGTCGGTGAAGACTTTGATTTCCAGGTCCACGCCTTCTTTGGCGAGGGTTGGCTTGATCAGTTCAAGAATCTCGGCGTGTGGAACCGGGGTTGCCGCCACCACCAGTTTCTCGCCAGCCTGGGCCAGGCCCGCAGTCAGGGCAGCCGCCAGTGCGGTGAACAACAGAACCTTTTTCATGCAGTGTCCTTATCGAAAATCACGGTCGCTTGTGGCGACGGCTAGTATTTAAGTGCCAGTGAAGTGCTATCGCTGGCGTGACGCGGACAATACCGGGATTTTTTATTCCCGAACAATATCTTTTATTCACTTTCATATTCCATTTTGTTCATGCAGCTCTGGCTCGCACATTCTCTGTAGGAGCGAGCTTGCTCGCGATGGGCGCAAGGGCACTGCGTGCCTCCAGGAAAAACGCGTCATCGTTGAAGACCTTCGCGAGCAAGCTCGCTCCTACAGGAGGCCGGCGTCTGTGAGAATGTGTTTCAAGGCTGCTTTTTCGGCGGCGGAGCCGTTGTCGAGGATCTGTTGGAGTTGCCGTTCGATTTGCGCCAAACCTTCATCGGGCAAATTCAAATGCTCTGGAAGAATCTCGTCACCGGTACTCACCAACAGCGCAAAGTGAATGACGTTTTCCAGCTCCCGGGTATTGCCCGGCCAGCTGTGTCGCTCCAGCACCACTTGCGCGGCCTCGCTGATCAGCGGCACGGGCAGGTCCAGGCGCTGGCTGTAGATGCCGAGGAAATATTCGGCCAGGGACAGGATGTCGCCCACCCGCTCGCGCAGGGCTGGCAGTTCGAGCTGGCCTTCGCTGAGGTAGTGGTAGAGCCGCTCATGGAATTTACCGGCGGCAACCGCCTGGGCCAGGTCGATGCTGGTCGCGGCGACCAGGCGCACGTCCACCGGGCTGGGTTGATGCGCGCCGACGCGGGTCACTTCGTGATTTTCCAGGGCGGCGAGCAGTTTGATCTGGATCGGCAGCGGCAGGTCGCCGATTTCATCCAGGTACAGGGTGCCGCCGTTGGCCGAACCGAACCAGCCGGCGCGACTGCTGGCCGTGCCGCTGAAACTGCCGGCGGCGTAGCCGAACAATTCGGCATCGGCGTAGGTCGGGCTGATCGCCCCGCAATTGACCGAGACAAACAATCCACCGCGATCACTGGCACGATGGATGTGCCGCGCCAGCAGCTCCTTGCCACTGCCGGTTTCCCCACGGATCAGCACCGAGATCGAGCGCGGCGCCAGCTGCTCCAGCTCCTGGCGCAATTGCCGCGAGCGCGGATCGACGAATACCAGCGCCTTGGCGCGGATGCTCAGGGGACTTTTTTCTGCGTCGGGAAAGGTCAGCAGCGGCTGGCCGAAGGTTTCAAAGCTCATGGCAGACTCCCGCCCAAAT
This sequence comes from Pseudomonas sp. MHK4, assembly GCF_054600775.1. Taxonomy (NCBI): domain Bacteria; kingdom Pseudomonadati; phylum Pseudomonadota; class Gammaproteobacteria; order Pseudomonadales; family Pseudomonadaceae; genus Pseudomonas; species Pseudomonas sp. MHK4. The sequence goes on along the minus strand of NZ_BAAIAK010000004.1, from coordinate 44,862 downwards.
CCGCCAAAGGACGGGGGCGTTGAAAAAAACAAAAGGTTCAGGCGCGGCGCAGGGCGTGGTGTTCCATGCGGTTTTGCAGACGATAGAGATAGGCAAAACCCTGCTCCCAACGCTGATGACCCGACTTCACATTGATGTGCCCGGCGCCCGCCAGGATCCCCGCTTCCGCACCCCAGTTACGCGCCAGCTCCAGGGCCCGCGGCGCGCTGACGGCGCTGTCGTTGTCGGAGCTGACGACCTGGCTGGGGAATGGCAGCAGGTCGGTTGGAATCGGTGCGAAATTGCGCAGGGCCGGTGCGCAGGCCGGGCGCTCGACGTCCGCCGGCGCCACCAGCAGGGCGCCACGTACCTGACGCAGAAACTGCACAGGCGCAGTCGCCGCCCAATGCGCAACGGTGATGCAGCCAAGACTGTGGGCGATCAGGATGACCGGGGTGCTGTCGGCGGCAATCGCTTCGGCCAGTGCCGCCACCCAGTCTTCACGACGGGGCGTCAACCAGTCGGCCTGCTCCACCCGTGTGCTGTTCGGCAGGCTGTTCTGCCAGTGGCTTTGCCAATGATCTTCTGGCGATCCTTGCCAGCCCGGCACAATCAGGTAGCGAATTGATTCGTTGCGCATGGGGGAGCTCTCCTGCTGCGTGTCTGTTCCTGGTCGAGTATAGGGACGGGAGTTATATTCGTTAAGGAATAAGAAGCTATTTATTAAGACCTATATAGAATATGAGCCGCGCTCAACTGTAGGAGCTGGCTTGCCAGCGAAGGCGTCGCGCCTGACACACCGCTTTCGCTGGCAAGCCAGCTCCTACAGGGGTGATGTGTTTGACAGACATAAAAAAAGGGCCGCACCCTGCCAAGGAGACGGCCCCGGAAAATCGAAAATCTGTCAGCGCGCGGTGATCACCGACAACTTGGTAATCCCTGCCCGCTCAATGGACGCCATGGCCCGCGCCACTTCGCCGTAATTCACTCCATCGTCGGCCTGCAATTGCACCCGGACCTCCGGGTCCTTGGCCTTGGCCGCCTGTAGATTGAACTCCAGCAAATCCGGCTGGATTTCATCCTTGTTGATGAACAGCTTGCCGGCCCCGTCGATGCTCACCACCAGCGGGTCCTTCTGCTCTACCGGCGCCACAGCCTCGGTCTTGGGCAGGTTGATCGGGATCGCGTTGGTCAGCAGCGGCGCGGTGACGATGAACACCACCAGCAGCACCAGCATCACGTCCACCAGCGGTGTCACGTTGATCTCGCTCAGCACCTCATCACTGTCTTGCGTGGAGAAGGCCATATCAGGACGCCTCCTTCACTTTCTGTGCATTACCCGATGCCGCGGTTTTGTGCGCCGTCGGGTGGATCAACACGCGGAACGAACTCTTCTGCGCCAGGCTGTAGAAGTCGTGGGCAAAGTCATCCAGGTCCGCCGCCGTCAGCTTCAAACGGCGCAAAAAGTAGTTGTAAACCAGCACCGCCGGCACCGCGACGGCGATCCCCACACCGGTGGCCACCAAGGCTGCACCGATCGGCCCGGCTACCGTTTCCAGGCTCGCCGAACCCGCTGCGCTGATGCCTTTCAACGCCTCCATGATTCCCCACACCGTGCCGAACAAACCAATGAACGGCGAGGTGCTACCAATACTCGCGACCACCGCCAAGCCGGTTTCCAGCGAACGGCGCTCGCGCACGATCTGCTGGCGCAAGGCTCGTTCAAGGCGGTCCTGATGATTGATCGCCTGGCTCAAATCCGCTGCGTGTGGCGCCTCGCCCACCTGGATCGCCGCATAACCGGCCTGTGCCACCCGCGCCGCGGCGCCGGGTTGGGTTTCAGCCAGTTCCGCTGCCGAATCAAGACTGGAGGCGGCCCAGAACTGCTTGTGAAACTTTCGATCCTGGGCCTTGAGGCGGCCGAACTGCACACCCTTGAGCAACGCCAGCCCCCAAGTGGCGACAGAGAAAACCACCAGCAGCCAGATCACCGCGCTTTCGATGGATTCGAGTGGAGATGCCAATAACGTCATGGTGAATTCCTCGTGTAAAGGTTTCGCGCTAAATAGGTGTCGGTTTAATGAATCTTGAAATCGATGGGCACGCTGACCCAGCCATCCTGTGCCACGTCACCCTGCTTGGCGGGCACGAAACTCCAGCGTTTCACGGCGCTCAGTGCGGCCTCGTCGAGGGCCTCGCGGCCACTGCTTTTCTGAATCTGGATCTCGCCGGGCTTGCCGCTGGCGAGCACATGTACCCGTAACAACACCGTGCCTTCCCAACCGCGACGCTGGGCCAGCGACGGGTATTGCGGCGCCGGGTTTTTCAGGTACGCGGCGTTGGCCGAGGCTGGCGTAACCGGCGCTGGCGCGGGTGGCGCGGGCGGTGCCGGCGCTGCAACCGGTGCAGCCGGTTGTGGCGGCGCGGGCGGTTGCTCGACGGCCTTGGGCGCAGGTTTAGGTACTGGCTTGACCACTGGCTTTGGTTTGGGAATCGGTTTTGGCGCCGGTTTTGCTGCCAGCTCATCCACCACGGGCGGTGGCGGTTCGACCACCGGCGGCGGCGGCGGTGGCGGAGGCGGAGGCGGCTCGACCACTGGCGGTGCCGGACGCGAAAACTCGATGGTCATCGGTGGAATTTCCGGCGGCACGATCGGCAATGCCTTGGTCGGCTGCTGATTGACCCAGTAGATCACCGCACCGTGCACCAGCAACGCCAGCACACCGAGCAGGATCGCTTCGCGTCGGCTCAGGATGCCCTTTGGCGCACGCTGCAAACGCAGCTGGCCCAAGGGCACGCGGTGAACCCGCCCGAGGTCGACCAACTCGCCACCTGGCGCCTGGCGCCAAAGCACCTCGTGTGCGCTGGCGGCGTTCTGGACATTGCCCATTGATTTACTCCCTGCGGTCTTTTTTGCGAATTACCCGATACGCCGAACCCGACATTCCCCCGAACGACGTATCGACGGGTTAATCATTGAGTTAGACGCTTATCTCTGAAAGTAATATTTGACGTTATAGCTAGAGCAAAAACGAATATGAAAAATGCTCGATTCGTTGCAGGCCTTGTCCGGTAAGGGCTGCGACCAGGTGGCCGAAAACTCATGCTTTGCAGGCATTGAAAATATTCCCCAAGGGCATGGTTTTCAGCGCATCAGAAGTCGTACCGACCGGTCACGCCCAGGGTCCGTGGCGTCCCGAGCAAGCCTTCGTAACCGCCGTTGGCACCGGTCCAAAGGGTGGTGTAATAGGTTTTGTCGAAAGCGTTCTTCAGCCACAGCGAGACGTCCCACTGCCCCTGATTGAAGTCGCCGCGCAGGCCGGTGGACAGGTTGACCACGGCGTAGCTCGGGATCTGGCCGAAGTCGGAATCTTCCACCGTACCCACCGCCTTGGAGCGGAACGCATAGCTGGCGGTGACGTACTCTTCGAAGCCGTTACTCAGGTTCCATTTGTATTCGCCGTTGGCGTTGCCGATCCATTTCGAAGCACCGACCACCTGGTGGCCGCTGAGGTCGCAAGAGGCCGGGGCGCCTGGTGCCAGGCTGACTTCCGGCGGGCACGGCGCATCTTTGTAGGAGAGGTAGCTGACGTCGTTGTAGGAGCCGTTGATGTTCAACGTCAGGCCGCGCAACGGGATCAGCGTGCTGTCGAATTCTACGCCGCGGGAGCGCACGGAACCGGCGTTGGTCAGGTATTGCACGCGGTTGACGTCGTCGTAGGCGTTGGTCTGGTAGCCGTTGACCTGGGTCCAGAACACGTTGGCGTTGAGTTGCAGGCGACGGTCCCAGAGGGTGCTTTTGAACCCGAGTTCGGCATTGTTGGCGCGCTCGGTGCCGATCAGCAGCGAGTCGGCGCCGGCGACCGGTGCGGTGCCCACGGCCAGGTTGACGCCACCGGATTTCTCGCCGTGGGACAGCGTGGCGTAGCCGAGCAGGTTATCGCTGAAGTGGTAGCTGAGGTTCAGCAGACCCGAGGGGCTGGAACTGTACTGGTTCAAATCGCCGGAGTCGTAAGCCCCTGCGCGGCCTTGTCTTACCGCCGCTGCCGCGCCGGCCACCGCCGCGCCACCCACGGGTGCATTGCGGTCGACCCAGGCGCTTTTCTCTTCGTACGTGCCACGCACACCGGCGGTGAAGTCCAGCCGCTCAGTGAGGTGCCAGGTGCCTTGGGCAAACAGGGCGAAGCTGTCGGTCTCGATGTGGCCTTTGCCGATGCTGGTGACGTTGGCCAGTGCGCCTGCGGGCGTGCCGTTCCAGATGTCCGCTTGCGGGCCGTAATAGGAGAACGATTTGTTGTCCAGGTTGGAGCCGAAGTAATAGGCGCCGAGCACATAATCAAAGAATCCGCCGGTGGGCGACGCCAGGCGAAACTCCTGGGAATACTGCTTATCCTCCACCGAAACGCCCGCGTTGTAGAAGGCGGATACGTTCAGCCCGTCGTCGTTGCGCGGGGTGAAATTCCACCAGCGATAGGCGCTGATCGAGGTCAGGGTGAAGTCGCTCGGCAGCGTCCAGTTGGCCTCCACCGACGTGCCGCCCTGGTGCACGGTGACGTGCTGATCGTTGTTCAGGTTGACCTTGCGATGGGTGCCATCGACCAGCGTGGCGCCCGCCGCATTGGCCCGGTTCTGATACAGGTTGACGCCATTGATGGTCGGCCCGGTGTTGTACAACACGCGGGTGCCGGCGCTGGAATCCTCTTCGTTGTAATCGCCGATCCAGCGCAGGTTGAACGCCTCGTTCGGCTTGAACAGCAACTGGCCACGAAAGCCATCTCGGGAGCCGCCGTTCAGGTCATGGCCGTCGTACTCGTTCTTGATGTCGCCATCACTGCGGGTGCGGTAAGCGGAAAATCGACCCGCCAGTTCATCATTCAACGGACCGGAAATGGTGCCCTTGGTCTGGAAGTAACCGTCTTCGCCCACTGAGCTTTCGATGCTGCGTTCCGGCGTGAATGACGGCGCTCGCGTGCTGATGTTGATCACCCCAGCGGTGGTGTTCTTGCCGAATAACGTGCCTTGCGGACCGCGCAGCACTTCGAGCTGCTCGATGTCCATCAAGTCGAACACCGCCATGCCCGGCCGACCGAGGTAGACGTTGTCGATGTACAGCCCGACGCTGCCTTCCAGGCCATCGCTGGCCGGGTTGTTGCCCAGGCCACGGATCGACACGCTGGACTGGCGCGCATGCATGTAGGCGACGTTGACGCTGGGCACCAGTTGCTGCAGATCCTGGATGCGGTAGACCCGCTGCGTTTCCAGCACCTGACCGCTGACCACGCTCATGGGCGTCGGCACATCCTGCGAGCTTTCTTCGCGGCGGCGGGTGGTGACGGTCACTGTTTCCAGCTGAGCGCCATCGGCCTTGGCGGACGCGGCTTTCGTCGGGGCCTCTTGCGGGGTGGCAGTCTCGGCGGCGTAGCCTTGGGTCCAACTGGCGCTCCCCGCCAGCAGCAGGGCCAGGGGCAGGCGTTTGAGCCGTCGGGGTGTGAGGGGTGACGCTAGGTTCAACGGACTCATGAGGCGGCTCCTGGGCAAAAAACACACAGCGACTTTTCAGCGGTGCATATTCTTTAAAGTTATTTATTTATGTTTTTACAAAGATTTACTGCATAAGAGATTGCCTTTATAAGGAGTCGACCTAATGCATATCCAATGCATTTCCCCGATATTTTTAATGTGAAAAATGCATATCGACTTGCGCCAGCTTCGCCACTTCATCGCCCTCGCCGATCAGCGCAGCTTCGTTGCGGGCGCCACGGCGGTGAACCTGTCGCAGTCGGCGTTCAGCCGCAGCATCCAGGCGCTGGAACACAGCGTCGGTTGTCAGTTGGTGGATCGCGGGCGCAAGGACCTGGCGCCGACCAAACAAGGCCAGGTATTGCTCGAACACGCGCGGCGGCTGGTCAGCGGCGCGCAGCAGATGGCCAACGAGATCAGCCAGTTCAACGGCCTGGAGGCCGGCGAGTTGCGCTTCGGTTGCGGCCCGGCGCCCGCGGCGGGATTGATCCCACGGGCGATCGGCAGTTTCATCGGCCGCTATCCCAAGGCGCGGGTGCAATTCCAGGTGGATGACTGGCAAAGCCTGAGCAAGCGCCTGCTCGGCGAAGAGTTCGAATTTTTTGTCGCCGACACCCGACAGTTCGAGGCCGATCCGGACTACCTGACCCAACGCCTGCGCCCGCGCAAATGGCATTTCTGCTGCCGCGCCGGGCATCCCCTGGCCGCTCGCGAAAGCGTCAGCGCCGCCGAGTTGATGAGTTATCCGCTGGCCGTCACCATCCGCCCGCCGAACCTGCGCAAAGTCATCGTCGACCTGAGCGGCCGGCCGGATTTCACGCCCAATGTGGAGTGCGAAAACAGCTACAGCCTGCTCGGTGTGGTGCTGCGTTCGGATGCGATTGGTATCGTCGGCGACTATTCGGATGCGCTGCATAACGCCAAGGGTGAATTGGTGCGTTTGAAGATCGATGGGCTAGCCGATGACCTGGAGGAGCTGTACACCCGCTATGGGATTGTCAGTCGCGCGGGGTATCGGTTGTCACCATTGGCCGAGGCGATGATTGCGCAGATCAAGGAGGTTGATGGGCAGGATGAAGAGGTGTGTTCACTGGAGAATCTGGCCGTCTGATCGGACCTCATCGCTGGCAAGCCAGCCCCTACAAGGTTCTGTGGCGGGCACATGCACCATTGATACCTGTAGGTGCTGGCTTGCCAGCGAAGGCGTCAGCCCGGGCAAGGATGCATTCACTGCATGAAAACCATTCCCCAAACGCACTTGCCTCAACCCCGCCCCAACAGCGAAAAACCTCGCCTGTCTCTCGATCGGTGAACCCCATGTCCAATACTCAAAACCCCGTGCGCAACGTGCTGTACATCATGTGCGATCAACTGCGTCGCGATTACCTGTCGTGCTACGGCCACCCGCACCTGCACACCCCCAACATCGACCGCCTGGCCGCCGCCGGCGTGCGTTTCAGCCGTGCCTACACCCAGGGCACGATCTGCGGCCCGTCGCGGATGTCGGCCTACACCGGGCGCTATGTCAGCAGCCATCAGGTCGCCTGGAACGCCGTGCCCTTGCCGCTGGAAGAACTGACCATCGGTGACTACCTACGGCCCCATGGCATTCGCACCGCACTGGTCGGCAAGACCCACGCCACACCCAATCTCGATGCCTTGCAGCGGCTGGCCATCGATCCGCTCGGCGATCAGGCTTCGGTGCTGAACGAAGTCGGATTCGAGCCGTTTTTTCGCCATGACGGGATCTTCCCCGACGACCCGCTGTTCGATGACAAACGCGAATCCGCGCCCTACACCCACTACCTTCGCGAGCTCGGTTACGCCGGGCGCAACCCGTGGCACGACTGGGCCAACGCAGCCGAAGGCGAACAGGGCGAAATCCGCAGTGGCTGGAAAATGCGTAACGCCCATCTACCGGCGCGCGTACCGGAGCAGCATTCGGAGACCGTCTACACCACCGACCGCGCCCTCGACTTCATTGCCGGGCAAGGCGAGCAGCCGTGGTGCCTGCACCTGTCGTACATCAAGCCCCACTGGCCCTACATCGCCCCGGCGCCCTATCACGCGCTGTATGGCGCGCAGCAGGTGATCGAGCCGGTGCGTGCAGCGCAGGGCGAGGCCAGTGATCACCCGGTGTACAACGCGTTTCGCCAGCACGAGGAGAGCCTGAATTTCTCCCGGGATGAAGTGCGCCTGAACGTGATCCCGACGTACATGGGCCTGATCAAGCAGGTCGATGACCAGCTCGGCCGGCTGATCGATTTTCTCCAGAGCAGCGGTCGTTGGGACGACACCCTGATCGTGTTCACCAGCGACCACGGCGATTTCCTTGGCGATCACTACCTTGGGGAAAAAGAGTTTCTGCTGGAGCCGGCGGTGGGCGTTCCACTGATCGTGCGCGACCCGCGCCAGGCGGCTGACGCCACGCGCGGCTCGGTAGAGGAGCGCCTGGTGGAAACCATCGACGCGCTGCCAACCTTCCTTGAGGCACTGGGATTACCAGGCGCCGACCATCGCCTTGAAGGCCGCTCGCTGATTCCTCTGCTACACGGCGTGGAAACCGACTGGCGCCGCTTTGCGATCAGCGAATACGACTATGCCTTTCAAGCGCCTGCGCGGGAGCGGCTGCAGCAGCCCATCGACCGTTGCCGCATGACCATGGTGCGCAGCGAGCGCTGGAAATACCTGGCGTATGACGGCTTTCGACCGCAGCTGTTCGATCTGCTGAATGATCCGCAGGAGATACGGGACCTGGGTGCTGACCCGGCGTATGCCTCGGTGCGGGAAGAGCATGCGGGGTACTTGTTTGAGTGGGTGCGTGGGTTGAAACGGCGGACGACCATCAGTCATCAGGAGATCGATTTACGCGGCCAGCGGTTTCGTTATGGCGAGCCGGAGACCGAGAAAATGGTACAGATCGGCGTGTGGTGAAAAAGCATCGCTGGCAAGCCAGCTTCTACAAAGGTTCACCGCGACCCTGTAGGAGCTGGCTTGCCAGCGAAGGCGTCCGATCAGACGCCGCCAATATCCGGCCCCTTCACCGTCTGACTCCGCTGCCCCGCCACCCCCACCGGCACCTCCCCCTTGAGCGTCACACGCCGCACCACCCGGTCCTGGGTTCCATAGTCATCCACCGCGTAATGCTGGGTGGAGCGGTTGTCCCAGATCGCCACATCACCGACCTGCCAGCGCCAGCGCACGGTGTTTTCCTGGCGGATGACGTGGCTTTGCAACAGGCCGAACAGGTGCGCCGAATCGGCCTGGGAATAACCCTTGATGCGCTTGACGAAATGCCCCAGCAGCAAGCTTTTCTCGCCGCTGATCGGGTGTACGCGCACCACCGGGTGCTCGGTCTCGTAGACGGTCGAGGTGAAGATCTTGCGGTAGCGCTCCAGCTTTTCCTCCGACACGTCAGGCTTTGCGCCTGCGTAGTCGTATTCGTTGCTGTGCACCGCCACGAGTTTGTCCGCCAGCTCGCGCAGCTCAGGGGCCAGTTCGTTGTAGGCGGTGGCGGTGTTGGCCCACACGGTGTCGCCACCGAAGGCCGGTGCCACCACCGAGCGCAGGATCGAGGCTTTCGGGTAGGCGTCGACGAAGGTCACGTCGGTGTGCCAGGAGCTGGCGCGCTGGCCTTGGGCGCCGTCCAGCTCGAGCAGGAAACGGGTGCCGTCGCGCACCGGCACGGTCGGGTGGGCCACGGGCTCGCCGAGTAGATGGGCGAAGGCTTCCTGGCTCTGATCGTCGAGGTGGTCCTGCTCGCGGAAGAAGATCACTTTGTACTGCACCAGCGCCTGCTGGATCGCTTCGACGGTGTTGGCGTCCAGTTCACCGGAGAGCTTCACGCCACGGATCTCGGCACCGATCCGACCGGCCACCGGATGGATTTCAAGCGCGTGAACAGCGGGTTTTACAGCTAAAGCGGCATTGCTCATGGGTAGACCCTCGATCGGACTGCTGACGGTTGAGCGGCAGCGAAACAACGCTCTATCTATATTCATTTTAGATCTAATAGATATTCACATGCTTCGTTGACGGAATAAGAGCTTGCATTTAAAACCTCAACCAGCCCTCGTCGCAAATGCCTTCGAGCTATTTTTAGGATGCCGGGAAAGCATATGGATCTTCGCCAGTTGCGCTACTTCATCGCCCTCAACGAACACCGCAGTTTCGTCCGTGCGGCGGACGCCATGGGCATCACTCAACCAGCGTTCAGCCGCAGCATCCAGGGGCTCGAGCAAGAATTCGGTTGCGTACTGGTAGACCGCGGTAACAAGGATTTGCGCCCGACACCCGAAGGCCTGGTGGTGTTGCAACATGCGCGCAGCCTGGTGCAAGGCGCGGCGTTGCTCAACGCCGAAGTGACGCAGATGACCAAACTCGACGCCGGTGAGTTGCGCTTCGGTTGCGGACCCGCCCCGGCGGTGAAACTGGTACCGGACGCGGTCGCGCAATTCATCAATGCGCACCCGAAAGTTCGCACCTGCTTTGAAGTGGATAACTGGGAAAAACTCAGCCGTGCGCTGAACCGTGAAGAGATCGAATTCTTCATCGCCGACATCCGTCATTTCGAAGCCGACCCGAACTTCCAGACCCAGGCCCTGACCCCCAAGCGCGGGGTGTTTTTCTGCCGTCCCGGGCATCCGCTGCTGGCCAAGGAAAGCCTGTCGACCAACGACATGTTCGACTACCCGCTGGCCACCACGCTGATCCCGCCGGGCATCCGCAAACTGCTGGCGAACCTCAGCGGGCGCATGGATTTTTCCCCGACCATCGAGACCGAGCATTTTCCGGCGCTGGTGAAGATCGTGCTGCAGTCGAACGCGATTGGGGTGGGCACAGAGGAGGCGTTCGTCGAGGACATTGCCCAGGGTTCGCTGGCACTGCTGCACTGGCGCAACCTGCCGCAGAACATCGAAAGCATGAATGCCCGGTGCGGGATCGTCAGTCGCACAGGGTTCAGGTTGTCGCCGGCGGCGCGGGCGATGATCGAGATGTTGGTGGCGGTGGACAAGCAGGAGATTGCCGTCGCGGTTTAGGGCCTCTTCGCTGGCAAGCCAGCTCCTACAAGGACGTGGTGATCCCTGTAGGAGCTGGCTTGCCAGCGAAGGCGTCGGCTCTGTCGCCAACGATTCAGAGTTTTGCCGCAGCCAACTCAGGCGCCACCCAATCGCTCACCTTGAACGCCTTGCGAATCAGCTTCTGCTGCGAAGCCAGATCCACCGCATCCTGCAATTTACCCAGGAACACCGGGTCCAGGGTCGACGGGAAAACTTCACTCAATTTCTGGTCCTTCAAATCCTCGGTCAGAATCACCGATGGATAACTCGCCAGCCCCGACACCAACTGAATGTACGCTTCCTTGTTGCTGTCCTGGGTCAGCCATTGAACGGCTTGCTGCTGAGCCTTCAGCAGTTTGGCCACCACCTCGGGGTGCTCATCGACAAACTTGCCGCTGCCAACCAATACCGCCTGGACACTTCCCGCGCCGCCCAGGTCCTTGGTGTTCAACGGCAACTCGGCCAGGCCTTTGGCTTGCAATGCGGTCAAACTTGAACCGCCCCACGACGCATCGATCTGTTTAGCGGCGAGTGCCGCAACCGCAGCGTTGAAATCCAGGTTGATGACCTTCAGGTCCTTCTCGCTCAGCCCCTGACTGGCCAGCGCCGCATCAAAAGACAGCTGGCTGGCAGTGCCGCGAAAGATCGCCACGCGTTTGCCCTTGAGGTCCTGCAGGGTCTTGATCCCCGAACCCGGTACCACGCCGAGGTAATGCTTGACCCCCCGCGCCGAGGCACTGAGCACGCGCGTATCCAGGCCATTGGACTTGCCGATGATCGCCGCCAGGTCGCCGAGGTAGGCCAGGTCGACCTGATCGTTGGCAAAGGCTTCGTTGATCACCGGGCCTGCGCCCTTGAAGAAATTCCACTGAATCTTGATGCCCTGATCGGCGAAGGCCTTCTCGTAGATCTGCTGATCGCGCAACACGTCCACCACACCGCCTGCACTGTGTTGAGTGCCGGCGCTGAGATCGGGTACGGCGATGCGGATCTCCTTCAGTTCGGCGGCCTGGGCGGTGAACGCCAGCAAGCCCGCCAAGGCCGGTACGGCGATCAGGCTGATGACGCGTTTGAAGGGAATGTTCATGGGTGCGGCTCCTGGGGCGACGGCGTTGAGGAGCTGAAAGTAGGCTGAATCGTGACCTACACTTAAATACTATAAATTCACATTTTTATATCTTTTAGAGCTAAGCGAGCCAGTACGGGGCGCTTGGAGCGATATGCATGAGCAGCATCGAAAATATTCTTCGAATGCATTGGATGCGTATTGGCTGGAGGCCTTAAATGGTCCTGCTTATCTCCCTAAAGCATTGATTTGAATTTTTATAGAACAATTTTGCATACAACCTAAAATCCTGTGGGAGCGGGCTTGCTCGCGAAGGCGATGGATCAATCGATACGTCATTGCCTGACACGCCGTTTTCGCGAGCAAGCCCGCTCCCACAAAAGGCAGGCCGTATTGCAACCCGACAACGGAGGTCGTCCATGGCCCGTGTTTCCCTTCTCAGCCTGCCGCTGGCAGCGCCGCCGCTCAACGGCCGGCGGCTATGGCCAACACTGGGCCAACGGCTTTTGCCCTGGTTGCTGCCACTGGGCCTGTTTTCGCTGTGGTGGCTGGCCAGCCGCAATCAGTGGATGAGTGAACAGATCCTGCCGCCGCCGTCGCTGGTCTGGAACAGTGCTTTGGAACTGTTCCACGGCGAGCTATGGAGCCATTTGTGGATCAGCCTGCAGCGCCTGTTCTGGGGGCTACTGGCAGGGATCACGGCGGGTGCGATTCTGGGTGCAGCGCTGGGTTTCAGCCGCACACTGGAACGCCTGGTGTTCCCGACCTTCGCGGGGTTGGCGCAAGTCCCGACGCTGGCGTGGATCCCACTGTTCATGGTGTTTTTCGGCATCGGCGAAGTGTTGAAACTGGTGGTGCTGATCAAGGCCATCGTGGTGCCGGTAACCCTGCACACGCTGGTGGGCGTGCGTGATGCACAACCCAAATTGCGGGAAGCAGCCGCAGTGCTGCGCCTGCCGCCACGGCTGTTGATCCGCCGCCTGGTGCTGCCCGCCGCCTTGCCGGCGTTCATGGCCGGTGTGCGCCTGGCACTGGCCGCTGGCTGGACCTCATTGCTCGCCGTCGAACTGCTCGCCTCCAGCGAAGGCATCGGTTACCTGATGGTCTGGGCGCGGCAGTTGTTCATGCTCGACATCGTGTTTGTGTGCATCGTGGTGATCGGCTTGATCGGTGTGGCCATGGATCGCGGCATCGGCCTGCTGGACAAAAAACTGGTGCACTGGCCGCACCCGGCCACGGCCGAAATTCGCCGTGGCCCTAAATATCAAGGTTGGCAACGCCTGCAGCCCTGGTTGCTGCCGCTGGCGTTGCTACTGCTGTGGCAACTGGCGACGAATCAGCAATGGGTGGACGCCAACATTCTGATCAGCCCGCTGACAGTGCTGGAGACCACTTGGGACGGTTTACTCGACGGCACGCTGATCAGCGGCATGGCGCTGAGCCTGGGGCGCACCCTTGGCGGTCTATTGCTCGGCGGCGGCCTCGGTTTTGCGCTGGGCTTGCTACTCGGACTTTCTCGCGCCAGTGAACGGGTCCTCGGCCCGACCCTCGCCGCGCTCCGTCAGATCGCGATTTTCGCCTGGGTGCCACTGCTCACGGCCTGGTTCGGCCTGGGCGAACTGGCCAAATGGGTCTTCGTCGCCCTCGCCGCGTTTTTCCCGTTGTTCATCGCCACCCAACGCAGCGTCGCCAACCTTTCGCCGCAGCTCGACGAGGCCGCTCAAGTGCTGCGTCTGAATCTGCGGCAACGCCTCGCCCGCCTGGTGCTGCCGGGCGCCGCGCCAGGCATTTTCGCCGGCCTGAGGTTGAGCCTGATCTACGCCTGGCTGGGCACCATCGGTGCCGAATATTTCATGCCGTCCAACGGCGGCATCGGCAGCCAGATGATCGGTGCCCAACAACTGCTGCGCATGGACCTGATCATGGCCGGCATGTTGCTGGTCGGCCTCACCGGCGCCCTGCTCAACCTGATTGGCCAACGCCTCGAAACTCGCGCCACCCGCTGGAGACACGCATGAACGCACCCATCGTCAGCTTCAACCACGTAGGCAAAACCTTCGACGTCGACGGCTTTGAGCTGGAGGCCATCCGCGAATTCAACCTGGACATTGCCGAGGGTGAATTCGTCGCGATTGTCGGCTCCAGCGGCTGTGGAAAATCCACGTTGCTGCGACTGCTGGTGGGTCTCGATACGCAGTTTCGCGGGCAGATCAGCGTTGATGGAAAAGCCGTCACCGGCATCGGTGGCGAGCGCGGCATCGTCTTTCAGGAGCACCGTTTGTTCCCCTGGCTGACCGTGGCCGACAACATCGGCCTGGGCCTGGTCAACGAGCCATTGAGTGCTGAGCAAAAGCACAAGCGCATCAGTGATTTTATCGATCTGGTCGGCCTGCGCGACTTCAGCCGAGCTTATCCACACCAGCTCTCCGGCGGCATGGCGCAACGGGTGGCGATCGCTCGCGGCCTGGTGGCCAGCCCACGGATCTTGCTGCTGGACGAACCCTTCGGCGCCCTCGATGCCCTGACCCGCCAGCAGATGCAGGATGAACTGCTGGCGATCCGCGCGCGGGCCAAAATCACCACGATTCTGGTCACCCACGATGTCGAGGAAGCGATCTTCCTCGCCGACCGCGTGGTGGTGATGGAACCGCGTCCCGGGCGCATCAAGCAAGTGGTCGACATCGCCCTGCCCCATCCGCGCCTGCGCAGCAGTTTCGACTTCCACCAACTGCGCGAAGAGCTGCTGCACGAACTCACCAGTGACGACCACTACCAACCACCGGTACCGGTGCAGGTACGTGATTTGCCGCTGTCCTTCATTGCCTGCTGAACAGGAGATTCTTGATGCCGCAACGTCCCAACTTTCTGGTGATCCTGGCCGATGACCTGGGCTTTTCCGATCTCGGTGCATTCGGCGGTGAGATCGCCACGCCCAACCTCGATGCCCTGGCCAATAACGGCCTGCGCCTGACCGATTTCCACACCGCGCCTACCTGCTCGCCGACGCGCTCGATGCTGCTGACTGGCACCGATCACCACATCGCCGGCATCGGCACCATGGCCGAAGCGCTGACCCCTGACCTGATCGGCAAGCCCGGTTACGAGGGCTACCTGAACGACCGCGTCGTCGCCCTGCCCGAGCTGCTGCGCGAGGCCGGTTACCAGACGTTGATGAGCGGCAAATGGCACTTGGGCCTGACCGCCGAACTGGCGCCCCATGCCCGCGGTTTCGAGCGTTCGTTCTCACTGCTGCCGGGCGCCGCCAACCATTACGGGTTCGAGCCGACCTACGACGAACACACGCCGGGCCTGCTGAAATCGACCCCGGCGCTGTACATCGAAGACGATCAATTCATCGATGAGCTGCCGAAGGATTTCTATTCTTCCGATGCCTTCGGCGACAAGCTGCTGCAGTACCTCAAGGAGCGCGATCAGACCCGCCCGTTCTTCGCTTACCTGCCGTTTTCCGCACCGCACTGGCCGTTGCAGGCGCCGGCCGATGTGGTCGAGAAATACCGCGGCCGCTATGACGCCGGCCCCGAAGTGCTGCGCCTGGAACGTCTGGAAAAGCTCAAGGCCCTGGGATTGATCGAGGCCGATGTAGAGCCGCATCCGCTGATCCAGCTCAGCGCCCAATGGGATGCCTTGAGCGACGAACAACGGCAGGTTTCCGCGCGGGCCATGGAGGTGTATGCGGCGATGGTCGAGCGCATGGACTGGAACATCGGTCGCGTCGTCGACTACCTGCGCAACCAGGGGCAACTGGACAATACGTTCATCCTGTTCATGTCCGATAACGGCGCCGAAGGTGCGCTGCTCGAAGCCTTCCCGAAATTCGGCCCGCAGCTGCTGACCTACCTCAACCAGCATTACGACAACAGCCTGGACAACATTGGCCGCGCCAACTCCTACGTCTGGTACGGGCCGAACTGGGCGCAAGTGGCGACCGCCCCTTCACGGCTGTTCAAGGCGTTCACCACCGAAGGCGGGATTCGGGTGCCCGCGCTGGTGCACTACCCGCAACTGCCGCTCAAGGGGCAGATCAGCCATGGGTTCGGCACGGTGATGGACATCACGCCGACCCTCCTCGATCTCGCCGGGGTGCGTCATCCGGGCAAGCAATGGCACGGCAAGCCAGTGGCGCCGTTGCGTGGCAAGTCGTGGTTGGGGTTTCTATCGGGCGAAACGGCGCAGGTGCATGACGAGCACACCGTGACGGGTTGGGAGTTGTTCGGGCGGAGGGCGATTCGCCAGGGGCAATGGAAAGCGGTCTACATCCCGGGGCCGGTGGGGCCGGCGACCTGGCAGCTTTATGATCTGGGCAGCGATCCGGGGGAGATTCATGACCTGGCGTTGAGTCAGCCTGCCAAGCTCAACCTGTTGATCGAGCATTGGCAGAACTATGTGGATGAGACCGGGGTGATATTGAGTGAGTCGCCGTTTCAGCCGGATTGAGGTTGCCTGAAAGATCGCCATCGCTGGCAAGCCAGCTCCTACAGGTTGTCGCGGTCCTTGTAGCAGCTGGCTTGCCCGCGAAGAGGCCCTCAAACCCGAGCACCCTCCACAGCCTGCCCTTGAACGACCTCCTTGCGCACAAACCGATTGGCCCGCGCAAACGTCCCGAAATCATTGAACCGAACCCCCATCTCACGCATCACCTTATGCGCCACCGGCACGGTCAGCTGGCGGATGTAGAACGGTTCCTTCACCACAAAGTGATGAATCCCGTGGCTGCTGCCAAAGTTGAAGCAGAACGCCTGCAACGGCCACAGCCACCAGGCATTCAGTACCTGGCACTGCTGCATCACATTCCCCGGCTCGATGTCGCCGTAGTAGTGCATGTTGGAGCTGATGAAGTGCAGGCAGAAAGTGCGCAGCACGTTCGGGCCGATGATCACCACCGCGGCGATATCAATCACGTTCATCACCGCCAGCGTGGTCGCCGACCACTCGATCGGCGTGCCCATCAGGTAGGCAATGCCGTTTGCGGCGTGGAAGCCGAGGAACACATACCACGCGCCCCAATGCATCAGCGCCAGCGGCGCATAGACCTTCAGCGTGCGCTGGATGATGCTGAACTTTTGCGCCCAGGTCCTGGCCCGCAGCATGCGGATCAACGACGACATGATGTTGTCGCCAATCATCAACAACCGCGCGAAACCCCAAGGCTCGCCGTTGGTGATGGCGCGTTCTTCCATGTCGGTTTCAGAGCCGGATACCTTGTGGTGATTGAGGTGCAGGTGACGACGAATCCACGGATTGATCGTGCTCGGGCGCGCCAGCCAGACCAGGCCCATCATCAGGTTGTGCGGCACCCGCTGCTTGCGGAAGTACATGCTGTGAATCAAGTCGTGTTCAAGTTCGTGGGTCAACGAAGCGAAAAAAGCATTGAGCAGCAAGCACACCCACCAGGCCATGTAACCCTCGATGTAGAGCGCCGCCGAACCGATCATGCCGGCCAGTGCAAAGGCCAGGATGCCCGCGCCCAAGGCGTCCTGGTGCTTGAGAATCGGGTAGCGCTGGCGCAGTTCGACACCCTTGGCCAACACCACTTCGCGAATATGTGCAGATCGCGCAGTTGCATTCAGTCGCTGGGGACTTGCAGAAGTACCTTGCATGCTTCCATCCTCTGGTTATTGATGTTCGCATCCTGCCCGCTTCACATGCCTGGAGCGGTAGCCGAGAACGCCAACCTGTTGACCGGAAGCGCCAATCAGCATGACTGAACCGACCTCTCTCGCCAGCTGGACCCGCGCCCTGCGCAAGCAACTCGACGCCCTGGGCCTCGACAGCACCGCCTTGTGCCAGCAAGCAGGGCTCGACCCGCAACTGATGGACGACCCGAACGCCCGCTATCCGTTGTCCGGTACCACGCGCCTGTGGGAAATCGCGGTGCAGGTCAGCGGCGACCCGGCGATCGGCCTGCGTGTCTCGCGCTTCGTCAGCCCCACCACCTTTCACGCGCTCGGTTATGCGCTGGTGGCCAGCGGTAGCTTGCGCGAAGTCTTCGAGCGCATCGTGCGTTATCACCAGGTGGTCAGTGACGCCCTGGAACTGGAACTGACCCGCGGCGAAGACCGCTACTGCTTTCACCTGAGGATTCCCCCAGGCAATCCGGCCCCGGCATTCGAAGCCATCGACGCCTTCGTGGCGATTTATGTGCGCACCTGCCGCAACCGCCTGGGCCGCGACTACGCACCGCTGGCGGTGTACTTGCGTCGCCCTGAGCCAGCGGACCCGCATCAATGGCACAAGGTCTTTCGCTCACCGGTGTATTTCGCCACCGGGGAGGATCGGCTGGAATTCGCGCTGGCGGATTTCGACAGTCACCTGGACGACGCCAACCCGGAACTGGCCGAACACAACGAAGCCGTGCTCAACCGCACCCTGGCGCAACTCAAACCGCTGACCTGGGAGCGCAAGGTCCGCGACGCCATCGAAGAGCAATTGCCGGAAGGCGAACCCAGTGCCGAACACATCGCCAAGGCCCTGCACCTGAGCCTGCGCAGCCTGCAACGGCATCTGGCGGATGAGGGTTGTCGATTCGATACGCTGCTCAACGAAAGCCGCGAAAACCTCGCGTTGCTGCACCTGCGCGATCCGCAATGCTCGTTGAGCGAGATCAGTTACTTGCTGGGGTTTGCCGATACCAGCAGTTTCAGCCGCGCGTTCAAGCGCTGGACAGGGATGACGCCGGGGCAGTTTCGCGATGGGTTGCGCTGATCAGCTCTTCACGAGGCTGCGCGCCATGCCTGATTTCCACTGTTCCATCAGCGCTTCGCCAACGCTCGCAAAATCGCGATTGCCCTTGATGTGAGCCGCTATTTCCATCATCGCCACGTCCATGCCATGGGCGACTTGCTGCAACAGCTCATGACAGCGCCCTTCGGTCAGATTGCAGGCCGAGCGGCCAAAGCGCATCAGCATCTTGTACTTGGGCCACGCTTTCGACCCGCCCAACAACAACGCCATGCTGTCGTTCTTGATGTAGACCGAAGTGGTCACGATGTCGTAGGCGGGAGCAAGGGTGATTTGCGCATCCGTAGCGCAATCCTCGTACAGCACACCGAAGTTCTTGAGGTGAGCATCGCCATTTTTCAAGCCGGACGAGAGCGCAACAATCTTGAAAAAAGACTCCAGCGCATGGTTGAGCGATGTCGGGGAGACGAATGCCTTGATCTGCCTCGCGGCACCTTCGTATGAGCCATCGTATTTGGCCTTCGAAGGCCAGGCATTCAGGACACAGAAATCCTCGAACCCCAGGTAACCCCGGTCATTCAGATCGAAACGTTCGACGACCAGGAATTTGCCGTGCTCGCTGAGTTCGAACTTCGGCACTTCCAGGCCCGAATGCAAGGCGGCGCGCATGCAAAAATACTCGTTGGCCGCAAGCTCAGGGTATTCCTCGGGCCGGAAGGACTTGATCAGGTGCGTCGCGCCGCGATGAGTCATCCGGTCGACAGTCGTTGCACTGTCACGGACAAGCACCTTCGGCTGCACGCCCGAGACGCCCGAATACTGGCCATAGGTGTGCAATAAATCATCGAACAAACCTTGCGAACCATCGTGAGCCAGCAGGTCCGCGAGGCTGGTTTCGGGTGGATGGTCGCTCGCATCCTGCGCGTTTGCAATTGCCACTCGACCGAGCTGGTACGGACCAACGATCGCCAGCATCGTAAAATCATCGAAGCCCCTGACCGCTTTACTGAAACGGCGAACCAACTCTTCACGCAGAGCACCTTCTGGCAAGTTCATTTCGAAAATCGGCGGAACACCTTGTTCCCACGTATAGCTTTCGAGACGAGCCGGCATGGTCAACGAAACCGAGTTTTCTTCCTGCGTGCTTTCGACATAGGTAAACACCGAATTACTGCGTGACGGACCACGACCGAGAGTGCCGGCCACGGCTCCGGAGACACTGATGCACAGCCGGTCCTGCTGCTGCGGCTCAGCCATGGAAGTTGGCCTTTTTCAGAGAATCCAGCGTTGGACGCTTCGCCTGGCGAGGCACGGCAATGAGTTCGTAGCCGAACCCGTTGAGGATCGCCTCGACCTTGCGCAGTCCGATTTCGGAGATTGTGTTGTTCTCGATTCCGGAAATCGTGGAGCGGCTCATTCCGTACTGATTTCCCAAGGCCTGCTGGGAAAGCTTTTGCTCTTTACGCAGTGAGCGGATCAATTCACCAATGTTTTCCATTTATCGACCTGCATCGTATACCGTGCAAAATTCCACGAACTGTGGATATGCATTGTATTTAGTGCAGTTTTAAGATTAAGTCCAGCTGGTTTTAACCGTGCCCTGGGAACTTCAGCGCCCCTGTCCCCGCCGCAACAACTTGCGCACCCGCGCCACCAGCTCACTCACGGCAAACGGCTTGAGCAGGTAATCATCCTCGTGCAACTCCAACCCGCGCAGGCGATCCTCGATTCCGTCCTTGGTGGTGAGCAAGAGCACGGGCGTCTCACCAAGCTTGCGGATCTGCTGCAGCAGCTGCCAACCATTGAGCCCCGGCAGCATGACGTCGAGGATGATCAGCTCATACTCGCCCTCCTCGATAAAGCGCCGACCGTCCATCCCGTTGACCGCCACATCTACCGCAAAGCTCGCCTCGCTCAGGCCTTCGGCCAGATGCCTGGCGAGTCCGGGTTCGTCTTCCACTAGCAATACACGCATGGCACACCTCGATTGTCGTCATCACAGGCTAGGCGCGTTGATGAAGAAAGCCCATCACTAAAAGATCGCAGCCAACACGCGCAACCGTACGGCATCAAGGATTTCGATCTCGCCATAACCCAGATTCAAAATCCCCTGCCCCTGCAAATCCTTCAGGATCTGGTTGGTGGTCTGCCGTGACAGCGACAACATCGAAGCAAGCTGCTCTTGCGGCAGTTGCAGGACTCGGCGTGGTTCGTCGATTTCGCCGTACCCTTCGGCGATCATCAGCAAGCGATGGGCCAGCCGTGCCGGGGCCGGCATCAGGCTCAACTGTTCGATATTGATGAAGGTCAGGCGCAATTTCTGACTCATCAACAGCGCCAGTTGCCGCCAGTACACCGGCTGCTCATCGAGCAACGCGAACAGCGCGGTTTGCGGGATGTGCAACAGCGTGCACAGGCCCAAGCCAAAGGCATCGTGGGTGCGTGGCTGGCCATCGAACAGGCAGATTTCGCCAAACCAGTGAGGCGCTTCCACCAGACTCAGCAACGCCTCCTTGCCCTGCTCGTTCACGGCACCGATACGCACCGCGCCTTCGAGCACCGCGTACAGGCCACAGGGTGGATCGCCGCGCTGAAACAGGCGCTGACCAGCTGATAAGCGCCGCACCCTGGCGGCGGCCAGCAGACTATCCTGTAGGGAAACAGGCAAATGGCTGAACCACTGGCCGCGCAACAGGCGTGGCCGCCAGACCTGCATATCCATGAAAACTCCTAGAGATTGTCGCCTGGCTGACAGAGCAAAAAATGGCCCCGAGGCATGATCGTGCACCCTACAGGAGGAATAACAATGAAAAAAAGCCTCGTTGACCATCTCAGTCAATACGCCGCCTACCACCGAGATCCGCGCAACATTGCCACGCATTTCATTGGTATCCCGTTGATTGTGGTGGCAGTGGCGGTATTACTGTCCCGTCCGCAATGGGCCGGGGGCTGGCTTTCACCGGCGGTGCTGGTCGCGCTGGCGTCGGCGTGGTTCTACCTGCGCCTGGAGTTGCGCCTTGGGGTGTTGATGACGGTGTTGCTAGGGCTTTGTGTCTGGGCGGGTCAGGTATTGGCGCAGCAAAGCACGCTGGTCTGGCTAAGCAGTGGCGTGGCGATGTTTGTGATTGGCTGGGCGATCCAGTTTGTTGGCCACCACTATGAAGGACGCAAACCGGCGTTTGTCGATGATGTGACGGGGTTGATTGTCGGGCCGCTGTTTGTGGTGGTGGAGCTGGCGTTTTTGCTCGGGTTGCGCCATGGGTTGAAAGAGCAGATCGAGGCGCGGGCGGGGGGTGTGCGGGTCAATCCAAACAAAGCGGCGGCCTGACCGGATCTGTAGGAGCTGGCTTGCCGGCGAAAGCGGTGTGTATGACACACCGCGTCATCGTTGATCGCTGGCAAGCCAGCTCCTACAGGTCAGAGGTTGGCGACCTTCTGCCAGACCTTCGGCTTGAAGAACAGCGTCTCGCCCTTGGCCAACCCGATCAGGCTGTCGTGATCCTTGACCACTTCGGCTTCGATCAGATCACTCTGGCCTTCGACCTTCAGCGTCACCCGCGTCGTCGCACCCAACGGACGGATATCGCGCACTTGCGCGGCGTGGTGATCTTCCAGTTCATGCCGCGACAGCGACACCTCGTGCGGACGGAACAGCACGTGATTGTCTTCGCCCAGATGCAGACGGTTCGAATCGCCGAGGAAGTGATAAACGAAATCGCTGGCCGGATTTTCGTAGACGTCACCCGGTGCGCCGATCTGCTCGATCACGCCCTTGTTCATCACCACTATCCGGTCGGCGACTTCCATCGCCTCTTCCTGGTCGTGGGTCACGAATACCGACGTCAGGTTGATGTCTTCATGAAGGCGCGCCAGCCAGCGACGCAGCTCTTTACGAACCTTGGCATCGAGCGCGCCAAAGGGTTCGTCGAGCAGCAGCACCTTCGGCTCTACCGCCAACGCGCGTGCCAGGGCGATACGCTGACGCTGACCACCGGAGAGCTGTTCCGGATAGCGATCCGACAACCAGTCCAGCTGCACCATGTTCAGCAGTTCGTGCACCTTGGTTGCGATCTGGCTTTCGCTCGGGCGCTGGTTTTTCGGCTTCATGCGCAGGCCGAACGCGACGTTGTCGAACACCGTCATGTGGCGGAACAAGGCGTAGTGCTGGAACACGAAACCGACGTTGCGATCACGCACGTCGTGGCCGGAAACGTCTTCACCGTGGAACACGATATTGCCCTGGTCCGGGGTTTCCAGGCCGGCGATGATCCGCAGCAACGTGGTCTTGCCGCAACCCGAGGGGCCGAGCAGCGCGACCAGTTCGCCGCTCTGGATGTCCAGGCTGATGTTGTCCAGAGCCTTGAACGCATTGAAATTCTTGCTGACGTTACGCACTTCGATCGACATGAATTATTCCTCCGCGGCGCTGGCGCGCAGGCGGTTGATACGGTTTTCGCTCCACTGCTTGAGCAGCAGGATGAAGAGCGCCAGGATCAGCAACAGGCTCGCCACGGCGAACGCAGCCACGTGGTTGTATTCGTTGTAGAGGATCTCGACGTGCAGCGGCAAGGTGTTGGTCACCCCGCGAATGTGCCCGGAAACCACCGACACCGCACCGAATTCGCCCATGGCCCGCGCGGTACAGAGCACCACGCCATAGATCAGCCCCCATTTGATGTTGGGCACGGTGACGTGCCAGAACATCTGCCAGCCATTGGCCCCGAGCAGGCGCGCGGCCTCCTCTTCCTGGGTGCCCTGCTCCTGCATCAGCGGGATCAGCTCACGGGCCACGAACGGCACGGTGACGAAAATCGTCGCCAGCACGATGCCTGGCAAGGCGAAGACGATCTGGATGTCGTGATCCTGCAACCACGGGCCGAACAGCCCCTGGGCGCCGAACATCAACACATAGACCAGGCCGGCGATGACCGGCGATACCGAGAACGGCAGGTCGATCAGGGTCACCAGCATGCTCTTGCCGCGGAACGAGTACTTGCTCACGCACCAAGCGGCACTGACGCCGAACACCAGGTTCAACGGCACCGAAATCAACACGGCAATCAACGTGAGCTTCAGCGCCGACAGTGCGTCGGGTTCGAAGATCGCGGTGAAGAACGCACCCAGGCCATTTTTCAAACCCTGGGACACCACGATGAACAGCGGCAATAACAGGAACAGCGCAAAAATCAGCCAGCCAAGGCCGATCAGGATTCGCCGCGAGGTCGCACTGCCACGGCGGGCAGCGTTGGCCGAAGAGGCGGCAGCAATAGACGATTGGGACATTGTTCGCGCCTCCTTATGGGGTTTCGATGCGCCGCTGCAGCAAGTTGATCAGCAGCAACAGAATGAAGGAAACCACCAGCATCAATACACCAATGGAGGTAGCGCCGGTGTAATCGTACTGGTCGAGCTTGACCATGATCAGCAGCGGCAGGATCTCGGTTTTCATCGGCATGTTGCCGGCGATGAAAATCACCGAACCGTACTCGCCGACCCCGCGGGCAAAGGCCAGGGCGAAACCGGTCAACCAGGCCGGCAGCAGGGCCGGCACCAGGATATGACGGAAAACCTGCAATGGCTTTGCCCCCAGGCATGCCGCCGCTTCTTCCACTTCACGGGGAATGTCGGCCAGCACTGGCTGTACGGTACGTACTACGAATGGAAGTGTCACAAAAGTGAGGGCAAGGGTGATGCCCAGGGGGGTGTAGGCGATCTTGAACCCCAGATCCGCTGCAAACTGACCCACCAGACCGGTAGGCGTGTACAGCGCGGTCAGCGCAATACCGGCCACGGCGGTGGGCAAAGCGAATGGCAAGTCGATCATCGCATCGATGATCTTGCGTCCAGGGAAGGTATAGCGCACCAGCACCCAGGCCAGCAGCGTGCCGATGATGCCGTTGATGATGGCGGCGTACAGGGCGGTGCCGAAGCTCAGCTTCAACGCCGCCAGCACCCGTGGCGCCGAGATGATTGCCCAGAACTGATCCCAGGTGAGTTGAGCGGCATGCACGAACATCGCCGCCAGTGGTATGAGCACAATCAGGCTGAGGTACACCAAGGTGTAGCCCAGCGTCAGCCCGAAGCCGGGTATGACGGGGGAGATACGACGCGACATAAAAGTCCCTGGTTGAGAATGCACAAAGCCTCGAATCGCGATTCGAGGCTCCTTGATGGCTATTTAAGATTACTGCGCCTGGTAGATCTGGTCGAATACGCCGCCGTCGTTGAAGAATTTCGGCTGCGCGGTTTTCCAGCCGCCGAAGTCTTTGTCGATGGTCACCAGGTCCAGTTTCGGAAACTGCTGGGCGTATTTGGACGCGACATCCGTGTCCCGTGGACGATAGAAGTTTTTCGCCGCGATTTCCTGGCCGGCCGGGCTGTACAGGTGCTTGAGGTAGGCTTCGGCGATCTGCTCGTTGCCCTTCTTCTCGGCATTCTTGTCGACCACCGCCACCGGAGGCTCGGCAAGGATCGACAGCGAAGGCACGACGATTTCGAACTTGTCGGCGCCGCCATCTTCTTTCAGGGCCAGGAACGCTTCGTTTTCCCAGGCCAGCAACACGTCACCCTGACCGTTGTTGACGAAGGTAATGGTCGAACCGCGAGCACCGGTGTCCAGCACAGGCACGTGCTTGAACAGGGTTTGCACGTATTCCTTGGCCTTGGCTTCGTCACCGCCGTTGGCTTTGAGGCCATAGGCCCAGGCAGCGAGGAAGTTCCAGCGCGCACCGCCGGAGGTTTTCGGGTTCGGGGTGATCACCGATACGTCGTTCTTGACCAGGTCGCCCCAATCCTTGATGCCTTTAGGGTTGCCCTTGCGCACCAGGAACACGATGGTCGAGGTGTATGGCGTGCTGGCTTCAGGCAGGCGCTTCTGCCAGTCGGCCGGCAGGGTCTTGCCGAGCTTGGCGATTTCGTCGATGTCACCGGCCAGGGCCAGGGTCACCACGTCGGCGCGCAGGCCGTCGATCACCGCCCGACCCTGTTTGCCCGAGCCACCGTGGGATTGCTGGATTTTCACGCTGTCGCCGGCGTGGTCTTTCTGCCAGAACTTGATGAACTCGGCGTTGTAGTCCTGGTACAGCTCGCGGGTCGGGTCGTACGACACATTGAGCAGTTCGTAATCCTTGGCGACCGCAGAACCGGCAAACAGGGCACTGGCCAGGGCGGCCAAAGCGAAATGGCGAATCGACGACATGGTGAAAGCTCCTGGAATTCTAATTGTGTTGGCTATTTCTTATGGATTTCTGGGATCGCGGTGTCGGTAAAAAAAAATCGCTTCAGGCCGGTTTGTTGCCCGGTTGCTGCAAGCGGAATTTTTCCTTGCGTTCGATCTGGACCACCTGGGCGTTGTGCACGGTAATTTCCACCGCTCCAAAGCGCAGATCGCGCAGGGCGCTCTGGATTTCGCGCAGGATGGTTGCTTCGTCCTGGCCGTCAACGCTACGTAGAGATGCGCTCATGGTGCTGCTCCTTCGACTTGAGAGGTTGCCTGGCAGTGGCGGCACTGCTTGCGGCGTGAGACCAATAGTAGAGAGGCGCGGATATTCTTAAAAAGACTATTTAAGAATGTTTATATAACCAGAAGAGATTATTCGGCTGGACAAGGGGTTACAGGGATTTAGCGAATTTCAGGAACCTTGGTCCAATCCAGCTCCCTCGCCGGCACTGGGCGTCCAAACCAGTAACCCTGCCCCTGGTGGCTGCCGTGTTCGAGCAGGAACGCCGCCTGCTCGACCTGCTCGATGCCCTCGGCTTGCACCTGCAGGCCCATGCTCTGCGCCAGGGCGATGATGACCCGCACAATGGCCGCGTCGTCCTCGTCCCTCGGCAACCCGGCGACAAAGCCCTGGTCGATCTTGAGCTTTTGTACAGGCAAGCGCTTGAGCCGCAACAGCGACGAATAACCGGTGCCAAAATCATCGATGGCCAGCTGCACACCCAGCTCACGTAGCCGGTGCATTTGCTCAAGCGCGACCTCCGGATCTTCCATCACCGCGCTCTCGGTGACTTCCAGCTCCAGGCAACCCGGCTCCAATCCGGTTTCGCGCAGCACCTGCACCACTTGCTGGTACAACTCGCGACCGGCGAACAGACGCGATGAAACATTCACCGCGACAAACGACAGCTCCACGCCCGCCTCTTGCCACTGGCACATCTGCCGGCAGGCCTGGCGCATCACCCAGGCATCGATCTGGGCGATCAGTCCGGTCCGCTCGGCCACCGGGATGAATTGCGCCGGGGACACCAGGCCGCGTTGCGGATGCTCCCAGCGCACCAATGCTTCGACGCCAACCAGGCGACAGCTCTTGAGGTCGTGAACAGGCTGGTAAAACACGCGCAGTTCATCTTGCTCAAGGGCGCGGCGCAGCTCAGAGGCGGTCTCGACCCGCTGCCGGGCATGGGTCGTCAACTCTTCGGTGTAGAGGGCATAGCCATCACGCCCACCGCTCTTGGCCTTGAACAGTGCCGAGTCGGCGTTGCGCAACAACTGCTCGGCACTCAAGGCGTCACTGGGGAACAGACTGATACCGATGCTGGCGTTGATGAACAGCCGATGCCCGTGGATGTCGAACGGCTCCTTGAGACCTTCGATGATCCGCTGGGCCACCGCCGCGGCCTGCATCAGTTGCGCACAGCTTTCGGCCAGCACAGCGAACTCGTCGCCACCCAGGCGCGCCAAGGTGACTCCGGGGTCGAGCATGGCACCCAAGCGTTCGGCCACGGCCTTGAGCAATTGGTCACCCAGCGCGTGCCCGAGGCTGTCGTTGATCATCACGAAGTGATCCAGATCGATTATCAGCAACGCACAACCCCGCTTGTGGATCTGCGCAGACGCCAGGGCTTGCGTGGCACGGTCGGTGAACAGCAAGCGGTTGGGCAGGCCCGTGAGTGGATCGTGATGGGCCAGGTGCCGCAACTCGTGTTCCGAGTCCTTGATCGCGCTGATATCGGAAAACACCGCCACGAAATGACTGCAACGCCCCAGGTCGTCGTGAATGACGCGAATGGTCTGCCATTGTGGATAGATTTCGCCGCTTTTGCGCCGGTTCCAGATTTCCCCACTCCACTCACCGACGCTGTTAAGCGTGGCGAACATCGCCTGGTAGAAAGCCGGTGGATGATGCCCAGACTTGAACAGGCTGGGTTGGCGCCCAAGCACCTCCTCACTCTGATAGCCGGTGATCGCCATGAAGGCGCGGTTCACATGCACGATCAGCCCCTGGGGATCGGTGACCAACACACCTTCACGGGTGCAATCGAACACGGCGGCCGCCTGGCGCAGACGCTCTCGATCTTCGCTTCGTTCGGGCGATGTCGCGCCGACACCCTGGCAACGCAGCAAGCGCTTGCGGGCCATGAAGATCAAGCCGGCGCTCAACACCACCCAGGCATAACCGTTGATCAGTTGCCAGCGTAAGCGCTCGGCCGAGCTATCGAATAAACTGCTCAATAAGTAGCCACTGAGCTGCATCCAGACGACGGAAATCAGCAGGTATAACAACGCTGCACGCACGGCATCGCGATAGCTGGCAGACATAAGGCTGTCCATGTCCCTACGAAAAAGTCGGGATTATAGTTTAAAGACACATCCTGCCACTCTTATCTGAAAGGGCGACTGGTTTTATCTGTCCGCTTAGTGATAATGCATCGGCTGTTTTTTTCTTTTTCGAGGGCCCTATAGCCTATGTGGTACCAAGGTTTTCTCGGCTTGTCGCCCTGGTCTCTGGTGGCAGTCACCTTGCTGATGACCCACGTCACGATCATCGGCGTCACGGTCTATCTGCACCGTTACTCAGCCCATCGCTCACTTGAGCTGAATGCTGGCCTGAAACATTTCTTCCGCTTCTGGCTGTGGTTGACCACGGCGCAGAACACCCGCGAGTGGACCGCCATCCACCGCAAGCACCACGCCAAGTGCGAAACGGTCGACGACCCGCACAGCCCGGTGATCAAGGGTCTGTCCACCGTCCTGCGCAAAGGCGCCGAGCTGTACCGCGCCGAAGCCGAAAACCCCGAGACCCTGCGCATCTACGGCAAGAACTGCCCCGATGACTGGATCGAACGCAACGTCTACACCCGCTTCCCGCTGCTGGGCGTGGCGATCATGGGCGTTATCGACCTGCTGCTGTTCGGCACCATCGGCATCACCATCTGGGCCATCCAGATGATGTGGATCCCGGTGTGGGCCGCCGGCGTGGTCAATGGCCTGGGCCATGCCGTCGGCTACCGCAACTTCGAGTGCCGCGATGCGGCGACCAACCTGGTGCCCTGGGGCATCCTGATCGGTGGTGAAGAGCTGCATAACAACCATCACACCTACCCTAACTCGGCAAAACTGTCGGTGAAGAAGTGGGAGTTCGACCTGGGCTGGGCCTGGATCCAGGTGTTCAGCTTCCTGCGCCTGGCCAAGGTCCAGCGGGTCGCGCCGATTGCCCACCGTGTCGAAGGCAAGGGCAGCCTGGACATG
The DNA here is from genome assembly GCF_054600775.1 of Pseudomonas sp. MHK4. NCBI lineage: Bacteria > Pseudomonadati > Pseudomonadota > Gammaproteobacteria > Pseudomonadales > Pseudomonadaceae > Pseudomonas > Pseudomonas sp. MHK4. The sequence goes on along the minus strand of NZ_BAAIAK010000004.1, from coordinate 16,067 downwards.
GACACCGCCATGGCGATCCTCAACAACCGCTTCCAGATCATGGCCCAGTATCGCAAGCTGGTGATCGGGCCACTGGTCAAGCAGGAACTGGAAAAGGTCGATCATTCGGTCCGCCACCAGTTCCACCGTGCCAAGCGTTTGCTCTCGCGGGAAACCAGCCTGCTGGACGACAAGCACCACGTACGCATCCAGACCATGCTCGAACACAGCCAGGCGCTGAAGGTCATCTACGAGAAACGCCTGGCCTTGCAGCAGATCTGGGTCAAGACCAGCTCCAACGGCCACGACATGCTGGCCGCCATCAAGGATTGGGTACACGAAGCGGAAGCCAGCGGGATTCAATCCCTGCGTGACTTCGCCGATCAGTTGAAGACCTACTCCCTGCGCCCTAGCACTGCCTGACACCGTTGATCGGTGCGCCCTTTAGCAGGGCGCACCCTTCGGAACTTCGCTGTAAATCCCCTATCTCAAAGACACTTCGCCATCCAGGCGGGCTTCGCCGTGGCCGCTTCGACCTTGAGCGGTGCACACCCTTTGAGATTTGTGCCAATGGTCAATAACCAACAAGACTCGTCCCTTGTGCAGTGGCCCGAGGCCGCGCAAACCCTGATGGCACTGATGCACGCCCAAGGCGAAGTGGCGCGCCTGAGCGAGCGTGAACAGCTGTTCAGCACCTTGCTGGTGAGCGTCAACGCGGTGCTGTGGGCATTCAACTGGGAAACCCGCCAGGTGCTGTATGTCAGCCCTGCCTATGAACGGATTTTCGGCCGCAGTGCCGACCTGCTGTTGGCCGACTACAACCAATGGCGCGACAGTATTTACCCCGACGACCTCGAGTACGCCGAGCGAAGCCTGGCGGACGTGCTGGTCAAAGGTGCCGTCGAAGACCGCGAGTACCGAATCATTACCGCCGACGGGCAGCTGCGCTGGCTCAGCGACAAATGCTTCATCAACCGCCAGGCCGAGCCCGGGCAGCCGGTGATCATTGTCGGCATCGCCGAAGACATCACCGACAAGAAGCAGCTGGAGTCCGAACTGCAACGGCTGGCGACCACCGACGCCCTGACCCGCAGCAGCAACCGCCGGCATTTCTTCGAAGGCGCCGAGCACGAATTCGAGCAGGCACGACAACAGGGCACGCCGCTATCGTTTCTCATGCTCGACATTGATGATTTCAAGGTCATCAACGACACCTACGGCCACCAGGAAGGCGACAACGTGCTGCAACACATTGCCGACAGCGGCCGCGCGGCGCTGCGCCGCGGCGATCTGTTCGGGCGCATAGGCGGTGAGGAATTCGCCGCGGTGTTCCCCGGCTGCACGCCGCAGATGGCCCTGCAAGTGGCTGAGCGCGTGCAACGGGAGATTCAGAGCCTGAGCTTCAGCCATGATGGCCAGACGTTTGGCATCACCGTCAGCCAGGGCCTGACCAGCCTCACGCCCGAGGATGAAAGCGTGGAAAACCTGTTCGCCCGGGCGGATGCGGCGATGTACGAGGCCAAGCGCCAGGGCAAGAACCGCATCATCACTGCCTGAACGGCACACCCCCCTGTAGGAGCTGGCTTGCCAGCGAAAGCGGTGTACCTGACTCACCGAGTCGCCTGGATTCGCTGGCAAGCCAGCTCCTACAGAGGACGGCGTAAGCCTTATTTCTTGCGCATCCTTACCAACTCCGGCAAGCCGATCTTCAGCAACCGCGCCGTCCGGCTGTTGGCCAGCGCCTCAAGGCCCTCGTGCTCGTTCAGGCGCGCCAGTTGTGCCGCCATGTTCATCACCAACGCTTCACGGGAGTAAACCCCGCCACCGAGCTGGTAAGCGGCCGCAATCAGCTGCCGTAGCTCAAGCGGTAGCCGCCAGCGGGTGCGCAACGCCGAACCATAGGCGGCACCGAATTGGGCCAACGCCTCGCCCACTTGCTCCTGCTCGTCCAGCTCGCCACCGGCCTGTTTCCATTCCTGCAAACAGCGCAACAACGCCAGGTCGCCCAGTCGATGCAGCATGCCGGCGCAGTAGCAACGTGCCTGATCCAGATCCAGCAAGCGCGCCAGCGTTCGAGCGTACTCGGCGGTGTGTAGCGACAAATCCCAGTAACGCTCGGCATAGTCCGCCAGTTGCGGATCGCTGAGCCGCGCACTGCGCTTGAGCGTCAGGCCCAGTATCAGGTTCATGCTTTGCCCGGTGCCCAACCGATGCAGGGCCTGGGACAGGGTTTGCACGGCGGTGCCATGGTGCTGGGCGGCGCTGTTGGCGGCGGCGATCAGCACGGCGGTGACCTGCGGATCGGTGCGAATTTCATCTTCAAGCACCGTCAAATCCAGGCCATCTGGATTGAGGCTGCGCTTGACCGCCACTTGCACGTCGGTCATCAGCGGCGCGCCTTCCGCCAGTTCGCGACGGCGCTCAAGAAACACCGACAAGGTCATGCCCGGCGCCAGCGTTGGCACCTCGCACGCTACCTCCTCCCCGGCGTTCAGCAGCAACACCTGCAGGCGCTGGGTCAGGCTTGCCATGTTCAGGGGTTTGGTCAGGTAGGCAGCGGGGGCCAACGGCAAGGCCTCACGTACGCTCGCACTGTCGTTGCGGCTGCTCATCAGAATGAACGGCAACGGTGGATTGCGCTTGCGCTGACGCACACTGCGCAACACATTCAGGCCATCGACGCCCGGCAACTCCCAGTCGGCAATGACCAGGTCGTAGGGGTTTGACGCCAGCAACTCCAACGCCTGCTGACCATCGGCACACAAGTCCAGCCGCGCATCGCAGCGAACGTTCAACAACACTTCCTTGAGCAGATCGCGGGACCAGGGGTCGGCCTCGGCGATCAAAACCCTTGGAGTCGCGGGTAAAATGACGATTGTCATACAGCTCTCCCTGGCAATGCGTGAACCTTAGCCAAAGCCGGCCATTGGATACAGCGCTAATACGCTTTATGTGTTTTTGAGGGTATGAAAAAACCCGCCGAAGCGGGTTTTTTGCGAAGCAGGTCACACTCGCAGATCAGAGCTCGGAGAAGCACTCTTCGATGATCGCCAGGCCTTTGTCCAGTTGCTCGTCCGGCGAAGTCAGCGGTACCAGGACGCGCAGAACGTTGCCGTAGGTGCCGCAGGACAACAGGATCAGACCCTTGTCGCGAGCCTTGGCTACAACGGACGCTACGGCTGCAGCGTTCGGCTTGTGGCTGTCGCCGTTTTCGAACAGCTCGACCGCGATCATCGCGCCCAGGGCACGTACTTCACCGATCACCGGGTACTTGGCCTGGATGGCTTTCAGGCCAGTCACCAGACGCTCGCCGACAGCCTTGCAGCGGTCCAGCAGGTGCTCTTCTTCGAACACTTCCATCACGGCCAGGGCCGCGGCGCAAGCGATCGGGCTACCGGCGTAGGTGCCACCCAGGCCGCCTGGAGCGATAGCGTCCATGTACTCGGCCTTACCGCACACACCGGCCAGCGGGAAGCCGCCAGCGATGGATTTGGCGAAGGTGGTCAGGTCGGCAGCAACGCCCATCTGTTCCATGGCGAAGAAAGTACCGGTACGGCCAGCGCCGGTCTGTACTTCGTCAGCGATCAGCAGGATGCCGTGCTGGTCGCACAGGGCACGCAGACGCTTCATGAATTCTTTCGGAGCGACGTAGAAACCACCTTCGCCCTGAACCGGCTCGATGATGATCGCGGCGATGTCTTTCGGTTCGGCGTCGTTCTTGAAGATGCGCTCGATGGAAGCGATTGAGTCGTCGATGCTCACACCGTGCAGTTCGTTCGGGTACAGCGCGCGGAAGATGCCGCCTGGCATCAGGCCCATGCCGGCCGAGTAAGGCACGACTTTACCGGTCAGGCCCAGGGTCATCATGGTGCGACCGTGGTAAGCGCCGGTGAACGCGATCACACCAGCACGGCCAGTGGCGGCACGGGCGATCTTGATCGAGTTTTCCACGGCTTCGGAGCCGGTGGTGACCAGGAGGGTTTTCTTGGCGAAATCACCAGGAACCTTGGCGTTGATTTTTTCGCACACTTCTACGTACGGCTCGTAGGCCAGAACCTGGAAGCAAGTGTGGGTCAGCTTGTTCAGCTGCTCGGTTACGGCCGCGATGATTTTCGGGTGCACGTGGCCGGTGTTCAGTACAGCGATACCGCCAGCGAAGTCGATGAACTCACGACCTTCAACGTCGGTCACGGTCGCGTTCTTCGCCGACTCGGCGAAAATCGGGTGAATCTGGCCAACACCACGTGGAACTGCATTGGTACGGCGGGCCATCAAATCAGCGTTAGTCTTGCTCATTACATTCCTCATTCGCCGCTCATCGGTCGGCGTGGTTCAAGGATTAAGCGGTGGGGAGGTAACTGAGGCAGCATGCGATGATCGACTGCCACAGCTTTCCCGACCACAGAGAAAATTCCGGTTTGAAGCAGCGCAAAGGGACAGCGCTCTCGTGCCCTTTGCGCTTGAAGCAATGCTCTTCCCGGCTTAGATGCCCAGGCAGAGGTATTTGATTTCCAGGTAATCTTCGATGCCGTACTTGGAGCCTTCACGGCCCAGGCCCGAGGCCTTGATGCCGCCGAATGGCGCGACTTCGTTGGAGATCAGACCGGTGTTGACGCCGACCATGCCGTATTCCAGGGCTTCAGCCACACGGAACACACGACCCAGGTCGCGAGCATAGAAGTACGAGGCCAGGCCGAACTCGGTGTCGTTGGACATCGCGATCACGTCGGCTTCGTCTTTGAAGCGGAACAGCGGCGCCAATGGACCGAAGGTTTCTTCCTTGGCCACGGCAGCGTTGTTCGGCACGTTGGTCAGGATGGTCGGCTCGAAGAAGTTGCCTTCCATCGATTTGCCGCCGGACAGCACGGTGGCGCCTTTGGCAACGGCGTCGGCAATGTGCTCTTGCACCTTGGCCACGGCTTTTTCGTCGATCAGCGGGCCCGTGGTGGTGCCGTCTTCCAGACCGTTGCCGATCTTCAGCTTGGCCACGGCCACTTTCAGCTTCTCCGCGAACGCATCGTAGACCGAATCCTGAATGTACAGGCGGTTGGCGCAGACGCAGGTCTGGCCGTTGTTGCGGTACTTGGAAATGATCGCGCCTTCGACGGCCTTATCCAGGTCCGCGTCGTCGAACACGATGAACGGCGCGTTGCCGCCCAGTTCCAGGGACACTTTCTTGATGTCCTTGGCGCACTCGGTCATCAACTGACGGCCGATTTCGGTCGAACCGGTGAAGGACAGTTTGCGCACGATCGGGTTGCCAGTCAGCTCGCTGCCGATGTCGCCGGCACTGCCGGTCACAACACTGAACACACCGGCCGGGATGCCAGCACGATGGGCCAGTTCAGCCAGGGCGAACGCGGAGAACGGGGTTTGCGAAGCAGGCTTGAGCACCATGGTGCAACCGGCGGCCAGGGCCGGGCCGGCTTTACGGGTGATCATTGCGGCCGGGAAGTTCCACGGGGTAATGGCAGCGGTCACGCCGATCGGCTGCTTGATCACGATCAGGCGCTTGTCTGGCTGATGGCCCGGAATCACGTCACCGTAGATGCGCTTGGCTTCTTCGGCGAACCACTCGATGAACGAAGCGGCGTAAACGATTTCGCCCTTGGCTTCGGCCAATGGCTTGCCCTGCTCCAGGGTCATCAAACGAGCCAGGTCGTCCTGGTTCTCGATGATCAGCTCGAACCAGCGACGCAGCTTGTTCGCACGTTCTTTGGCGGTCAGTGCACGCCAGGCCGGCAGCGCTTTGTCAGCGGCTTCGATCGCACGGCGGGTTTCGGCAGCGCCCATTTTCGGCACGGTGCCCAGGATTTCGCCCGTTGCCGGGTTGTTGACCTTGATCGTCTGACCATTGTCCGCGTCAACCCAAGCGCCATCGATGAAGGCTTGCTGGCGGAACAACTGGGTGTCTTTAAGCTGCATGTCGGCTTTCCTTAACAGCACCGCGGCAGGCGCGGAGCAAATTATGATTGTAGAAAGGCGCCTCAGTAGGCTGCCGTCAGGGAAATCATTCACCGGGCTGAAGCACATAAATAGCGCACTGATTCAAATCGTGCGGTTCAGCACCCAGACAAGAGCGTTTGAAATCTCAAACGAATCCTAGGATCAAAGGGGGTAAAGGACAATAGGCCGTTCGAAAAAAAGAACGAAAACCTCTTTTTTGCTTCATTTTTCTGATCAACGTAGCAAACACAGGTTACGCTTTAAAAAAACACAGGCGATTCAGCAGCATGGACGCCCGCAATGCATATGAGTATCATGGCGCCCGCTGCACCAGTAGCTCAGCTGGATAGAGTACTGCCCTCCGAAGGCAGGGGTCGTGGGTTCGAATCCCGCCTGGTGCACCATACGTAGAAACGAGAAAGCCTCAGGCCGTAGGGTCTGGGGCTTTTTTGTGGGTCAAAAAAACCGCCTAAGCGGTTTTTTCATTCTGTGGTCCAATCAAACTCGTCGTATTCATCGAAAAATGCTGAACCCGCAAAGGTTCCGCGCATGAGCAGCTGCGCAGAATCACCGCCAGACAGGCACCACCGACCACCTGCGTCGCCATCGGTAAAGCGATCATCAGGTAGGGAGAGGTAAGTTCATGCGGCCTCCTCGTTAAACCCTACCCTCTACTCGGACAAATGTCGCAAAAGTCTTTTTGTTGCTGGGTACGACGCGCCCTTCTCAGAATGTCCCGCCTGACTTGATCCGAGGGAATGCAATGCGCTTGATAAGGAGGTCTGACAGGGGCTTGCTACGTGTCGAAGACCCGTATGTGGCCGCTCGAAAAGTTAGTAGCGCCCTGATGTGCGGGAGGTATTCCCTGCAAGGGTTGGCTGAGCTTCTGCGAACTACCTACATCACCCAGGACAGCGAGATTGTCGAGGCGGTCAGGAGAGGGGATTGGCTGCTGGTTTCAGACATCCCCATCCGCTCCGGCGGCGGCTACAGGCCCAGTCCAGCGCCCGAGCCTGAACCGGTCTACATCCGCCCCAAAGAGCCTTGGCCGGAGCCAAAGCCCCGCACCGATCGGGTGTTTGCCAAGTCCTGCGCCTCTGGAAACTGGGGCAGTACCAAACCCGGTACAGCCAGCGTCCCCGCCTCAGACTTTGGCAAGGTCATGCTGGTGGCGCCCATGCTTGTCCCCTCTTCAATCGAGGCGATTAAACTCGCGGTAGGCTTCGACGCGGTGCTGGGGCGCACAGCCGGTAGCGGCATCCTGCAACACGGATTCAGGTGGGCCTTGCGCGGCAATCCTGCCGGAGTGTTCATTGCGGGGATGCTCCCCTCCCAGATGGGCGATGGGACGCTCTACAATGACGACGATCTGCGCCAGGTAAGCCACGCACCTACCCGTGTCCGCTTTCAGTTTCGCCGTGATGCCGAAGGCGTGATGCAGGTCTATGGTATTCATACCGGCCCGTCCGGCGACGATTCCGTACGCACGGTGCAGGTCAAATGGAACGCCACCAAAACCGTGCTCGAAGCGGATTTGAACGGCATCACTATTTTGTGGACACCCAGCGGACGGCTGGCCATCCCGCCTTTGGTCCATCCTGAGCAACGCAGGAGCGATCCCATCATCCTGGTTCACCCCATACCGGAAAACACAGACTCGGCGATCGAGGGTTATCCGGCTGGCGAGGACGTTGAAACCGACGACTGTATTCTGGTGTTTCCGGCAAACACCGGGCTTAGCTCGCTGTACCTGGTATTTTCAAAACCTGCTGGCGGCGGTGATATCAAGTATCACCCTGCCCCCAAAGGGCTAACGGCTTTCCCTGACGCGGTGCGTGACAGTCCAAAATCTAGCGTCCAGGGGGGAGGAAAAAAACGCAGTCGCTGGAAGGATCGAAAAGGCCGAATTTATGAGTGGGACAGCCAGCATGGAGCGGTTGAGATATACGATAAACAGGGCAAGCACTTAGGTGAATTCGACGCTGAAACTGGCGATATGAGAAAACCGCCGAAACCAGGTCGTACAACACCAAAATAAACAGAGAAAAAATCATGTTCTTAGAAATCACAGGATTCCTTGCAAGCGGTAGCGCAGACAGCTCGATTAAGTTTGAACTGGACATCGCTCAGGAGTATGAGCAAGTAGTTATGGATGTATTGGGTTGGGAAAGCTTAGCGGCGGAGGCTGATGGGGAGCTTCCACTAACGAGCGAGCAAGTGCAGCAAATAGCCGAAGCAATTAATGAGCAATTACCGACGGCGCTAGACCTGTTCATCGGAGTACGGGCGTAGCGGAGTGAATGCGAGAGTGTGACCAAGTACGGCGCCAGCGATTTGCCCTAATCGAGTGACGCTAGCCTGACACCAGAGCGGAACAGATCGCCACTGAACGCATCCACTACACCCGATCTGGATCGCCTCACGCTCTCCGATTTGAAATCGAGAAACCCTAAATGGATCGTCTACTGCGTTTCGAGCGCGACTTTGGCAATTGCTCGACTGCACCATTTCAAACCGATGCAGTGCCGCGCCGATGGAAGACAAGAGATGGGATTTTTTCGAGTGGGATAGCCAGCATGGAGCTGTTGAGAAATACAACAAACGCGGAAAGTACCTAGGGGAGTTTGACCCAAAAACAGGTGAGCAAACCAAAAATGCTGACGATACTCGCGAGGTGGAATCTTGAAATACATCATTGAAGCTTTCGACAAAGAAACCGAGTTCATGCCTTTTGAAGTTGAGCTACCTGAAGGATGCGATTCGCAGCTGACGGAAATCATGGGATGGTCAATGACTCAGCGCGGAGACGAAGGCTATAACCCGAACTCCAGCCGAGTTACCGCCATTGAGGCATTAGTCGGTAGGCAGATGGGCCGTGCGCGACAACCCTGGCGGAGTCGTCAATAGCAGAAATGCTCCCAACCCAGATGGGCAACTGCGAAAAATAAATACGTCCCCTTTTTTGCCCAAAAACCAGGAAAGGTTCTCAGTGAAGGCGAGCAGAAAGTCGTTTCGCTAGCTGCTTACCTCGCTGAGATAAAAACATTTGCAAATTCATCGCCCATCGTCTTTGATGATCCAGTTAGCTCTCTTGATCACGTATATCGCGAAAAAATCGCCTCCCGCCTATGCCAGGAGGCCCTATCTAGACAATTAATAATTTTTACCCACGATCTGGCACTTATAATGGAAATCGATGGTAAGTGCACCGAAATGGCATTGAGTGAGAGTACACGCCCTGCCGTTTCATCATTTACAGTCAGAAGAAATGGAAAGGATTCTGGATTCTGCCATATAGAGGCGCCTTGGCGAGGAATGAGCACAAGTAGCAGAGCGCATAATTTGGAGCAGGAGTTAAATTCTTTCAAGGATCTATATGATACAGATATCTCAGATTATAATAAAAGATCTGCAATGCTCTACTGCCTACTAAGGGAGGCCTGGGAGGCATCGATAGAGCAAGACCTTTTCTTTGATATAGTTAGCCGCGGAAGAAATAGCGTACAAACTACGAGACTAGGCCAAATCACAATCGAGCCTTCAGATGCTAACCGAGTAACTATCAATATGTCCCTCGCTAGCAGTTGGATGTACGGCCACGATAAATCTCGGGCTCTCTCTGAGAATAGGCCAACGCCAGCAGAGATAAAAACTCATATAAACGAGTTGAGAACATTTGCTAGCGACATTGCTACCCGTAGGAAAGCTGCCGAAAAAGCATTCAAAGCCCAGACCCAGGCTCCCATCAGCACCTTCGGATAAAGGAACATAGAAACGAGAAAGCCTCAGGCCGTTGGGTCTGGGGCTTTTTGTGGGTGTCGTCTTCGGGATTTCGGTGGGTGCATCACATTTTTTTGTGAACCGATGGCAAGCCGGCTGCCCCGCATTACTGCTCACCTCGAAGGGGCGAGGCGCACCCGTGGTTACGCCTTCAATTCGCTGGGCGTGTGCGTCTTGAGCCAGTCGGCCAAGGCGGCATTCATACGTGTTTGCCAGCCTGGCCCCGAGGCCTTGAATTGCGCCAGTACGTCAGCTTCAAGCCGGATCGTTATCCGCTCGCGCACGACGTCCGCCTTGGGCCTGCCGCGCCGAACAAGTCGAGCGCCCTTGAATTCGTCGGCGCGCTCAAAGAAGGTATCGGTGAGTTCCGGTGCATCGTCTGGATCAACCCAGACGGCTTCGGTATTGGGTTTGTTCGCGCTCATTGGCTTTCCTCATAGAGATGATGCGGCGAGCCTCGCCGCGAGGCGTCCAGACCATCACCACCATTCGACCGATCAACAAGCCGACGGTGATAAAGCGGAGCTCTCCGTATTCCTGCCGCATGTCCTGGGCGGTGAAGTGGTGACCAGCAAAGACGGCAGCAGCGTCGGCAAAGTCAACCCCACGCTCGATCAGGGTCTTGTCACGCTTGGCAGGGTCGAAGGTTATTTGCATGGATTTATTGTATGCACATTAAATCAAGCATGCAAGGTATTGCGTCATGACACTAATTGGGGCATCGATAGCGCCCCAAACAAAAAAACCGCCGAAGCGGTTTTTTCATTCTGTCGTCCAGTCAAACTCGTCGTATTCATCATCCTCATCGTCCTCGAATTCTTCCTCTTCAAGAACGTCTTCGTCCTCTGCCTCGTCCACTTCCGGCTGATTCAGCAGAAAATCCTTACGACTTTCAGTAATTGCCCGCCGTAGTTCCTCGCCCTTTTCCGGGCAGTTGAGCATTTGGGCGATGCGGTCGATTTTTTTTGTCACGGCATCCTCCAACGCATCGACTATGGCCCGATAGTGCGCGCTTTCGGGCCATGATGCCAAATCGTCGAGCGTTAGGCCGATCAGTTTTTCTGCAATTCCTTGAGTCGGGCGCTGAGGTTTTCGTCGGGGAAGCGTTTGTGCAGGTCGGCCAGCAGTTTATCGGCGGCTTGCTTGTGCCCGGTTTTTTGCAGGCGCAGCACTTCGCGCAATTGCTCATCCAGGGATGTCACCGGGGCCGCGGCACGCTTGCTGGCTTTGGCTTGGTCCGCCATGTCGGCACTGAAAGCTTCGCGCTGTGCAGGGGCTGCCGATTCCGCCATTGGCGCGGCGGGTGCAGGGGCCGGTGCTGAGAGCGCGCCAGCCGGAGCATTGAGGGAACGGGCCAGCGCTGGCGGCGCTGCTTCGGCTTCCTGTTTGGCGACCGGTGCCGCAGGCGCGAAGTCGTAGCCGGGCACTTGCTCAGGCGTGCGCTGGACCAGCGAGAGCATCAGTGCGATGCCGACCAGGCTGGCGAATGCCACTTGCCAGCGGGGTTGCTGGCAGGCGCGAATCCAGCGTTGCCAGAGACCTCGCTTCGGCGCGGGCGCTTCGTTGCGCGCGGCGGCCAGGATCAAGGCGTCGAGATGCGCCGGGGGTTCGCCGGTGGCCTGCTCGCGGTAATGTTCGAGCGTTCGGTCCGTTGTGTGCTTGGCGTCAGTCATGTCAGTACCTCCTCGGCCAGCAGCCGACGCAGTTTTTGCTGGGCGTAACGCAAGCGGCTCTTGACGGTTTCCAGCGGTGTTTCGGTGAGGGTGGCGATCTGCGGCAAATCGAGATCGCTGTAGGCGCGCAGCAAGAACACTTCGCGCTGGTCGGCGGGCAAGGCTTGCAGGGCGGCCTCCAGACGCTGGCTGTCGCGGCTCAGGCTCAGCAGTTGCTCGGGATCGGTTGTGTCATCGGGCAGAGCATGGGCCTGTTCGTCGTAGCTGTCGTGCAGCGGTTGATGGACGCCGTGTTTGCGCCAGTGATCGATCAAGCGGTTGCGGGCAATCTGGCAGAGCCAGGTACGAAAAGTAGCCCGACCTTGTGGCTGACTGCCGCTGCGGATCAGGCTCAACCAGGTTTCCTGATAGACCTCCTCGGCGAGTTCCGCCCTGCCGCTCAACCCCAGCAGAAACCGGTATAAGCCATGGCGGTGGCGCGCGTACAGAATCTCGAACGCCGCGCCCTCGCCCTCGCGATAACGGGCCAGCAGCGCTTCGTCGCTGCTGGCCTCGGAGCTGCTTGCGGGCGCAAACAGCTGGCTGATGAACCCCTTCAATCGACTCACTATTCAATCCGTCGGTCAGAGTCGATTGGATTCGACGCGGTGGTCGTGCGCAGACTCTGCGCCAGTTGCACCAACTGCACGAACTCGCTGCGCAGGCCGAAGCGGTCATCGCCCCGTGCACCACGGGCCAGCGCTTCGGTGTCCTTGAGCCTGAACTCGCCGGTGTAGCGGCCGTCCTTGAGCTGCTGGGAAAACGCCGCCACTGCCGCTGCAAAGCGCAGGTCGTCACTGGCTTTGTCCACTGGGCTGTCAACGATCGGGCGTTCGATCAAGCGACTATTCCCACCTTCCGGTAACTGATAACGCACACGCAGCATCGCCAATTCTCCGCTTTTATCGGAAACAGCCAAGCCCGGTTTGCCGTAGCGCAGCGGTTCCAGCCAGCCCTTCTCACCCTTGGGCACAATTTCGTACAACGCCGTCACGGTATGCCCTGCACCGATTTCACCGGCATCTACCTTGTCATTGCTGAAATCCTCACGTTTGAGCGCTCGGTTTTCATAGCCGAGCAGCCGATACTCGCTGACCTGTGCCGGGTTGAACTCCACCTGCAGCTTTACGTTTTTCGCCACCACGGCGAGGGTCGAGCCGAGTTGATCCACCAGCACCTTGCGCGCCTCGCGCAGGTTGTCGATGTAGGCGTAATTGCCATCGCCGGCATCGGCCAGTTGTTCCATCAGGTGTTCATTGTAGTTATCCACACCGAAACCCAGGGTGGTCAGGGATACGCCCGTCTTGCGTTTATCCACAGCCATTTGCCTGAGGCTGTCGAAGTCGCTGACGCCGACGTTGAAGTCTCCGTCAGTGGCCAGTAGAACGCGGTTGATGCCCTTGGGGATAAACGCCTGTTGCGCCTGTTGATAAGCCAGTTCGATACCCGAGGCTCCTGCGGTGGAACCACCCGCGGTCAATTGATCGATGGCTGCACGAATCTTCACCTTTTCTCGTCCGGAAGTGGGTTCCAGTACCACGCGCGATTCCCCGGCGTAGACCACCAATGAAACCCGGTCTTGTTCTCGCAGTTGATCGACCAGCAATTTCAGCGTGCTTTTGACCAGCGGCAGGCCCTCGCGGCGATCCATCGAGCCGGACACGTCCACCAGGAACACCAGGTTCGCCGGGGCCAGTTGCGCGACCGCGCGGTCCGAGGCCTTGATGCCGATGCGCAACAAGCGCGTATGCGAATTCCAGGGAGACGCTGCCAGTTCCGTGGTCACGCCAAAGGGCGAACCATCTGTGGGCAAGGCGTAGTCGTAAGGGAAGTAATTGACCATCTCCTCCAGACGCACCGCCCCTTCCGGTGGCAGTCGCCCTTGGTTGAGCAAACGGCGGACGTTGGCGTAGGCGCCGGTGTCGACGTCGGCGCTGAAGGTCGAGACCGGCGTTTCGGCGACGCTGTGGATGGCGTTGTCGGCCAGGGCCTGGTATTGCTCGCGCTGTTCGTCGCGATAGCCCTGTGGATAAGATTCGCCCGGGGGCATCGGCGCGAAGCCGGCCATCGGTGCCGGCCTGACGCTGCGCTTGCTTATCGACGCATCGGCGTCGAGCATTTCTTGCTGCACAGGCGATTCGGTTTTCAACTCGGCCTGGGCCGGCTCGGACACCGAGGCAGGATCGGGCGTGGACGAAACACCGCAGCCGGCAACGGCCAGCAACAGCCCGGCGGCGAAACCCTGGGCGAGCGGACGCAGAATATGCAGAGGGAGGGACATGGGGCTGACCTCAGGAGGAAATTGATCCATTCATCCTGTAAGACGGACAGCCCCAACGGTTCGGGTTAACCCGCGCTAAAAAATCTTCAGCGGTGGTAGCGCCGTACCACGCTGCTATTTCTCAGCACGTGACCTTTGATTTTTTCCAGCAGTTGGGCGCGAGTCAGGCCGGCTGGCAGGGCATCCGGCGCCAGGTCCAGGGCGTAGAGCTGGATGATGTAGTGATGCGCGCTGTCGCCAACCGGTGGGCAAGGACCGATGTACCCCGTCGTGCCTTTGCTGTTGGTGCCACCGACACCTTCGAGCGCGGATTTTGCGCCGACGCCCGCCGCAATCTGGTGAGTGCCGGCCTTGATGCCGTAATGCACCCAATGATCGACGCCCTGGCCTTTTTGGCCGTCGGGGTCATGCATGACGATGGCGTAGCTGAGCGTGCCAGCGGGGCCGGCGTTCCAGTTCAGTGCTGGCGAGACGTTGTGCCCACCGCAACCCTGGGCGTCACTGGCGGCGGCCGAGGTGAACAGGCGATCATCCGAGACGCCCGGGATGTTCAGGGTGAAACGCTCTTGGGCCGCCTGCGCCGGAAATTGCACGCAAAGGGCGACTGTTAAGGCCGCTAGCCAAGGGGTCAGAGAGGTCAATCGGGTCATACCGGGAGCACCTTGTGCGGATGGGGCCGAGGTCGGCGAGCAAACTATAGCCGGACCGTTCACGCGGTGGCAGTGGGAATTGGATGAACCTCGCGATAAGCGCCAGACTCTTAATTGAAACGCCTGTCTGGAGAGCGATCATGACCCTGCATCGCGTTGCCCGTGTCGCCGATATACCCGAAGACCGTGGCCTGGAAGTCAGCGTCCAGGGCAGCAAGATCCTCCTGCTGAAAGTCGGCGATCAAGTGCGCGCCTATCAAGGCGAATGCCCGCATGCCGGGGCGCCGCTGGCCGAAGGCGCGCTGTGCCATGGGCGGCTGACCTGTCCGTGGCACAAGGCGCAATTTCGGATCGAGGATGGCGGGTTGTGCGAACCTCCCGCCCTGGACAGCCTCAAGCGCTATCCCCTCGAGGTGCGTGACGACGAAGTCTGGGTGGGCGATCAGCCGCTGCAGGACGCCCACACCCCACCCGCCGATGACGCACGTACCTTTGTGATTGTCGGTGCGGGTGCTGCGGGAACGGCGGCGGCATCGGCCCTGCGTGAGAAAGGTTTTGGTGGCCGGGTGCTGCTGGTCGACCGCGAAACAGCGGGTTATGACCGCACGGTGCTGAGCAAATTCGTGATTGCCGGGCAAACCCCGCCGGATGAAGTCCCTGCCCTGCGCGCTGAAGCGTTCTACCGCGAGCAACGCATCGAGCGGATCAACGCGCAAGTGACGAGCCTGGATGCTGAAAACCGGGTGTTGCAGTTGGCCGACGGCCAGTCACTCGAATATGACGCTGCCTTGTTGGCAACCGGAGGCATCCCCAAGCCACTGGAGTTACCCGGCGCCGAGCTGCCGCAGGTATTCGTATTACGCTCCAGGGACCATGCCCGGCAAATTCTGCAGAGCGCCAAACCCGGTCAGCGCGTGGTGATCATCGGCGACAGTTTCATCGCCATGGAGTCCGCTTCATCCCTGCGCCAATACAGTCTGGACGTCACGGTCCTGGCCCGGCAACAGGTGCCTTTTGCCAAACAGTTCGGCGACAGCGTAGGCAAAGCGATCCTGGCGCTGCACGAGGCTAACGGAGTGGTGTACCGGACGGACGGTGAGGCCGTGCAGATCGAAGGAACGACGCGAGTCGAAGCCGTGCTCCTGGATAATGATCAGCGTCTACCGGCGGACCTGGTGCTGGTGGGGATTGGCGTCACCCCGGCGACCGCAGCCTTTGCCGACCTGCCGAAGGAAAAGGATCAGTCGTTGCTGGTCGACGGCGGGATGCGCGTGACGGAAGGGCTGTGGGCCGCTGGCGATATCGCTACCTTCGCGCTCAATGGTCAACCGCAACGTATTGAACACTGGCGCCTGGCGCAACAACAGGCGCGGATCGCGGCGGCGAACATGCTCGGGGGCGATGAACATTACCTCGACGTGCCCTATTTCTGGACCTGGCACTTTGGCAAGAACTACGACTACCTTGGCCACGCGCAAGCCTGGGACGAAGTCGAGTTCAAGGGTGATCCGAACAACCCGCCCTTTATCGGCCTGTTCGGCAAAAACGGCGTGGTGACGGCGGCTGTGGCCTGTGAGGAAGAGCGCACGATGGCGATGCTCGCCGAACGGATGAAACAGCCGTTGCCCGTGGACGAGGCGTGGCGGTTGATTCGCGATTGAAACGGACCTGTAGGAGCCCGGCTTGCCGGCGAAGGCGATTTCAAATACGCCTTCGCCG